>NZ_SSXI01000292.1 GCF_004803405.1 Nocardioides sp. | reverse complement strand
GGCGCCGGCGCGATGACGTCGGCGCGCGCCTCGGCGGGCAGTCGGCGCGGCCTGCGGACCCGGGTGCTGACGAGGCCGACGACCACCACGGCCGCGACGGCCGCGACGGCCAGGATGCCGATGACGAGGTAGAACCAGTCCTGCATGGGTTCCATCCAATCAGGCGGTAGGGCCCTGGGCGCTCCGGGGCGGTAGATTTCCGGGCGTGCCTGACTACGACGTCGCGATTGATCGTGCCAACATCAACACGAGCCATGTGCAGGTGCTCGAACTGGTCGGTCCCGGCAAGCGGGTGCTCGACGTCGGATGCTGGCGTGGCGAGCTGGGCCGTGCCCTGATGGATCAGGGATGCAAGGTCAGCGGAGTCGAGATCGACCCGGACGCGGCGGCGACCGCCGCCAAGCTCTTCGAGAAGGTCGCCGTCGTCGACCTCGACCGCGACTCGCTCGGCGATCACTTCGAGCAGGGCAGCTTCGACGTGGTGGTCTTCGCCGACGTCCTCGAGCACCTCCTACACCCCGCGGAGGTGCTCCGCTCGGCCCTGCCGCTCCTCGCACCGAGCGGGGAGGTCGTGATCTCTCTGCCGAACGTGGCGCACGGGTCGCTGCGGCTCGCGCACCTCCAGGGTCGCTGGGACCTGACCGACACCGGACTCCTGGACCGCACCCACATCCGGTTCTTCAACCGGGAGGGTTTCCTCGACCTGCTCGAGGAGTCGGGGCTGGTGCTGGAGGAGCTGCGCGGCACCATCGCCGATCCCCTGGGCTCCGAGGTGGAGGTCGGCGACGACCTTCCGGCCCACGTGGTGGAGTGGGTGCGCGACCAACCTGATGCCTTCGTCTATCAGTTCGAGGCCCGCGCGCGGGTGCGCCGCGGAAACGAGCCGATCGGCCGCTGGGTGCCTCTGCAGGAGGTCGTCCCAGTTCACGCGGTCCGGATCCGGGATCAGCACACCCACCGGTTCGAGGACGCTGGCCGCGCCGAGTTCAGGGCGCGCGACGAGATCCGAGGACTGCAGGCCGAGACGGTCAAGCTCCGGGCCAACCTGAAGCGTGCCCGCGAGCGGCAGGCCGACCTGCGAGCCCGGCTGGAGAACCGCAACGGGGTCATCGACCGGCTGCAGGCGCAGCTGGAGCAGATGGCACGCCGGCCTGCGGCCCGGGTGAGGCGCAAGGTCGGCGCGGTGGCGCGTCGCCTGCGGGGCTGACCGGTCCCGGACGGACTCAGGAGCTCGTGTACGCGTCCCTGACGCTTTCGTGGTCGCCCCACCTGCGCGTCATGTGACGGAGCTCGAACGGCTTGATCGACGCCTCGCGAGTCGCCGACTCGAAGTGGTGGAGCACGGCGTCATGCATCCAGATCAGCCGATGACCCTGAGCCCGGATCTTCAGGCACATGTCGACGTCGTTGAAGTTCCCGGGCAGCTTCTCGGTGAATCCGCCGACCTCCTGGAAGGTCTCGCGCCGCATGGCGAGGCAGGCCCCGGTCAGGGCAGAGACCTCCCGGTTCATCGCCAGCTCGCAATAGGAGCCGCGCTTCCGGTGCGAGCGGTAGTAGTGGTGGCCGATCTGGCCGTCTCCGTAGATGACGCCGGCGTGCTGGATCCGGCCGTCCTCGAACAGGAGCTTCGCCCCCGTCGCGCCCACCCCGGGCTCGTTGAGCGGCGTGATCAGGGTCTCGATGAGGCCGTCGGACTCGGCCTCCATGTCGTCGTTGAGGAACACGAAAACGTCGCCGGACGCGTGAAGGGCACCGACGTTGCACTTCGCGGAGAAGTTGAACTCCTCCGTGAACTCGACGAACCGCAGGCGTGCCCCCGGGATGGAGCGCAGCTCGTGGATGACCGTCGGCGGCGTGGGGGTGTCGTAGACGACCACGAACTCCAGGTTCTCGTGCTGCGTCTTCTCCAGGAGAGAGGACACCGCCTGGACCACGAGGGTGCGGCGACTGCCCCACACCGTCGCTTGTGAGCCGATCGTGGGGATGATGACGCTGACCGGCGTGGTGAGATCGGGGGTGCGGTCGATCTGGTAGAAGCCCGGTGCGAGCCCATGCAAGGCCACTGCCTCGATGCCCACGCGGTCGAGGTGGTCCTGCACCGCTCGCACGCCGGCGTCCCAGGCGTACGGCTTGGCATGAGGGTCCGCGGCGGCTGATCCGGGAATCTGACGCCAGTGGTACAGGACCTCGCGGACGTGCACGATCTGCCGCGCCTGCTCGGTCACTCGAAGGACGAGGTCGTGGTCCTGCGAGCCGTCGAAGCCGGCGCGGAAGCCGCCCACGTCGAGCACCAGGGAGCGGCGCAGCATGGAGAAGTGCGTGGTGTACATGTGGTGCCGGAGCCGCTCGGGAGACCAGTCGGGCTTGCGGAACGGCCGGTGGCATCTCCCGTCCGCAGTCATCCAGTCCTGGTCGCTGTAGACGTAGTCGACCTCGTCAGGCTCCCTGGTCCCGTCGATCGCTTGAAGCATCCGCTCGAGGGCCTGACGCTCCAGGACGTCGTCGTGGTCGAGCAGCGCGACGAACTCCCCCGACGCCTCGGCCAGCGAGTCGTTGCTGGCCGCGACGATGCCGCCGTTCTCCTCGCGCACCCGGACCCTCACCCGCGGCTCCTGGGCGGCGAGCTCACGCAGCCGCGGCACGACCCAGTCACTGGGCGAGCGGTCGTCGGTGAGGATCCACTCCCAGTCCTCGTTCGTCTGTGCGAGGACTGACGCGACCGTGGCCTCGAACGCGTCACGCGGCGGGTCGTAGACGGCCGTGATCACCGATACTCGTGGGCTCGACATGCCCATCATCCTTTCAGACGCCCCGCCGCGATAGCGTCTGCACGTGACTGTTACCGACGTCGTGCTCCACCTCGGGATGGGAAAGACCGGCTCCAGCTCCCTTCAGGTCGCTCTCGTGCGCAACCGGGAGCAACTGGCACGGCTCGGGATTCGCTATCCCGAGCACGTTACCGACGCGCGCGCCCGTCGTGGCCAGGCCATGAGCGGGAACGGCCTGGCGCTTCAAGCCTGTCTCGCGCCCAAGCCGGGAACTACCGAGGAGCAGTCCGACGCCGCGCTCGACGGCCTGTTCGCTGAGATCGCCGCAACGACGCAGCCGACGATCGCCTACTCCTCGGAGTTCCTGGCCTACTTCGACGTGGACCGTCTCCGCAGCCTGCATGGGCTTCTGCAGGCACGAGGCGTCCGGCTGCGATCGGTCATCTATGTCCGCGACGTCGCCGGACACGCGATCTCCTCCTATGCCGAGCACGTCAAGCGCGCTCGCTACACCGTCACCCTGCCGGAGTACCTCGACGAGTACGTCCGCTGGCCCGCCGAGCTGAGCATGGGCCCTCGTGTCCAGGCCCTCGACGAGATCCTCGGTGCGGACAACTGTCTGGTCATCCACTACGACAGCGTCCGGAAGGAGCTGTTCGAGTCGTTCATGGACCAGACCTTCGGGATCCAGGACCTGACCGACTTCGATCTGAGCCGGGACGACGTCAACCGGTCACTGACCGCGCAGGAGGTGGAGTGGATGCGCTACCTCAACGCACGCCTGGAGAGTCCTGTCGCGGCGACGGCCGTCAGCGACCAGATCGTCGGCCGCGAGCCCCTCGAGCGCCGCAGCCTCGTCCTCACGCGAGACGAGGTGGCGCTCCTCGATGCCAGGTTCGGCAAGGAGGTGGCTTGGATCAACGACCACTTCTTCCCCGACGGCCGGCTGTCGATCGAGGGCGGTGCGACGATCGTCGACGAGCGGGAGGCGCCGGCACCGCTGACGAGCAACGAGCGGTTCCTCCTGGACTGCCTGGCCGGACTCGGCAACGAGTGGCCCCCTCAGCGGCGGAGTCGGCCGAAGGCGACGAACAGGAAGAAGGGCGCGGCTGCTCCGAGTCCCTCCGAGCTGACCGCTTACGCTCGAGTGCGACGCCGGCTGCGTCGCCACCTCCACCTCCGCCGGGGCGACCTGCGAGCGAAGGGGAAGGATCCCGGGCGCCGACCGTGACGACTCCCGACGAGTCCCCGCGGAGGCAGCATGTCGCGCGCCTCTTCGACTTCTCTCGAGGCCGCCGCCTCGAGATCGGGCTGTTGGACAAGCCGCTGGTATCACCGTCGAGCGTGGACGTGAGATACGCCGACGGCTACCCGCGCGAGCGCCTCGTGGCGATGCACCGCAACAGTCCGCCGATCACGGTCGAGGACGTTCCCGAGATCGACTTCCCGCTATGGGGCGGCGCCGGCATCCGCACTTTCGCCGAGCGGCGCAGGCGGGGGCGCCCTTCGACTGGGTCTTCGCGAGCCGTGTGATCGAGCACGTGCCCGACCTCGTCGGCTGGCTCGAGCAGACCGAGTCCCTCGTCGTGGAGGACGGCGCCCTCGTGCTCGTGGTCCCGGATCGCCGACCGCCCGGGCAGGAGCCGGACGCGGACGCGATCCCGGCCCGGCTCACCGACCTCCGTGACCAGCGCGACGAGACCGCGAACCTGCGCGCCGGGGTGCGGCAGCAGAGGACGGCGATCAAGGACCAGCGGGCACGGCTCCGGGAGCGGCGGAAGCTGGCGGCGATCAGGAGCTCCTTGCGCTGGCGAGTGGCCGCAAGGCTGGCCGCCGCCGGTCCGGGTGCTTCGTCGTCGGCGGTAGCGCCTCAGCGCGACCGCTGGGCCTCTCGCTGGAGGTCTAGCTCGCCGTCCTCGATCACGGGGGTGGCGTCGACCGCCTTCCCCATGGCCTCCCCCAGCCATGGCGCGTAGGGCACCTTCTCCCCACGGTGCGGGTAGGCGACGTAGACGACCACGAGTCCGGCGACGACCAGGCTCAGCAGAACCGCCGACACGACGAACAGCACCTTCGACTCCTCCGAGTAGGTATCGAGCTCTTCCTCACCCATCCTGCACCACCATGGGTGAAGTACCGGCAACGACAGAGCTGCGAACCGCCCAGCGGCACAGGTCAGACGACGAGCGGCGCGACCGCCTTGCGGACCACGTCCGGAACCTCGGTCACCGGTCGCGTCGGGTCGGTGTTGTCGACGTACACGTGGACGAAGCGGCCCTCGGCGGACGCGGTGGCGCCCTCACCGTCCGGGTCGCCCTGGAACAGGCCGATCCGGTAGATGACCGAGGATCTCCCGAGCTTCTCGACCGCCAGCCCCATCTCGATCGGGCGGGGGTAGCCCACTCGGCGAAGTACCTGCAGGACACCTCCGCGACCACGCCGATGGCGGGAAGCGTCCGGATGTCCATACCGGTCGCCTCTGCCAGCTGCGCGTTGACGGCAGTGTCGATCAGGTCGAAGTAGCGCGCGTTGTTGAGGTGGCCGTACACGTCGTCGTCCGACCAGCGGGTCGTCGCCGTCCGCCAGGCCCTGTAGGACGACCGGCCCGGACGTTCGGCCGGCATGTCAGGCCGACTCCTTCCGCAGCCGCTGGCTGATCACCGCCGAGACGCCGTCGCCGCGCATCGTGACGCCGTAGAGGGCGTCACCGACCTCCATGGTCCGCTTCTGGTGGGTGATCACGAGCAGCTGGGAGTTCTCGCGCAGCTCCTCGTAGATCTCCAGCAGCCGGCCGAGGTTGGTGTCGTCGAGCGCGGCCTCCACCTCGTCGAGGATGTAGAACGGCGACGGACGCGCCTTGAACAGCGCGACGAGGAACGCGACGGCCACGAGCGATCGCTCGCCACCGGAGAGCAGCGAGAGCCGCTTCACCTTCTTGCCGGGCGGACGCGCCTCGACCTCGACGCCCGTCGCGAGCATGTCGGAGGGATCGGTGAGCACCAGCCGGCCCTCGCCACCCGGGAAGAGCCGCGCGAAGGTCTGGTCGAACGCCTTGCTGACGTCGGCGTAGGCCTCGGTGAAGACCTGCTCCACACGCGCGTCGACGTCCTTGACGATGTCGAGCAGGTCCTTGCGGGTGGCGCGGAGGTCCTCGAGCTGCTCGGAGAGGAACTGGTGGCGTTCCTCCATCGCGGTGAACTCCTCCAGAGCCAGCGGGTTCACCCGGCCCAGCATGGCAAGCGCACGCTCCGCAGAGCGGAGCCGCTTGACCTGCTCCTCGCGCACGTAGGGCACCGTGCGCGGCCCGGGCTCGGCCTCGCTCACGTCGTGGTCGGCGGCTGCATGGCCGGCGCCCTCGGCGGCCTCACCGGAGGGTTCCGCGTCGTCCACACCTGAGGCCACGGTCTCGTCGGGGATCTCGAGCACCGGCACCGGCTGGTCCGGGCCGTACTCGGCGACCAGTGCGTCGGCCTCGAGCCCGAGCTCCTCGAGCGCCTTCGCCTCGATCTGCTCGATCCGCATCCGCTGCTGGGCGCGCGCCATCTCGTCGCGGTGCACCGAGCTGACCAGCTCATCGAGCTCACGCCCGAGGTCGCGCAGCTGCTGCCGGACGGTCATCAGCTCCTGTTCGCGGCCACGGCGGGAGTCCTCGACCGTCTGACGCCGTCGACCGGCCTGGTCGACGGAGATCTCGAGCCGGGAGAGGACGTAGCCGACCGCGGTCAACACGGCCTGGCCCGCGCGACCTTCGCGCAGCAGCCGTGCGCGGCGCTCGGCGGCACGCGCCCGGGCCTGGCGCTCGGCCTCGGCCGCTCTGCGGAT
>NZ_SSXI01000126.1 GCF_004803405.1 Nocardioides sp. | reverse complement strand
GGGCCGGTCACACGCCGCCAGCCCCAGTGCGATCACCAGGGCCAGGCCCGCGACGGCGGGCCTCGAGGCGCGGCTCGCTCGGCCCCCGGCCATGGCTCCGGTCACTCGTCGCGTTCGCCGCCGGGGACCCAGAGCACGTCGCCCTGCTCACGGTTCGCGTACCGGGCGAGGATGAACAGCAGGTCGGAGAGCCGGTTGAGATAGGTGATCGCGAGCTTGTTCATGACCTCGCCGTGCACCGCGAAGGCCGCCCACGCCTTCCGCTCCGCGCGCCGGACGACGGTGCGCGCCACGTGGAGCTGGGCGGCCGCCGGGGTGCCGCCGTTGAGGATGAACGACCGGAGATTCGGGACCTGCTCGTTGTAGTGGTCGCACCACTGCTCGAGACGGTCGACGTACTCCTGCTCGATCCGCAGCGGGGGATACTCCGGCTTCGCGACCACCGGCGTGCAGAGGTCGGCGCCCACGTCGAAGAGG
Organism: Nocardioides sp.; assembly: GCF_004803405.1. Taxonomy (GTDB): domain Bacteria; phylum Actinomycetota; class Actinomycetes; order Propionibacteriales; family Nocardioidaceae; genus Nocardioides; species Nocardioides vastitatis. The sequence goes on along the minus strand of NZ_SSXI01000126.1, from coordinate 13,384 downwards.
TCGTTCTGCACCCTGGTGAGCACCTCGACCACGTCGCTCTCGAGCCCGCCGGTGGCGACGGCGACGCCGATGTGGGCGTTCGCCTCGTCCACGTCGGCATAGGCCTCGAGCCGCAGGTCGGTCTTGGTCGTCACGCTCATGTCGCCCAGGCGGGTCTCTCCGGCGTCGCCGGTGCGCGTGTAGATGCGGGTGAGGTTGACCATGACTCGGAGCGTACGTGAACCGCCCGGAACCGGCGTCCGGGAGTCCTCGGCGCGCGACACGCTCGGAAATTTCTCGGAGTGAGGTGCAACCGATCGGGGTATCTGAGCGTCATGGTGGTGAAGGGATCGGCGCGGAGCGCCGACCCACATCGGGGAGGGCACATGAGGGAGACGCAGATGGATCGCAGGTCACGCCGCGGCGACGCGGCCCGCAAGCCCTGTGTCGAGATCAGCCACGACGGGCCGGTGCTGGTCCTCGGCGGCGACCTCGACGTGCGCAGCACCGGCGAGGTGCGCACCGCGCTCTACGACCATCTCAGCGTCCACGACGAGGCCCTCGACGGCCAGGTGGTCGTCGACATCAGCAGCGTCCTCTCGGCCGATCCGACCGCCCTCAAGGTCCTCGCGGCCGCCAGCCGCCAGGCGCAGCGGTACGGCGTACGGGTGGTGCTCCGCGGCGCCTCTCCGGCCGTGCGGCGGATGCTCCACCTGACCCGCCTGATCCGCGTCATCGAGCTCGAGCGGGAGCCCATCCCCGCATAGGCGGCGCCCAGGTCAAGCCCGTTCGCTGTGCACAACCACACATGTCCGGGGTGTTACCAACAAGTAGCAATCGCCCTACGCTTCGCTCTATGACCACTTCTCCCGCCAGTCATGAGAAGGACCGTCCGTGGGTGATGCGGACCTACGCTGGGCACTCGACCGCGGAGGCGTCCAACGCGCTGTACCGCACCAACCTGGCCAAGGGCCAGACCGGCCTCTCGGTGGCGTTCGACCTTCCGACCCAGACCGGCTACGACCCGGACAGCCCTCTCGCGCGCGGGGAGGTCGGCAAGGTCGGCGTCCCGGTGCCGCACCTGGGTGAGATGCGCAAGCTCTTCGACCAGATCCCGCTCACCGGGATGAACACCTCGATGACGATCAACGCCACCGCGATGTGGCTGCTGGCCATGTACCAGGTCGTCGCCGAGGAGCAGAACCCTGACCTGGCGCCGGAGGAGGTCGCCCAGCAGCTCGCGGGCACCACCCAGAACGACATCATCAAGGAGTACCTCTCCCGCGGGACCTACGTGTTCCCGCCGGAGCACTCCCTGCGGCTGATCGCCGACATGATCGCCTACACCGTCCACTACATCCCGAAGTGGAACCCGATCAACATCTGCAGCTACCACCTGCAGGAGGCCGGCGCGACGCCGACCCAGGAGCTCGCGTACTCCCTGTGCACCGCGATCTCGGTGCTGGACACGGTGAAGGCCTCCGGCCAGGTCTCCGACGAGGACTTCGAGACGGTCGTGGGCCGGATCTCGTTCTTCGTCAACGCGGGCGTCCGGTTCGTCGAGGAGACGTGCAAGATGCGCGCGTTCGTCGAGCTGTGGGACGAGATCACCCGTGAGCGGTATGGCGTACAGGACCCGAAGATGCGCCGGTTCCGCTACGGCGTGCAGGTCAACAGCCTGGGCCTGACCGAGGCGCAGCCGGAGAACAACGTCCAGCGGATCGTGCTCGAGATGCTGGGCGTGACCCTGTCGAAGAAGGCGCGTGCCCGCGCGGTCCAGCTCCCGGCGTGGAACGAGGCGCTCGGCCTCCCACGCCCGTGGGACCAGCAGTGGTCGCTGCGCCTGCAGCAGGTCCTGGCCTTCGAGTCCGACCTGCTGGAGTACGAGGACATCTTCGACGGCTCGCACGTGATCGAGGCGAAGGTCGCCGAGCTCGTCGAGGGCGCGCGAGCGGAGATCGACCGGGTCCAGGCCATGGGCGGCGCGATCGCCGCGGTCGACTCCGGCTACATGAAGCAGGAGCTGGTCTCGGCCCACGCCGTCCGTCGCGGGCGGATCGAGGCGGGGGAGGAGATCATCGTCGGCGTGAACAGGTTCGAGACCACCGAGCCCAGCCCGCTGACGGCGAACCTCGACGAGGCGATCATGACCGCGGACCCGTTGGCCGAGGAGTCGGCCATCGCGTCGGTGGAGGCGTGGAAGGTTCAGCGGGACCAGGCCGAGGTCGACGCCGCCCTCACCCGGCTCGCCGAGGACGCCAAGTCGGGCGCGAACCTGATGGGTGCCACGCTCGCCGCCGCGCGCGCGGGCGCCACCACCGGGGAGTGGGCCGGAACGCTGCGCGAGGTGTTCGGCGAGTTCCGTGCCCCGACCGGTGTCGCCGGTGCCGTGGGCGTCGCCGAGGCCGGAGCGGAGCTGACCGCGGTCCGCGAGGCCGTCCGGAAGACCGCCGAGGAGCTCGGCGGCGAGGGAAGTCGGCTGCGACTGCTCGTCGGCAAGCCGGGTCTCGACGGCCACTCCAACGGCGCCGAGCAGGTCGCCGTACGTGCCCGTGACGCCGGCTTCGAGGTGATCTACCAGGGCATCCGGCTCACCCCCGAGCAGATCGTCGCCGCCGCCGTGGCCGAGGACGTGCACTGCGTGGGCCTGTCGATCCTCTCCGGGTCGCACATGGAGCTGGTGCCGGCCGTGCTCGACGGCCTCAGGGAGGCCGGCATGGGTGAGGTCCCGGTGATCGTCGGCGGCATCATCCCCGACTCCGACGGCAGGCGACTCCACGAGCTGGGCGTGGCCGCGGTGTACACGCCCAAGGACTTCGGGCTCACCGAGATCATGGGCGGCATCGTGCAGGTGATCCGCAGGGCCAACGACCTGGACTGACGCCCTGGACTGATGCCCCGGACCGGCGCACCGGACTGCGTCACCGCAACTCGGCAGCGGGCTCACCGCCGGAGCATCACCCCGCCGGCGAAGGCGATCACGGCGCCCACGAGCGCGAACGGCAGCCCCACGCCCGCTCCGCTGCCGACCAGCACGCCGACGCCGCTGACCGCCGCCACGATGGCGGCGAACCGCACCATGCGGCCGCCGCCGGTCAGGCCGAGCAGCATCAGCGCGGTGCACAGCAGGAGCAGCAGGAGGAACGCTGCCGCGACGGCTGTCATCACGTTCCCGGTGGCCGGCCTCCGCTGAGACTGCGCGTCGTCGACCAGCTGCCGGACCACGCCCTCGATGGTGCTCGGGTCGAGCTGCGGGTCGTTCAGCCACAGGACCACACCGGGCAGCAGGACACAGACACCGAGCAGCACCATGAGGACCGCCCACAGACGGCGAAGGTTCTCCGACTGTTGCGTGAACGTCGCCTCGGCCTCGATCCGGCCGGTCTGCGAGGTCGCGCTGACCTGCACCCTCCGGGACGAGGTGGTTCCCCCCGCTGGCCGCGGATGCTCGACCACCAGGCCGGCCCGCGCCACCTGGCCTGGCAGCACCAGCAGGACCGGAGGCTGGAGGCCGAGTCGGGCCGTGCCGTACTCGTCGACAGCGGTCAGCCGGACGTGCAGCGGCTCGATCCCCGCCCGGTTGTCCACATCGACCGCGTAGCTGCCCTTGCGCCCCTTGGTCAGCAGATGCTCGGGGTGGACGTGGAGGGTCGCCGAGGCGATCGGATCCGGCCGTGACGAGAGCTCGAGGGTCCCGGCGGCCTCGACCTCACGGCCGTCGTCGGCGACGGCGACCACGGAGAACGGCCTGGTCGCGGACGCCCCGCGCACGGGGGGCTGCGTCTCCAGGACCACACGGACGTACCCGAGGCTGTTAGCGGTGACCGCGACCCGCGTGTGGTCGAAGCTGAACCCGATCCGGCCGCCGGGGTCCCTGCCACTCAGGTTGAGCTTGACCTGCTGGTGCCCGCCCCGGTTGTCGACCACCACGTTCACGGCCGCCGTCCCGGTGTCGACCATCGAGATCGTCGTCGGCTCGAGCCGGAGCCGGACGGGAAGGCTCTCCGGCGGCGGTGAGGCGTACTGGGCGAGGGTCACAGAGACCGAGATCGGGCCCTCGGCGTCGGTCCCCGTGACGGTGAGCTGGCGGGAGAGCTCCTTGCCCGGTGGCGGTGGGGGAGCGGTGAACCGGACCGCCGCCTGCGCGAGGCCTCCCGCGGGGACGTCGACGACCGGCGGCGCGAACCTCGCCTGGACCACGCCCTCGGGGTCGGTCGCCGCCAGCTCGTAGCGGCGCGCGAAGTTGGCGGCTCGGTTGTCGAGCTGGAGCTGGAAGGCGCCGTCGGTGACATCCGCGAGCCGGATCAGGTTGGGCTGGGCGACCAGGGTCGCCGGCGGGCCGAACCGCGGCACGACGACGTCGATCTGGAGCGGGGTCGCGCGGGACGGCTCGACCGATGACCGAATCATGATCGGAACCGTCGTCCGCTGGGCCACGGCGAGGATGCCGGGGCGCACGGCCAGGGCGACCTCCACGGTGCGCACCGTGGCCGGCAGCAGGTTCGTCTCGGAGTGGGTCAGGGCGAGCCAGGCCGGAGGGTCGGCGAGGTCGATGACGTAGGAGTCCACGATCGTCGAGTCGTTCTTCAGGGAGAGCTCGAACCTGCCGGGGGAGCTGGCCGTGACGACGACCTCGGTCTGCTTCAGCGATGCCACCGGGGCCAGCACGCGGTCGGGACGCGGAGGGTCCGGCCGCGGATCGACGGACCGGTCGCGCGACGGCCCCGGCGGTGGTGGCGGTGGCGGAGGAGGAGGCGGGTCGGCGGTCGGGGTCGGGATGTCGATGTTGAGGGTCCAGCCGAGGTAGGTGTCGCAGACATGACAGAACGCCGCCGCACCGTTCTCCGGCGTGCCACATGTCCGACAGATCCGCTCGGCCACCTCGTCATCCCGTCGGTTCGGCGTTGCTCCGTCGCGGCCGATCCTTCACGGCTCGTCCCGCTCGGGGAATGACCCAACGGGCAGACTTGGGGACCTCCCGGCGCACCCGCCGACCCGGCGTCGATCGACGGGCGTCGATCACCCGGCGTCGATCACCCGGGCAAGCGACTCGGCGTCGCGGCCGACCACGGTCGTGCCGTCGGACGCGGTCAGGATCGGCCGCTGGATCAGCCTCGGGTTCTCGCTCATCAGGTGGGTCCAGGCCTTCCGCTCGGAGGCGTCCCTGGCGGGCAGGGTGAGGCCCAGCCTCTTCGCGTCGGTCGTTCGCGCGAGGTCCCAGGGCTCGAGGCCCAGACGACGGAGGACGTCCTCGATCTCGGAGACGCTCGGCGGCTGGTCGAGATACCGCCGGACCGTGTAGGCGACGCCCGACGCCTTTAGCTCTCGCTGCGCGACGCGGCACTTGGAGCAGGAGGGATTCAGCCAGATCTCGATCACCTCGGCACCCTAGCGACTGCGACGCTGGCCGCGGCCGAGTCCGCGCGATCGTCGTCACATCGGTTAGGCGTGCCTATCCTCAACTGTTAGGGTGCCGCGCATGGGCAAGTCGAAGAAGTCGAAGGGGAAGGTGCGCAAGCTCCCCAAGACGAAGTGCTGCGTCTCGAAGACGCGCTGCGCCCGCTGCCCCATCCGCATGCTCAAAGAGGGCACGCTCCCCGACGGCTACACCGTGAAGAAGCGGGTCCTGGTGCGCGCGGACGGCAAGAAGGTCAAGAAGAAGGCCCTGCAGAAGGCCGCGTGAGGGACGACTAGGCTGCCGCCCATGGCTGCCACCCGCTTCACCGATCAGCTCAACGTCCAGATCGGCAACGAGTTCGCCGCGCACAACCAGTACCTCGCCTGCGCCGTCTACTACGACGCGTTGACGATGCCGCAGATGGCGGCCTTCTTCTACGGCCAGGCGCTCGAGGAGCGCTCGCACGCGATGATGATGGTGCAGTACCTCCTCGACACCGACGCCGCCGTGGAGATCCCGGCCGTCGAGGCCCCGGTCTCGACCTTCGAGGACGTGGTGGCACCGATCGCGCTGGCGTTCGAGCAGGAGCGGAAGGTGACCTCGCAGATCAACGACCTGCTCAAGATCGCGCGCGAGGAGGGTGACTACGCCTCCGAGCAGTTCATGCAGTGGTTCATCAAGGAGCAGGTCGAGGAGGTCGCCACGATGAGCGACCTGCTGGCCGTGGTCACCCGCAGCAAGAACGACCTCAACGACATCGAGGAGTACGTCGCCCGCGAGCAGAACGGCGACGAGGCGGACCCCACCGCGCCCCGGGTCGCCGGAGCCTAGCCTGCGCGATCAGGCCGCGCTGGGTCGGCCCGGGTGTCGGTTGCGGTAGAGGCGCACCGCGGACGCGACGCCGACCAGGACGCCGACGATCCCGCCGATGCCGGGTCCGATCCGCTCCTCCACCAGGGCGCCGAGGGCGATGCCCGCGGTGCCGAGCGCGATCACCACGAGGACCATCGCGACGTTGAACGCGACCTCCCGGAAGAAGAGCCGCGAGAAGCTCTCCGACCGCACTGCGGGCGCTGCCGCTGCTGCGTCCAGCGGGACCGCCCGGACCACCGCGTCGAGGGGCAGCGGCCCGTAGATGTGGGGGAATGCCTCGGTCGATCCTGGCTCGGGTGGCTCCTCGACGACCGGTACGTCGAGCCGGGTCGTGTCGATGTGCAGCAGCAGCAGTGGGTCCGACGCGGGGTCGACGTCGCCGTAGAAGGCCGCGCGCACGGCCGGCCACTGGTCACCGCGGCTGCAGTGGATGAAGCCCTCCTCGGCGAGCGTCCGGCCGCGGGTGGACATCACGTAGGCGCCCGCCTCCTGGGCGGCCGCCCAGTCGCGGGCGAACGCGATGTGGAAGATGGTGACCATCGCCGTACGCCAGGGCTCAGAAGAGCCGGTCGGTGGGGTCGTCGAGCCCGCGCAGGGCGTCGTAGTCGACCACTGCGCAGGCGATGCCGCGGTCCCCGGCCAGGACGCGCGCCTGCGGCTTGATCTCCTGCGCGGCGAAGATCCCCCGCACCGGCGCCAGCAGCGGGTCGCGGTTGAGCAGCTCCAGGTAGCGGGTCAGCTGCTCGACACCGTCGATCTCCCCTCTGCGCTTGATCTCCACCGCGACGCTCGCGCCGTCGGAGTCGCGGCACATCAGGTCGACCGGACCGATCGCGGTGGGGAACTCCCTCCGGACCAGGGTCAGTCCGGGGAGCAGCGCGCCCGGGTGCTCCGCGAGCAGCTCCTGGAGGTGCTTCTCGACCCCGTCCTTCTGCAGGCCGGGGTCGACGCCGAGCTCGTGGTTGGAATCGTGGTGGATCTCCTCGATCAGGATCCGCAGGGTGTCCGGAGTGGCGCCCTTGGCCGCCTTCGCCGTCACCGTCCACTCGACCCGCTCGACGCCGTCGTCCTCGATGATCGTCTCCCGGACCGTGCACGGCGGCGACATCCAGTTCAGCGGCTTGTAGGAGCCGCCGTCGGAGTGCACCAGCACGGATCCGTCGGCCTTGATCATGAGCACGCGGGTCGCCATCGGGAGATGTGCGGTCAGTCGGCCTGCATAGTCCACCTGGCACCGGGCCACCACGAGTCTCACAGCGGGCGAGGCTACCGTGACCGGCCGGTCCGAGCGCAGGCGCCGGCGACGTGCGAGTGAGGTCCGTCTCGTTACTCAGCGGTAGTAATCGCTGACGAGGGCTGACACACTTCCAGCCATGATTTCGAGCGAGCAGATCTTCAACACGCTGGTGCTGCCGTACCTCAACCATGCCGTGCGCACCTACGAGTCGGGCTACGCCTCGGTGACGGACATCGACGCCGCGATGCGGTTCGGCTGCGGTTATCCCAAGGGCCCGCTGACGACCGTGGACGAGCTCGGTGTCGCGGCCGTGCGCGACCTGCTCGCCGCGCGCTACGCCGACACCGGCGACAACCTCCACCGGCCGGCCGAGCTGCTCGAGAAGATGGCCACCGACGGCCGCACGTTCGCCGACGAGGCAGCCGCCGCCGGCCAGGCACCGGCGCCCGAGTTCAAGCAGGACATCGCGAGGGTCGGCGTCGTCGGCACCGGCACCATGGCCTCCGGGATCGTCCAGGTCTTCGCCCAGGCCGGGTACGACGTGGTGTTCGTGGGTCGCAGCCAGGAGAAGCTCGACGGCGTCTACGGCTACATCACCAAGAACCTCGACCGCGCCATCGCGAAGGGCCGTGGCACCGAGGACGAGAAGGCGAACCTGCTCGGTCGCCTCACCGGCTCGACCGAGCGCGAGGCGCTCGGCGACGTCGACATCGTCGTCGAGGCGATCGCCGAGGACCTCGAGGTCAAGCTCGAGCTGTTCGGTGACCTCGACCGGATCGCCAAGCCGGGTGCCATCCTCGCGACCACCACCTCCTCGCTACCCGTGACCAAGCTCGGCGAGGCGACCGGCCGTCCCGAGTCGGTCATCGGCATGCACTTCTTCAATCCCGCGCCGGTCATGAAGCTGGTCGAGGTGATCACCACCGACGCCACCGCCGAGGACGTGGCCGAGACCACCAGGGCGCTCACAGCCAACGTCGGCAAGATCGCTGTCTCGGCGGGCGACCGCTCCGGGTTCATCGTGAACCTCCTGCTCTTCCCCTACCTCAACGACGCGATCAAGCTGCACGAGACCGGCGTCGAGATGACCGTCATCGACGCGGCGGTCAAGGAGACCGCGGGCTTCCCGATGGGTCCCTTCGAGCTGCTCGACGTGGTCGGCAACGACGTGTCGCTGGCGATCCAGAAGGAGCTCCACGGAGAGTTCGGCGAGCCGGGTTTCGCGCCGGCCGCCACGCTCGAGGCGAAGGTCGCCGCCGGAGAGCTCGGCCGCAAGACCGGCAAGGGCTTCCACGACTATTCCTGATGACCACACCGACGGCCGGTCCCGCTAAGGTCCTGCCGTGACGCTTCACCACACGGCTCTCGGCACTTCCGGGAGCCGTGTGGTCTTCCTGCACGGCCTCTTCGGCCAGGGCAAGAACTGGACCACGGTCGCCAAGCAGATCGCCGAGCAGCACCGTGTCCAGCTCGTCGACCTGCCGCACCACGGTCGCTCGTCGTGGCCGGAGCGCTTCGACTTCGTGGAGACCGCGGCTCAGGTGGTCGACGTGCTGCCGGAGGGCGAACCGGTCACCCTGGTCGGACACTCCCTCGGCGGCAAGGTGGCGATGGTGCTCGCGCTGCTGCACCCCGAGCGCGTCAGTCGGCTCTGCGTGGCCGACATCTCGCCGGTGACCTACGCGACCGGGAGCGAGTTCGCCGGCTACATGCAGGCGATGAGCGCGCTCGACCTGTCCGCGGTGGAGCACCGCTCGGACGCCGACCGGCTCCTGCAGCCCGCGGTCCCCAACACCACGGTCCGGTCCTTCCTGCTGCAGAACCTCCGCCGCGAGGGCTCCGGGTGGCGCTGGCAGGTCAACCTCGACGTGCTCGAGCGCGACCTGGCGGTCCTCGGCACCTGGCCCGAGGAGCAGTTGGCCGGCGTGGCGCCGTACGAGGGTCGGGTGCTGTGGCTCGCCGGCGAGCGGTCGGAGTACGTGAAGCCGGAGTACGACGCCGCGATGGACCGCTGGTTCCCGCGCAACCGCAAGGTGACGATCAAGGACGCCGGCCATTGGCTGCACTCCGAGCGCCCGGACGTCTTCGTCGAGGTGCTCCGCAGGTTCCTGGACGACTGAGTCGGGGTTGGGGTCACCTGGCCCGCTGCGGGCCTAGCGAGAGGCCTGGCGTGCCCGGTAGGCGGCGACAGCGGCCCGGTTGCCGCACGTCGTCGAGCAGAACCGGCGGGACCGGTTGCGTGAGAGGTCGAGCACGAGGCCGTCGCAGTCGGGGTCGGCGCAGACGCCCAGGCGGGACATCTCGTCGGCGCGGACCACGTCGATCATCGCCATGGCCGTCTCCACCAGGATCCGCTCGGCGAGCGGTCGGTCGTCCGCCACCGCGTGCACGTGCCAGTCCATCTCGTCGTGGCGCACCAGTCGGGGGACCGCCCGCGCCTCGGCCAGCATCGCGTTGAGGACCTCGACCGCGCCGTCCCGGTCGGCTGCCAGCAGCCCACGAAGCCGGGGACGCACGCGTCGTACGGACTCCAGCTCGGCCTCGTCCCGGTCGTGGCGACCGGTGTAGCCGAAGCGCCGCAGGAAGGCGTCGAGGTCCGCGACAGTCTGGAGGGTCTCCGGCTCCTCGGCCGAGTTGACCAGTGCCACCGCGGCCTGGAGTGCCATCTCGGTGTCATGAGCGAAAATCACGTTGACAGATTACATGGTCGCTTCGTAGTGTCATCAACCATGACGACGATGACTCGTGACATAGGCTTGGCCTCGGTGTCGCGGACCGCTCCGGGCCTGGCGTTCGCGCTCACGTCGGCGACCGCCTTCGGGCTCTCCGGGGCCCTCGCCCGGCCACTGCTCGAGTCCGGCTGGAGCGCCGGTGCCGTGGTGCTGCTGCGGATCGCGATCGGCGCGGTCGTCGTCCTTCCCTTCGGGATCGTCGCCCTCCGGGGTCGGTGGGGAACGCTGCGCCGCAGCGCGCCGACCGTCGTCCTGTACGGCGCCCTGGCCGTGGCCGGCGCGCAGTTCTGCTATTTCAGCGCCGTGCAGACGATGCAGGTCGGCCCGGCGCTGCTGATCGAGTACACGGCTCCGGCGGCCGTCGTGATGTGGATGTGGCTGCTCCACGGCCAGCGTCCGGGCCGGGTGACGGTGGCCGGGGCCACCGTCGCGGCCCTCGGACTGCTCCTGGTCCTGGATCTCTTCTCCGGCGCGGACTTCGACGTCGTCGGCGCCGCGTGGGCGCTGGCGGCGATGGTCGGCGCGGCGGCGTACTTCGTGATCTCAGCCGACGAGCGCAGCGGCCTTCCGCCGATCGCGCTGGCGGCCGGCGGCCTGGTCGTCGGGGGAGTGCTGCTCGGCGTGCTGGGCCTGGTGGGGCTGATGCCGCTCGACGCGGCCGACGCCCAGATCGCGTACGCGGACGTGGACGTCGATGTGTGGGTGCCGCTGCTGCTCCTCGGCCTGGTGACGGCGGCGCTGGCCTACACGACGGGGATCGCGGCCAGCCGGCGCCTCGGGTCGCGGTTGGCGTCGTTCGTCGCCCTGTCCGAGGTGGTGCTCGCGGTGGTGTGGGCCTGGGCCCTCCTGGGCGAGCTGCCGTCGGCGGTGCAGTTCGCCGGCGGCGCGCTGATCCTGCTGGGAGTGGTGGGCGTCAAGCTCGGAGAGCGGACCGTGGTCCGCGAGGAGCCGGTCGTCATCTGACCTGTTAGCGCAGGTCCTGCCGTCTGACCACGACCTCGCGGATCACCAGCAGGATCGCCGCTGCCACCGGGATCGCGAGCAGTGCGCCGATCACGCCGAGCAGGCTGGCGCCGACCAGCGCGGCGATGACGATCACCGCTCCCGGGAGGTCGACGGACTTGCTCATCACCCGCGGGTAGATCACGTAGTTCTCGACCTGCTGGTAGACGATGTAGAAGATCAGGCAGGCGATGCCGCTCTTCACGTCCGTGGCGAACGCGATCGAGGTGACCACCACGGCGCCGATCGTGGCGCCGATCATCGGGATCACGTCGAGCACGGCGACCACGAAGGCCAGGGCGACGGCGTACTCGCGCACCTCGGTGAACCACAGGAAGACCAGCGAGGTGAGGCCGGCGCAGAGCGCCACGACGAAGGCGCCCGAGACGTAGCCGCCGATGTTGTGGATCACCTTGTCGCCGAGTGCCGCGACCCGGTCCCGCCGCGAGGCCGGCGCCAGCTTGTAGATCGCGCCGGTCGTGGTCTTGAGCGACGCCAGGAAGTAGAGCGTCAGCACCACGACCACGAACAGGTTGAACAGCGCCGAGATGACCTTCAGCCCGAAGCCCAGCGCACCGCCGAAGAGCGTGGAGACGAAGTCCCCGTCGGTGACGAAGGCCTTGATCTTGTCGATGACGTCGTACTCGCGGTTGAGGGCCTGGATCCGCTGGTTCTCCTGGAGCTGGTCCAGCCACATCGGTGCGTTGCTGGTGATCGCGGCGATCTGGTCGGTGATCACCGGGACGATCGCGACCACGAACAGCGCCACCGTCCCCAGTGCGGCGATGATTACGACCGTGACGGCGAGCGACCTGCGCAGTCCGCGCCGCTCGAGGAACTCCACCGACGGGTTCAGTCCGGCCGCGAGGAAGAACGCCACCAGCACCAGCATCAGCACCGAGCTGATGCCCAGCAGCGCCTGGAACAGCCAGTAGGCGATCAGCGCCCCCAGGGCGGCGACGAAGCCGAAGAAGAACGGCGACCGCCGGTCGAACGGCGCACCCGGATCGCCGTACGTCGGCGCGCTCGCTGCGAGCTCGTCCTCGCCAGCCGCGAGAGGGTCCGGTGCCCCGTCGGCCGAGGTCTCGTCGAGGGCCGCGGACTCGTCGTCAGCCACGGACCCGTGCCGGGACTCCGGTCTCAACTCTCGTCCTCACCGAAGCCCGCGACGAGCTCGGCAAGGGAGGAGAGCTGGGCGGTGATCGCGTCGCGACGCTTGGTGAGGCGGTCGAGCTCGGCCCGTCGCGCGGCGACCTCACGCTGCACCTCGGCGTCGCCGGAGGCGGTGATCGCCTCCGCCTGCGTCCGGGCCGAGACCAGGATCTGCTCCGCCTCACGACGGGCCCGGGTCAGCACGGCCTCGGACTCGGTCTGCGCAGCCGCGCGGTTCTCCGCAGCCTGCTTGCTGGCCTCGGCGGCACGCGCCTCGGCTGCGGCAGCCCGCTGCTCGGCCTCCTCGACCAGTCGGCGGGTCTCCGCGACGGCGCTGTTGTGGTGGTCGGTGGCCTCGCGAGCGAGACGCTCCTTCTCCACAGCCAGCGCGCGGCGGGCCTCCTGGACCTCGCGGTCGGCCGCGGCGCGGGCCTGCTCGACCTCGCGCTGCGCCTGGCTGCGCGCCTCGGTGGTCTCCTGCTGGGCGGCCAGCCTCAGCTGGTCCGCCTCGCGGCGCGCGGCGGCAAGCAGGTCGGCGGCCTCGCTCTGGGCCATCGACCTCTCCTGCTCGGCGTCGCCGAGCAGTCGGGTGCGGTTCTCCTCGAGCTCGCGCAGCTGCACGGCACGCATGTCGTCGGCCTCACGGCTGGCCTCGGAGCGGATCGCCTTGGCATCACGGGTGGCCTGCTCGCGGATCTCGGCCGCGTCCGCTTCAGCGGTCGCCCGGATCTCGGAGGCCTCCTCCTCTGCGAGCCGCAGCATGGCGCTGGCACGGCCACCCAGGCCGGCGTACGACGGGTTGGCCGCCTCGGCGACCTGCTCCCTGAGCCGTGCGACCTCCTGCTCGAGCTCGATCACCCGCTGCTCGGACTCGGTGAGGCTGGCGCCCAGTGTCGCCTTCTCGCTGGCGAGCTGGCGGATCTGGGCGTCGACGGCATCGCGGTCGTAGCCGCCCTTGCGCACGACCGGGAGGCCAGCGGTGGTGGGCACGGCCCCGAAGCCGCCGGAGGG
>NZ_SSXI01000215.1 GCF_004803405.1 Nocardioides sp. | reverse complement strand
CGCCCAGGTCGCGGTGCCCCGAACCTCGGCGATCGGTCCGCGGATGAGGGCGAGCGCGGCGCCGGCCAGCACCCGCGCCTCGGCCGCACCCGGACGATCTTCGATCTCGTTCACCATCGCCTCGAGCTCGGCCAAGTCGAGCCAGTCGGCCCGGAGCCGGTAGCCCGCGTCGCTGCGCGGGATGTGTTCCCGACCCAGCACGCGGCGCAGCCGACTCGCCAGCACCGCGACCTGGTCCGACGGACGCGCCGGCGGCCCGTCACCCCAGAGTGCATCGGCGAGCGCGTCGGTGCTGACCGGCCGCCCGCGGGCGAGTGCCAGCAACAGGAGCAGGGCGCGTGCCTTGCGGTCCAGGCTGGTCAGGTCGGTGCCGTCCACGGTGAGTTCCCCGAGCACACGCACGGCGAGTGCGCTCACCCGCGTCACTGTACGCCCGGACCCACCTGGTGGGCGGGGTCATGGGGAGTCTCGGTCAGCCCTTGGCGTAGTTCGATGCTCCCCACCAGTCGACGACCACCACCGGCTCGTCCCCGATCACCCAGGCGTCGTGGCCCTCGGGCAGAGAGGTGACGTCACCGGGTCCGGCCTCGATCTCGGTCCCGTCGGCCATCCGGATCACGAGCCTGCCGCTGACGTGGTACTGGAAGTGGGGTGCCTCGCACAGCTCGGTGCCGGCGATCGGCTTGACGTGCTCGGACCAGCGCCAGCCGGGCTGGAGGGTGAGCCTGCCGATCTGCGCCCCGCCGATCCCGACCAGGTCGACCACGCCGTTCTCGAAGGTTCGGGTCTCGTCGGGCGTGGCGAAGTTCTTCTGCTCGGTGCGCTGTGCGGTGGTCATCGGGCCCCCATAGGCCTCGGTGCGACGCTGGTCGTCGCGCTCTGCGACGAGCGTGTGCCACGGACCTTGCAGCGCCCTTGCAGACGCCCGTGGTGCGCTGCCGCCGCCCTGTTCTCGGCCCGAGCGAGCCCTTGACACCAAATAGTGATGTGTAAAGCAGCACATCCGTTACCGATCGGTAGTCACGGTGACGACGCTCACCTAGTCTCGTCACATGAGCGAAGCGATCTCCGGCCCCGGCGCCCCCGGCAACCCTGCCGTGGCAGGCCCCCACGACCCCGAGCACGACCCCCGCGCGTCGTACGCGCTGGAGCCCGAGCTCGTCGCCCGGCTGACCGACCGGGTGCTGGCCACGACAGGTACGACGACGCAGGTCAACTCGCCGATCGACGGCGCCCCGCTGGCGAACATCCCCCAGTCCAGCGTCGAGGACGTGGCCGAGGCGTTCCGCCGCGCTCGCGTGGCGCAGGCGGCGTGGGCCCGGGTGCCGCTCGAGGAGCGGGCGCAGATCCTGCACCGCCTGCACGACATCGTGCTCGACCGGCAGGACGAGATCATCGACCTGATCCAGCTCGAGTCCGGCAAGGCGCGCAAGCACGCCTTCGACGAGCCCATCCACATCGCGCTCACTGCGCGCTACTACGCCCGCACCGCGCATCGGCACCTCGCCAGCGAACGCCGGCCCGGCGTCATACCGGTGCTGACGCGGGTCGAGGTCAACCGGGTGCCCAAGGGGGTCGTCGGGATCATCTCGCCGTGGAACTACCCCTTCACGATGGCGCTGTGCGACGGCCTCCCGGCGCTGCTCGCCGGCAACGCGGTCGTCGCCAAGCCCGACGCGCAGACCATGCTCTCCGCCCTGCTCGGCGCCAGGCTCCTCGAGGAGGCCGGCTTCCCGCGTGACCTGTGGCAGGTCGTCGCCGGCCCCGGACGCGAGATCGGTACGCCCATGATCGAGCGCGCCGACTACATCTGCTTCACCGGCTCGACCGCGACCGGCAAGCTCATCGCGAAGCAGGCGGCCGAGCGGTTGATCGGCTGCTCGCTCGAGCTCGGCGGCAAGAACCCGATCCTCGTGCTCCGCGACGCCGACGTCGAGCGGGCCGCCGAGGGCGCCGTGCGCGCGTGCTTCTCCAACGCCGGCCAGCTCTGCGTCTCGACCGAGCGGATGTTCGTGGCCGACCAGGTCTACGACCGGTTCGTGGAGCGTTTCGTCGCCCGGACGAAGGCGATGACGCTCGGCGCGACCCTGTCGTGGGAGGCCGACATGGGCACCTTGATCTCCGCCGACCAGCTCGAGACCGTCCAGGCCCACGTCGACGACGCGGTGGCCAGAGGGGCCCGCGTCCTGGCCGGCGGGCACGCACGGCCCGACCTGGCGCCGTACTTCTTCGAGCCGACGATCCTCGAGGGCGTGACCCCGGAGATGACCTGCTTCGGCAACGAGACCTTCGGTCCGGTGATCTCGCTCTACCGGTTCCACGACGAGGCCGACGCGATCGCGCGTGCCAACGACGGGGAGTACGGCCTGAACGCGGCGATCTACACCAGGGACGGCGAGCGGGGTCGCGTGATCGCTCGCCAGATCAAGTGCGGCACCGTGAACGTCAACGAGGCGTTCGGTGCCACGTTCGCCAGCATCGACGCGCCGATGGGCGGCATGCGCGAGTCCGGCATGGGTCGGCGCCAGGGCAGCGAGGGGATCCATCGCTACACCGAGACCCAGTCGGTCGCCACGCAGCGGCTGATGCGGCTCGCCCCGACGCTGGGCATGTCGGAGGAGACCTACGCCAAGGCGATGACCATGTCCCTGCGGTTGATGGACAAGCTGGGGCGTGCATGACCACCCCGACCACCGAGTTCGACTACGACGTCCTGATCATCGGGTCCGGCTTCGGCGGGTCCGTCAGCGCCCTGCGACTGACCGAGAAGGGCTACCGGGTCGGTGTGCTCGAGGCGGGCGCCCGATTCAACGACGACGACTTCGCAGAGAGCAACTGGAACCTGCGCAAGTACCTCTTCATGCCCGACGCCGGGATGTACGGCATCCAGCGGATCGACGCGGTGAGGGACTGCATGATCGTGGCGGGCGCCGGCGTGGGCGGCGGCTCCTTGGTCTACGCGAACACGCTCTACGAGCCGCTCGAGGCCTTCTACAGGGACCCGGCCTGGTCGCACATCACCGACTGGAAGTCCGAGCTCGCCCCCTACTACGACCAGGCCAAGCGGATGCTCGGCGTGGTCGAGTACGCCCAGATCACGCCGGCCGACAAGGTCATGAAGCAGGTCGCCGACGAGATGGGTGTGGGGGAGACCTTCCACCCGACTCCCGTGGGCGTCTTCTTCGGCGGTCCCGAGCAGCCGCCGGGCACCGAGGTCGACGACCCCTACTTCGGGGGGGCCGGCCCCAGCCGCAACACCTGTCTCAACTGTGGCGAGTGCATGACCGGGTGCCGGCACAACGCGAAGAACACGCTGGTCAAGAACTACCTGTACCTCGCCGAGCAGCAGGGCGCGGTCGTGCACCCGCTCACCACCGTCACGAACGTACGACCGCTCCCGGGCGGGGGCTATGAGGTGAAGGCACGGTGGACCAAGGCGAAGCTGTCCCGCCGGTCCGCGACGAAGACCTTCACCGCCGAGCAGGTCATCTTCTCCGCCGCTGCCCTCGGCACCCAGAAGCTGCTGCACAGGCTCAAGGCCGAGGGCGAGCTGCCCGAGCTCTCCGACCGGCTCGGCCATCTCACCCGCACCAACTCCGAGTCGATCCTCGGTGCGCTGGCGCCGCTGACCGACAAGACCGACTACACCCAGGGCGTCGCGATCACCTCCTCGTGGCACCCCGACGAGGTCACCCACATCGAGCCCGTGCGCTACGGGAAGGGGCACAACGCGATGTCCCTGCTGCTCACCGTCCTCACCGACGGCGACGGGCCGGACACCCGCTGGAAGGCGTGGCTGAAGGAGATGTGGCGGCAGCGGTCCTCGCTCCGTCTGATCTACGACTTCAAGCACTGGTCGGAGCGCTACGTCATCGTGCTGGTGATGCAGACCGTCGACAACTCCATCATCACCTTCCCCAAGAGGATCGCCGGGAAGTGGATCATGTCGTCGCGACAGGGCGACGGCGAGCCCAACCCGACCTGGATCCCCGCCGCCAACGAGGCGGTCCGCAAGATGGCCAAGGCGATCGGGGGCACCCCGACCGGCAACATCGGGGAACCGTTCAACATGCCGCTGACCGCCCACTTCATCGGCGGTTGCACCATCGGCGACAGCCCCGAGTCCGGTGTGCTGGACCCCTACCAGCGGGTCTACAACTACCCCGGCCTCCACGTCGTCGACGGCTCGGCCATCTCCGCGAACCTCGGCGTCAACCCGTCGCTGACGATCACCGCCCAGGCCGAGCGTGCGATGGCGTACTGGCCCAACAAGGGCGAGGAGGACCCGCGCCCCAGGCTCGGGTCCAGGTACGAGCGGATCCAGCCGGTGGCGCCGAAGGCGCCCGTCGTACCAGCGGACGCGCCGGCGGCCCTCCGGCTGCCGATCGTCGGAGTCAGCTGAGCCGTCCGGAGGCGGTCCGGACCGGCTCCGACGCCTCCTCGTGAACTACTTCGTGAAGGTGTGTCGCCCCGCCGTAACCCCGCCGGCCCGGTCTCGTTGATCCTCCGAGCCCGGGTATTCACGCTCCCTCCCGAAGTCCGGGCTCAGTCCAGGCACTGTCCAGCAGCTGCGTGGACAACCAGGGCCCGGCCACCCTCCCTCCCCGGCCGGGCCCTGGTGCCTTTTCCGGGTGGTCGTCGTACCGGGTGGCCCGCGCACCCGACGCACCTGACGTTCCTGTCGTGCCGCGACCGGTTGGACAGCAAATTCGTCAGGTACGTCGGGGCGAGGCGCCCGCACCTGTGGAGATCGAGATGCCGATCCCGGCCGTACGACGCATCCTCGGTCACATGTTCGAGGCGTCCATCAACCGACCCGGCGTGGTTGCACCGGTGCGGATCGACCCCAGCGGGTCGCTCGGGCCGACCCCCGGACAGGCTCGCGGGCCGCGCTGGCGGCGCGTGGGGCCTGGCTGGTACGTGCCGGCGGGCGCCGATGCGGCGGTGCCCGAGCAACGGACGGTGGAGGTCATGGCGGGCATGTCCGGATCGGCCGCCACGGGATGGGCAGCGTTGCGGTGGGTCGGCGGGCGCTGGTTCAACGGGCTCGCCTCAGACGGGCGGACCTGGCTCGACGTACCGGTCGCGCTCGGCGACGAGCGGGCCGTCAGGCCGAGGCAGGGGGCGGTGCTCTCCGAGGACTGGCTGTTCAAGGACGACGTAACCCGGATCGACGGGCTCCGCGTCACGATCCCCGAGCGATCGGTCACCTACGAGGCGCGGCGCGCCCGGGACCTGATCCGTGCGGTGCAGGTCATCGACATGGCTGCCTGCGACGACCTCGTGGACCTCGGGAGCCTGGGCGCCTACGCCGAGCGGCTCAGGGGGCGGCCCGGCATGAAGCAGCTGCGGCACGCCGTCGGACTGGCGGACGAGAACGTGTGGTCGCCGCAGGAGACGGCGATGCGGATCATCTGGACCCTCGAGGGCGTCCCGCGCCCGCTGCTGTGCAATCGCCCGGTCTTCGACCTGACAGGGCGACACCTCTTCACCCCCGATCTCCTCGACGTGGAGGCGGGTGTCGCCGGGGAGTACGACGGCGTCGTACACCTCGAGGACGGGCGGCGGCGTCGTGACCTGGACCGGGATGAGCTGACCCGGCGACTCGGCATCGAGGTCGTCACGATGATGGCCGGCGACCGCCGGGAGACTCATCGGTTCCTGGGGCGTCTCCGCGGTGCCTACCAGCGGGCCCGAGAACGACGCGGACCGCGTGCCTGGACGATCGAGCAGCCGGCGTGGTGGGTGGACACCTCGACCGTCGCACGCCGCCGAGCGCTCACCGAGCGAGAGCGGTCCGTCTGGCTCCGTCGCCGGGCGGGCTGACCGCGACGCACCTGACGGTTCTGCTGTCGAACGGGGCTTTGGACGACAGGAACGTCAGGTGCGTCCGCTCGGCGCCGCGGGTTCGGGGAGCGGCCGCCGCGCCGATAGGATTCCCGGCATGACGGTGCCTGCGGACCCCAGCCAGCACGAGCACGACCTGGTCCTGGTGGTCGACTTCGGCGCCCAGTACGCACAGCTGATCGCCCGGCGCGTGCGCGAGGCCAGGGTGTACTCCGAGGTCGTCCCGCACACGATGCCGGTCGAGGAGATGGTCGCCAGGAACCCGCGGGCGATCATCCTGTCCGGCGGGCCGTCGTCGGTCTACGAGGCCGGCGCCCCGGCGGTCGACCCCGCCATCTTCCGGACCGGTACGGCCGTCTTCGGCATGTGCTACGGCTTCCAGCTGATGGCGCAGGGCCTCGGCGGCACGGTGTCGGCGACCGGAGCGCGGGAGTACGGCCGGACCCGCGTCCACGTGGGCCACCCGGGGACCCTGCTCGGCGGCATCCCGCTCGAGCACAACG
Organism: Nocardioides sp.; assembly: GCF_004803405.1. Taxonomy (GTDB): domain Bacteria; phylum Actinomycetota; class Actinomycetes; order Propionibacteriales; family Nocardioidaceae; genus Nocardioides; species Nocardioides vastitatis. Next base: position 4,552 of record NZ_SSXI01000215.1, on the reverse strand, counting down.
TATGGATGTCGCACGGCGACTCGGTCACCGGTGCGCCCGAGGGCTTCGACGTGCTGGCGTCGACCGAGTCCACCCCCGTCGCCGCCTTCGAGGACGTCGACCGAGGACTCGCCGGCGTGCAGTGGCACCCGGAGGTGCTGCACTCCGAGCACGGTCAGAAGGTCCTCGAGCACTTCCTCTGGGACATCGCGGGCTGCCGCCAGACCTGGACCATCGGCAACATCGCCGAGGAGCAGATCGAGCGGATCCGTGAGCAGGTCGGGCCCGACGCCCGTGCCATCTGCGCCCTTTCCGGAGGCGTGGACTCCGCGGTCGCCGCGGCGATCGTGCAGAAGGCGATCGGTGACCGACTGACCTGCGTGTACGTCGACCACGGGCTGATGCGCAAGGGCGAGACCGAGCAGATCGAGCGGGACTTCGTCGCCTCGACCGGCGCCCAGCTGGTGGTGGTCGACGCCGAGAAGCAGTTCCTCGACGCCCTCGCCGGCGTGACCGATCCGGAGACCAAGCGCAAGATCATCGGCCGTGAGTTCATCCGGACCTTCGAGGCCGCCGAGGTCGACATCATCAAGAGCGCGCCCGAGGGCTCGAAGGTGAAGTTCCTGGTCCAGGGCACCCTCTACCCGGACGTCGTCGAGTCCGGTGGGGGTGAGGGCGCGGCCAACATCAAGTCCCACCACAACGTCGGCGGCCTGCCCGAGGATCTCGAGTTCGAGCTGGTCGAGCCGCTGCGCGCCCTGTTCAAGGACGAGGTGCGGCTGGTCGGCGAGCAGCTCGGCCTGCCGCCGGAGATCGTGTGGCGCCACCCGTTCCCGGGCCCCGGCCTCGGCATCCGGATCATCGGCGAGGTCACTCGGGAGCGGCTCGACATCCTGCGCGAGGCCGACGCCATCGCCCGTGAGGAGCTCACCAGGTCGGGCCTGGACCGCGACATCTGGCAGTTCCCGGTGGTGCTGCTCGCGGATGTGCGCTCGGTCGGCGTCCAGGGCGACGGCCGCACCTACGGCCACCCCATCGTGCTGCGACCCGTCACCTCCGAGGACGCGATGACCGCGGACTGGGCGCGGCTCCCCTACGAGGTGCTGGAGAAGATCTCGACCCGGATCACCAACGAGGTGCGTGAGGTCAACCGGGTCACCGTCGACATCACCTCGAAGCCGCCGGGCACGATCGAGTGGGAGTGAGCCCCTCGTCAGACCTCGGTCGGCAGAATGCCGGTGCCCCCGCGCGTTCCCAGAGGGTCGCGCAGGGGCACCGAGATTTCATGCTCGTCTTTAGGTGAAGAGACTGACACCGCCCGGCCCGACGAGCAGGCCGACGACGATCAGCACGACCCCCCACAGGACCTCTCCCCGGAACAGGCTGACGATGCCGGACACCACCAGTAGTACGGCGAGTATCCACAAGATGAGTTCCACGGCTTCCTCCTGTCGTAGTGGGCCTCTTCAGCCCAACCAACCCTGAGGTACCCGGGTGCCCTCAGGTCAGACCCCGCCGCGTTCACGCCCCGTTCGCCCACGAGCGCTGGCCGGAGCGGCGATCCCGGCCTAGGGTCGGCTAGTCCGCACGTTTCGGGAGGTACTCATGCGTCGCACCATCGCCATCGTCGTGTCCGCCGCCACCGTCGCCGCGCTGTCAGCAGTGGCCGCGCCCGGACCGGGGCCGGCGATCGCCGCGCCCGGCACGGCGAAGGAACAGGTCCGCTTCGCCACGTTCAACGCGTCGCTGAACCGGTCGGTGGAGGGTGAGCTCGTGGCCGATCTCTCGACTCGCGACGACCCGCAGGCCCGCAACGTGGCGGAGACGATCCAGCGCGTGGATCCCGACGTCGTACTGATCAACGAGTTCGACTACGCGCCGGCAGCCGTCGACCTGTTCCGCGACAACTATCTCGAGATCGGGCAGAACGGTGCCGATCCCGCGGAGTATCCCTACGCGTTCATCGCTCCTTCGAACACCGGCGTGCCGAGCGGACACGACCTCAACAACGACGGCCGGGTCGGCGGCGGCGACGACGCCTACGGGTTCGGCCTCTTCCCGGGGCAGTACGGCATGGTCGTGTACTCCAAGTACCCCATCGACGTGGCCAACGCCCGTACCTTCCGGGAGTTCCTCTGGACGGACATGCCGGGAGCGATGCTGCCGGACGACCCGACCACGACCGCTCCGGCCGACTGGTACTCCCCGGCCGAGCAGGCCGTCTTCCGGCTCTCCTCGAAGTCCCACTGGGACCTGCCGATCCAGGTCGGCCGCCGCACCGTCCACTTCCTGACCTCGCATCCGACGCCGCCGACCTTCGACGGGGTCGAGGATCGCAACGGCAGGCGCAACCACGACGAGATCCGCTTCTGGGCCGACTACGTCGCCGGGCCCGCTCGGAGCTCCTACATCTACGACGACCAGGGTCGGTACGGCGGGCTCCGCCCCGGCTCCAGCTTCGTGATCGCCGGGGACCAGAACGCCGACCCGCACGACGGGGACTCCGTGGACGCCGCGATCCTGCAGCTCCTCGACCACCCGCTCGTCAACGAGGCTGACGCACCCACCTCTGAGGGCGGGCCCGAGGCCGCTGCCCTGCAGGGTCGTGCGAACGCGACCCACGAGGGCGACCCGGCGTACGACACGGCGGACTTCGCGGACGGGGCGCCGGGCAACCTCCGGGTCGACTACGTGCTGCCGTCGCGTCGCCTCAAGGTGATCGACTCCGGCGTCTTCTGGCCGACGACCGCCGACCCGCTCTACCGGCTCACGGGGACCTACCCGTTCCCGACGTCCGACCACCGGCTGGTGTGGGTCGACCTGCGCTGACGCGCTCGGACCCGGTCCGAGCAGGAGGGGGCGTTACTCCGGCTGCTCCTCGTCCTCGTCGATGACGTGCATCGCGGCCTCCTCGGCGCTCGCGGCGGCGCCATCGATCCCGACGTCCCGCGCGATCAGGTCCTTCTCGGTGTCCTCCGCGAGTCCGCCGTCGGTGTCGACCAGCCGGCCTGCGCGGGCGTCGCCAACCTCACTGCCGAGGGTGTCGGACTCGTGCGAGAGCCCGTCGTCCGCGCTCGCCCGGCGCTCGTCCTCCTCGGTCGGGTCGGGCTCTGGGTCCTCCTCGGCCAGCCGGTCCGCCATCGGGCGGTCGTGGGACTGCTCCCACGGAGTGTTGCCGTACCCCTGGCCGGCGGAGTACTTCTCCGGCGGCGAGTACCCGCGGTCCAGCTGGTCCTCGACGTCGTCGCCGTCGAGGGTGTCCTGCGACTGGAGCTGGCCCTCGTCGTCGACGCTGTAGCCCTCGTAGAGCTCTGGGTCGTTGTTGGTCATGCGAACCTCCTGGCTCGGTTGACGTCCACGCTACGCGCGGTACCCCGAACCGGCGCGAGCCCAACACCGGCCGAGGCATTGACTTAGTTCAAGACTCGTACTAAATATGAGGGGTGCCGCTCGTCCTCGGCGTGGACTCCTCCACGCAGTCCACCAAGGCCGTCCTCGTCGATGCCGACGACGGCACCGTCGTCGCGCAGCGGTCCGCGCCCCATCCGCCGGGCACCGAGGTCGATCCCCGCGCCTGGCGAGCGGCGTACGACGCCGCCACCGCCGGACTCCTGGACCGTGCGGACGCGGTCGCGGTGGCCGGCCAGCAGCACGGGCTGGTGGCTCTCGACGTCGAGGATGCGCCCGTCCGGGACGCATTGCTGTGGAACGACACCCGGTCCGCGGCCCAGGCCGAGCAGCTGATCGCCGAGCTGGGCGGTCCACAGGCCTGCGCGGACGCGCTCGGGAGCGTCCTGGTCGCGTCCTTCACCGCGACCAAGCTGCGCTGGGTCCGGGACAACGAGCCTGACCGGGCGGCCCGCGTGGCCCGGGTCCTGCTGCCCCACGACTACGTCTCGCTGCACGCAGCCGCGCCCGGTACCCGCCCCTTCACCGACCGCGGGGACGCCTCCGGCACGGGCTACTTCGCCACCCGCGACGGTGTGTGGCGCCCCGATCTCGCGGCGGCCGCGATCGGCCACGACGTGGAGCTCCCGGAGGTGCTCGCAGCGGGTGGGGTGGCCGGGGAGACCGCCGGGGGAGCGGCGCTGGCGGCGGGCACCGGTGACAACATGGGCGCCGCCCTCGGCCTGGACCTCACCGCGGACGACGTGCTGGTCTCGATCGGCACCTCGGGCGTCGCGTCGTCGATCAGCAGGCAGCCGGTGGCCGACGGCACCGGCACGGTGACCGGCTTCGCCGACGCGACCGGCGGCTTCCTCCCGATGGTCACCACGATGAACGCCGCCGGCATCCTCGACCTCCAGGCGCGCTGGCTCGGTGTCGACCACGAGGAGCTGGCGCGACTCGCGCTGGAGTCGACTCCCGGCGCCGGCGGGCTGACCCTGCTGCCCTATTACAGCGGCGAGCGAACGCCGAACCGGCCGGACGCCGTCGGCACCTGGCACGGGCTCACCCCGTCCACCTCGCGTGCGGACCTCGCCCGCGCCGCCTTCGAGGCGCTGCTCTGCTCGCTCGCCGACGCCGTCGACGCGCTCGTCGCGGCCACCGGCACCGAGCCGCGGCGGATCCT
>NZ_SSXI01000162.1 GCF_004803405.1 Nocardioides sp. | reverse complement strand
ACCCTGGTCGCGGTCGCGGTGCTCGCCGTGGCGCTCGGCGCCGCGTGGGTCCCCCGCGCCGCCACGGAGTGGTGGGGCGTGGTCGCCGGGCTCCTCGCCAGCGCGGCGGTGCTCTGCTTCCTGCTGGCGACCCAGACCGGGCTGCTGACCGTCGCCGCCGTGCTGACCTCGCTCTACCCGGCCTTCACGGTGCTGCTGGCATCGACCGTGCTCCGCGAGCGGATCTTCGCCGCCCAGGCGGCCGGCTTGGCGCTGTGCGGCGTCGCCGTGGGGCTCGTCGCCTCAGGCTGAGCTGCGCGGCTCAGAGCAGCACGAAGATGATCAGCAGGATGATCGCCGTGCCGACGAGAGAGACCGCGATCGACCCGGCACAGCCGAGCCTGTTGCTGAAGAAGAAGAACATGGTGCCCGGTCAGTGCCCGGCCCGGGCCATCGCATACCGCGTCGGTGTCAGGCGAGCGTGCGCACCAGCCAGTACACAACCATGCCGGCGACCAGGATGACCGTCAGGTTCCTGGTGCGCGCAGCCCCACCAGCGACGCCGTGGCGAGCCCGGCCACCTCGGGCGCGCCGGCCTGCACCCGCCCGTCGCTGATCATCATGGCCACGATCAGCGCCGAGAGGGTGGCCGGGCCGACGAACTCCAGTGCGCGGAGCACGGGGGGCGGGATGGTGCGCTTGGCCAGGCCGACGATGAAGATCGCCCGGCTGACGAACGTGCCGAGCCCGACCACCAGGACGGCGAGGAACGCGCTCACCTGCGCCCCCGGTCGGCCAGCACCCCGGCGACGATCCCGGCGGCCGCGCCGATCAGCAGACCGGCGCGGTTCGGCACCCCCGCGCAGGCCACGGTGACAGCGGCCGCCACGAGCGCGGCGATCCACTTCGGGGACCGGTCGAGACCGCCGATGAGCATCCCGGTGAACATCACCGGGATGGCGAACTCCAGCCCCCAGTCCGTCGGCACCCCGGGACCGACGACCAGGCCGAGAGCGACGGTCGAGCACCAGAAGAGGACGAACGAGAGTCCCGCGGCGAGGTAGTAGCGTCGGAACTCGTCGGGCGGGTCGGCCCTGCGCGCCTCGGCCAGGACGAACATCTGGTCGATCAGCAGATGCGGTCCGAACCACCGGAACCAGGCGGGCTGCCGCTGGAAGACCGGCGCCAACGCCAGGGAGTACATGGCGTGCCGCGCGTTGACCACGAGGGCAGCCGCGACGGCCGCGCCCCACGCCGCTCCGGCGCCCAGGAGCGTGATCAACGTGAGCTGGGCCGCCCCCGCGAAGATCACCGGTGCCGAGCTCCAGCCCACGAGCGGGGAGAGCCCCGCGTCGGTGACGGCCACGCCGATCACGAACGCGAACGGGATCGCAGGGATGATCAGCGGGACCGCGTCCAACACACCCCGACGAATCGCGGTCGGTCCCCCGTCCGCAGGTGCGGCGTCCAACCGTCGCTCAGTCGAGATAGTCGCGCAGCACCTGCGAGCGGGACGGGTGCCGCAGCTTCGACATGGTCTTCGACTCGATCTGGCGGATCCGCTCGCGGGTGACGCCGTAGACCTTGCCGATCTCGTCGAGGGTCTTCGGCTGGCCGTCGGTCAGACCGAAGCGCATCGAGACCACTCCGGCCTCGCGCTCGGAGAGCGTGTCCAGCACGGCGTGCAGCTGCTCCTGGAGCAGCGTGAAGCTGACCGCGTCGGCCGGCACGATGGCCTCGGAGTCCTCGATCAGGTCTCCGAACTCGGAGTCGCCGTCCTCGCCGAGCGGGGTGTGGAGGGAGATCGGCTCGCGACCGTACTTCTGGACCTCGACGACCTTCTCCGGGGTCATGTCGAGCTCCTTGGCGAGCTCCTCCGGGGTGGGCTCGCGGCCCAGGTCCTGCAGCATCTGACGCTGGACCCGGGCGAGCTTGTTGATGACCTCGACCATGTGCACCGGGATCCGGATGGTGCGGGCCTGGTCGGCCATCGCCCTGGTGATCGCCTGCCGGATCCACCAGGTCGCGTAGGTGGAGAACTTGTAGCCCTTGGTGTAGTCGAACTTCTCGACCGCACGGATCAGACCGAGGTTGCCCTCCTGGATCAGGTCCAAGAAGAGCATGCCGCGGCCGGTGTAGCGCTTGGCCAGGGAGACCACCAGTCGCAGGTTCGCCTCGAGCAGGTGGTTCTTCGCCCGACGGCCGTCCTCGGCGATCCACTCCAGCTCCTCGTGCAGCTTGGCCGAGACCTTGCTGCCGCGGGCGAGCTTCTCCTCCGCGAAGAGGCCGGCCTCGATCCGCTTGGCGAGCGAGACCTCCATCTCGGCGTTGAGGAGCGGCACCTTGCCGATCTGCTTGAGGTAGTCCTTGACCGGGTCGGCGGTGGCGCCGGCGACCATGACCTGCTGCTCGGGCTCGTCGGTGTCGTCGGCCGCGGAGACGACGAAGGAGGCTTCCTTCTCGTCCTGCTTGATCGTGGGGTCGGTCTTGACGTCCTTCTCGAACTGCTCGTCGGGCAGGTCGGGCAGCACCTTCTTGCCGTCGGGGCCGACCACGGGGGCGTCGACCTCGATCTCCACCTCGACCTCGAGGTCGGCGAGGTCCACCGCCTCGAGCTCCTCGACGGGCACGTCGTCCGGGTCAGCGCTCTTCGCCGCGGCCTTCTTGGTCGGCGCAGCCTTGGCGGAGCCCGCAGGCTCGGCCGGCGCGGTCGCGGCCTTCTTGGCCGGCGCCTTCTTCGCAGGTGCCTTCTTCGCCGTGGTGGCGGTGGCGGTCTTCCGGGGCGCGGCGGCTGCGACGGCACGCTGGTCGACAGGACTGCCCAGCTCGACGGAGATGCCGAGGCCGGCGAGGTGGGCCATCAGGCCCTTGAGCTGTGCCGGGGCGACGTCAGCCGCGGCGAACGCCTGCCGGACGTCCTCGGCCGTCACGCTGCCGGCGGGCGCGGCGCGCTCGATCAGCGTGACGATGGACGGGTGCGTGAGCACGGCGGGCGGGACCGAACGATGGTTCGAGGACACGAACACCTCTCGATACTGGCGGCATCCAGCGGGGCTGGACCGGTCAGACTTGTACATCTCTGTGGGTCTAGGGCGCGGCGAGGCCCGGAGGCGTCAAGACCGCGTTCTCATTCTGCCACGCTGCTGGGCGCGACCCGACATTCGCCCCTGCCGAAGGGGCCATCCGGCCTCAGCCGAGCGCGGCCGCGGTCACCACCTACCGCATCAGAGATGCGCCGCCGGGCGGCGCGGTCGGCGACACCGGTCGACTCCCGCGCCGCGCCTCGGACACCTACGGGCGGAGGACCATCTGGACGTCCTCACGCGGCGTTCGCCGATAGAGGTGCGTGGCGGTGCCGACGAGCAGCAGGAAGCTGATCGCCGCGATCCAACGGTAGAAGCCGCCGGCCACGGTCGCGTCCCACAAGGTGTGCAGGATGACCACGGTCGCGAAGCTCAGCGCGAACCTCGCCCGGCCGAGCCAACGGCGGCGGGCGCTTCCGATGCCGAACCACGCCGCCGCTGCGAGCCCGGTCCAGGCCGCGTGCGCGCCCAGGCTGGCCAGTGCTCGAGTGATCAGCAGCCCGTCGACGGCTTCGAGCTGTCCGTGGCTCGCGAGGAGCGCGACGAACCCGTAGCCCATGGTCTCCAGCGCAGCGAACCCGCTGCCGGCGGCGACGCCCAGGACCAGTCCGTCCATGGCGCGTCCGCGAGACCTGCCCCAGGCGAAGAGGGCCACCGGGACGGCGAGCTTCGCTGCCTCCTCGATGAGACCGACCATGAGGTAGGGCAGCGAGCCGAGCACCTGTCGGGTGCCGAACTCGAGCAGGCCAGCGAGGACGGCTCCGACGACCCCGCCGAGGACCGCAGCGGTGAGCACCCGGGCCAGGGTCAGCGTGTGTGACGCCATGCTCTCGGTCACCAGCGTGGTGAAGGTGGCCGGCACCACCGCCGCTCCGAGCAGGAGCAGGGATGGGATGAACAGGAGATCGTGCGTGGCCACGAGGGTGGCGGACACGGCTGCGAAGAGACCGGCTCCGGCGACCAGGACCAGGAGCCACCGCCACGGCAGGGTGCGCCTCGCCGCACGCCGCACGCCCGGGTTCAGCAGCCCGGGTGCGCCGGGTGTCGGGGCCGTTGCCAGTTGGGTCATTGTCTTCTCCAATTCGTTGGTTGGGGATATCGGAGTCGGGATGCTCAGGTGGCGCGCGGGGCCCCTCAGCGCGGGGTCCGCCGCGGCCGGATCGGCTGGTCGCTGCGGTGCGGACGACGGTCGTGCAGCTGGAGCGCACTCACCACGAGCGCGAAGTGGCTGAAGGCCTGCGGCGTGTTCCCGAGCTGGCGTCGGGTGACGGGGTCCCACTCCTCACTGAGCAGACCGACGTCGTTGCGCAGGGCGAGCAGTCGTTCGAGCAGGTCGGTGGCGTCCTTGTCCCGTCCGGCCCAGTGCAGGGCGTCGACCAGCCAGAACGAGCAGGCGAGGAACACCCCCTCGCCGGCAGGCAGGCCGTCGTGGGTGAGATCCGTGCGGTAGCGGAGCACCAGGCCGTCCTCGGTGAGCTCCTGCTGGACCGCGTCGACGGTCCCGAGCACCCGGGGATCGTTGCCCGGCAGGAACCCGACGCGCGGAATCAGCAGCAGGCTGGCGTCCAGCTCGCGTCCGCCGTAGTACTGGACGAACGCACCGCGGTCCGCGTCGTAGCCGTGGGTGAGGACGTCGTCGTGGATGGTGTCGCGCAGACGCTCCCACCGCTGCACCGGCCCGGGCAGACCGCTGTCGCGGACCGCGCGAGCCATCCGGTCCGCCGCCACCCAGGCCATGACCTTGGAGTGGGTGAAGTGGCGGCGCGGTCCGCGCTCCTCCCACAGGCCGTTGTCCGGGTCTCGCCACGCCCCTTCCAGATGCTCCATGAGCGCGACCTGGAGGTCCCACGCGTCGTCCACCGACGTCATGTCGGCCGCGCGTGCGAGGTGCAGACCGTCCAGCACCTCGCCCCAGACGTCGAGCTGGAGCTGCCCGGCCGCGGCGTTCCCGACCCGGACCGGGACGGACGCCTCGTAACCCGGCAACCAGGGCAGCTCCACCTCTGGCAGCCTGCGGGCGCCGTCGACGCCGTACATGATCTGAAGCCTGCTCGGATCGCCGGCCACCGCGCGCAGCAGCCACTCCCGCCAGTCCCTGGCCTCGTCCTGGTAGCCGGCGGCGAGCAGGGCCTGCAGGGTGTACGTCGCGTCGCGCAGCCAGCAGTAGCGGTAGTCCCAGTTGCGCCGGCCCCCGAGGGCCTCGGGCAACGAGGTGGTCACCGCCGCGACCACCCCGCCGGTGGGTGCGTAGGTCAGGGCCTTGAGCACGACCAACGACCGCTGGACCGCGTCCCGCCACGGCCCGGTCACCGTCGAGCCCGCAGACCACTGCTCCCAGAACTCGACGGTCTCGGCGAGCGCCTGCGTCGGGTCGACCGGAGCAGGCGGGCTGACGTGGCTCGGCGCCCAGGTGAGCACGAACGGCACCCGGTCGCCGGCGCGGACCGTGAACTCCGAGACCGTGCGACAGTCCCTCCCCACCAACGGCGCCGGGGTCCGCAGCCACGCCGCGTCCGGGCCGGCCACGGCCTCGATGGCGCCGCCGACGTTGCGGACCCAGGGGACGACCTGTCCGTAGTCGAAGCGCAGCCGCAGCTCGCCGTACATCGGGACGGCCCCGCTGACGCCGTGCACGATCCGGACGATGTCCGGCGCCTCCCCGCGCGGTGGCATGAAGTCGATCACCCGAACCGTGCCGTCGGGGGTCTCCCACTCCGTCTCCAGCACCAGGGTGTCGCCGCGGTAGCGCCGACTGGTGCAGCTCCCTCCCGCCGCGGGCGCGAGGAGCCAGCGACCGGCTTCGGCGGTGCCCAGCAGCGCCGCGAAGCACGCGCCCGAGTCGAAGCGCGGCAGGCACAGCCAGTCCACGGAGCCCTCCCGGCTGACCAGGGCGGCGGTGTGCAGGTCTCCGAGCAGGGCGTAGTCCTCGATCCTGCTCATCGCCCGGTCTCCCGAATCCGGAGGACGACCTTGACATCGTCCGCCCGGCGTTCGAACGCCTCGTGGTAGCGGTCCCACGGGACAGTCCTGGTGATCAGCCGGCGCAACCACTCGTCGTCGGCGGCGGCCAGCGCCTGAGCAGCCTGGTCGTAGTGCCGCCTGTTGGCGTTGACACTGCCGAACACGACGTCGTTGCCGAGAACGAGCTGGCGGTTCACGGCCCCGAGGTCGAGCGGAACGCGCGAGCCGACGCCGGACACGCCGGTGAGGCAGACGATGGCGTCCGGCGCCCGGTGGGTCATCACATCAGCAACGACCTGGCCTGCCCCGGTGCACTCGATGAGCACGTCGGCGCGCAGGAAGGAGGCCGGCAGCGAGTCATGGTGGTACGTCGCCCCGAGCGCGCGGACCAGGTCCGGCTTCGGACCTCGGGTGACGCGGTCGAAGACGTGCACGTCCAGACCCCGTTGGGCACCCAGCAGCGCGGCGAGCAGGCCGACCGGCCCGGCGCCGGTCACGGCGACGGTCTGGGGGGACCAGAACGACCGGTGCCCGATCCGCTCCACCTGCTCCCAGGCCTTGGCCACGATCGTCGTCGGCTCGAGCAGCACACCCAGGTCACCCAGCGAGGAGTCCAGCCGCACGACCGCGTCCGGCTCGGCCCGCCACCGCTCGCGGGCGAACCCGTGCAGGCCCTTGATCCCGTGCTCGGAGTAGCGGCCAGTGCGACACATGTCCCATTCCCCGGCGGCACAGGCCGGGCACGGCTCGGGATCGGGGCGGCGCACGATGCCCACCACCAGGTCCCCGACCGAGAATCCGGTTTCATCCGGAGCCTCCAGGACGCGGCCGAGGTTCTCGTGGCCGAGGATCAGGACGTCCTCGCCCGGAGGTGGCTCGCCGTACCCGTCGTCGATGACCTCGACGTCGGTCCCACACAGCCCGACCGCCAACGTCTCGACCAGGAGCGAGCCCTCCTCCGGACCGGGCTCTGCCACCTGGTCGAGCCGCAACGATGCCCGCACCCCGGGCCGGACGGTCAGGGCTCGCATGGTCGGCCGGCCTCCACGGTCGACGGATGCAGCGAGTCCTCGTGATGTGTAGCCGTTCATGGGGCCGAGCCTGCGGCCCCGCCGATGAGAGCCCGATGAGAGCGGTCGGACCAGCTCGTCCGCTCTCATCGCGTTCTCATGGCGGACGCCGCAGGGTCAGGCCATGACCACCGCCGCTCCCGAGGAGATCGCATGAGTGTCATCGCGGCATTGACCGGACTCCCCGGATGGCTCGTCCTGGCGTGCGTGGCCGGGCTACCCGCGCTGGAGGCCTCCGCGCTGGTCGGGGTCGTCGTTCCCGGCGAGACGGCGGTCGTCGCCGGCGGGGTGGCTGCGCACGCGGGCATCGTGCCCCTGTGGGCGGTGGTCGTCGCCGCCGTCGGCGGGGCCGTCATCGGAGACCAGGTGGGATTCTCCGTCGGCCGGCGGTACGGGCCGGGTCTGGTCCGGCGCCTGCCGCGACGGCTCGGGGACTCCAGGGCCTTCGAGCGCGCGTTGGATCTCGTCCGCCGGCGCGGCGTGCTGGCGGTGGTGCTGGGGCGGTGGGTCGCCTCGCTGCGCGCACTGGTGCCCGGGGCGGCGGGCATGTCCGGTCTGAGCCGGACCCGCTTCACGCTGGCCAACCTCGCCGGCGGCGCCGTGTGGGCCTCGGCGGTGGCGGTCGCCGCGGATCTCGCCGGAGCGGCCTATCCCACCCTCGAGCGGCGGTTGGGGGCAGCCGGGCTCGCGCTGCTCGTCGTCGTACTCGTGGTGCTTGCGTGGTATCTCGCCCGCGGTCGTCGCCGGCAGCACGACGCACCAGGTGTCGCCGATGGCCACGCATCGGGAGCATGAGCGACGCTGGCCGGCCAGCGTCGCGGTGCTGGCCGTGCTCGGCCTCCAGCTCGTCCTCCCCTCGTCGATCGCCGCCGGCCCGACCTGGCTGGCGCCCGCCCTCGAGCTGGCCCTCGTGCTGCCGCTGGTCGTCACCAATCCGGTACGGCTCGATCGCGAGAACGTGGCGCTGCGGAACCTGGCGCTGGTCCTGGTGCTGGCCCTGGCTGCGGTGAACGCTGTCCATCTGGCACGGCTGGTGGTCATCGTGACGTCCGGACGGTCGATGGACCCGCAGGAGCTGGTGCAGGCCGCCCTGCTCATCTGGAGCACGAACGTGGTGACCGGGGCCCTCGCCCTGTGGGAGGTCGACCGAGGCGGACCGTACGCGCGCGACCCACGGCATGCGCGCCCCGTAGGTCGCCCGGACCTGCTCTTCCCGCAGATGACCGGAGTCCCCGGCTGGGACTCGCGCACCTGGCTCCCGTCCTTCGTCGACTACCTGTTCGTGGCATTCACCGCCGCGACGGCGTTCAGTCCCACCGACACGCTCCCCCTCACAGGCCGGGTGAAGCTGATGATCTCCGCCTTAGCGGCTGTCTCACTGGTGACCGTCGGAGTGGTCGCCGCCAGGGCGGTCAACGGCTTGTGACGGTGTCCTCGCCCGAATCCGGGGACCTACCATTGCCGCATGCGGCTCCTGGTGGTCGAGGACGACGTCGGGATGGCCGACCTCTTGCGCCGCGCCCTGGCACGAGAGGGGTACGCCGTCGACGTCGCGGCCACCGGGGAGGACGGTCTCTGGAGTGCCTCCGAGAATGCCTACGACGCCGTCCTGCTGGACGTGATGATCCCGGCGCCGGACGGCATCGCGCTGGTGCAGGAGCTGCGCCGTCGAGGCCACGGGGTGCCGGTGCTCATGCTCAGCGCGCGCGACGAGGTGCGGGACCGGGTGGCCGGGCTCACGGCGGGGGCCGACGACTACCTGCCCAAGCCCTTCGCGCTCGCCGAGCTGTTCGCCCGTGTGCGCGCCCTGACCCGCCGGGAGGAGGTGGCCGAGACCAGGCTCCGGGCCGGCGAGCTGGTGCTGGACGAAGCCAGCCATCAGGTCTGGCGTCGCGACACGCCCATCGACCTGACACCGCGCGAGTTCCACCTGCTCAGGGAGCTCATGCGCCACCCGGGCGAGGTGGTGACCCGTGACCAGCTGATCAGGAACGCCTGGGATGCGGCGTACACCGACCGGTCGAACAACCTCGACGTCTACATCCGCTACCTCCGCAACAAGGTCGACCGACCCTTCGGCACCCAGATCCTGCAGACGGTGCGTGGTGCCGGCTTCCGACTGGCGACGGAGGCCTCTCTGAGTGAGCCCGCCGAGGGCCGCTGAACCGTGTGCGACCCGCCATCGCGGCTCTCATCGCGTCCTCATCAATCCTTCGTCAGGATGCTGCCATGAGCGACGACGGACCCGAGCGGCCGACCTCCCGGCTGCTCGTCATCGAGGACGACGCCCGGATGCTCGACCTGCTGCGCCGTGCGTTCGAGTCCCGCGGGTTCGCCGTGGACGTCGCGGTCGACGGCGTCCGGGCACTCCGCCTCGGGCTCGACGGCGACTACGACCTGGTGGTCCTGGACGTGATGATCCCGCCTCCCGACGGGTTCAAGGTGCTCCGTTCGTGGAGAGACGCCGGACGGACCATGCCGGTGCTCCTGCTGACCGCCCGGGACGCCGTGGCCTTCCGGGTCGAGGGCCTCGACAGTGGTGCCGACGACTACGTGACCAAGCCGTTCGCGGTGGCGGAGCTGTTCGCCCGGGTCGACCGGCTTCTGGCACGCCCCAGCCAGCTCCGTCCCCCGGTGCTGAGGTGCGGAGACCTCACGCTCGACCCGGCGACGCGGGCGGTGCACCGCGGCGAGGTGCCCGTTCACCTGTCGCTGAAGGAGTTCGCGCTGCTTCACGAGCTCATGCGCAAGCCCGGACAGGTGCTGAGCCGGACCCATCTGCTCGACCACCTGTGGGACTTCTCCTACGAGGGCGACTCCAACGTGGTCGACGTGTACGTCGGTTACCTCCGGGACAAGCTCGACCGGCCGTTCGGTGTGCGAAGCATCGACACCGTGCGTGGAGTCGGCTACCGCCTCCGCGAGGACACGCAGTGACCCGACGGCTGTGGCCCCAGTCCCTGCGCGCCCGGTTGACCCTGGTGGTCATCACGGGTGCGAGCGTGCTGCTCGTCGTGGGCATGGGCGTGCTCTACCTTGTGCTCGAGCATCAACTGCGCACGGCGGTCGACGACGGCCTGCGTGCGCGGGTGGACGACGTCACCGCGCTTGCGGTCGCCCGTGCCGACACGCCGATCGACGATCCCTACGCGCAGGTCCTCGGCCCGGACGGCGAGGTGCTGTCCGCGTCGCCGTCGGCGCCGGAACGGCCCCTGCTTGGCCCCGAGCAGCGCGCGGCCGTCCGCGACGGCGTCGTCTTCGTGGATGCGGCCGTTCCCGGGCTCGCACCGCCGGCCAGGCTCGCCGCACGGGTGGTGCCGGGGACGAACCGCATCGTGGTGGTCGGCACGTCGCTGGCGGGCGAGGAGGCGGCCGGTGACCGCCTGCTGCTGGTGCTCGGTGTCGCTCTTCCCAGCCTGCTGCTCATGCTCGCCCTGGTGCTGCGTTGGGCGATCCGGACCTCGCTGCGGCCGGTGTCCGCGCTGACGACCCAGGCCGCCCGGATCTCCACCGCGGGGTCGGCGGACCGGCTGCCGCAGCCAGCCGGGCGTGACGAGATCGCCGAGCTCGCGAGCACCCTGAACGGGATGCTCGACCGGCTGCGCGTCTCCTTCGAACGGGAGCGCGCGTTCGTCGACGACGCCAGCCACGAGCTGCGGACGCCGATCGCCGTGCTCCGCGGGGAGCTCGAGCTGGCGCTGCTGGACGACGATCCGGCGCAGATGCGTCGGGCGGTCGAGATCGCCCAGGCGGAGGC
This sequence comes from Nocardioides sp., assembly GCF_004803405.1. Lineage (GTDB taxonomy): Bacteria > Actinomycetota > Actinomycetes > Propionibacteriales > Nocardioidaceae > Nocardioides > Nocardioides vastitatis. Next base: position 4,971 of record NZ_SSXI01000162.1, on the reverse strand, counting down.
CGAGCACCTGAGCAACCTGGCCGTCGACCTCCTCCTGCTCGCACGGCAACGCGCGGGGGCACTCGTCCTGCAGCACAGCCGCGTCGACCTTCGTGAGGAGCTCACCCGGGCGGCGGCCCGGCTCGGACTGGTCGTCGACGTGGCTGTCTCCGTGACGGGCGACACCGTGGCGGCGACGGTCGACGTCGCTCGCCTGGAGCAGCTGGTGACCAACCTCGTCACGAACGCCGCCGAGGCGGGCGCCCGCCACGTGCGACTGACCGTGACCCGCAGTGACTCCGGAGCGCTGGTCGAGGTGGACGACGACGGCCCGGGCTTCCCGGACGGGCTCCTGTCCACCGTCTTCGACCGCTTCACCCGGGGTGACGCTGCGCGGACCCGACGGACGGCCGGAAAGTCACTGACCGGCACTGGGCTCGGTTTGGCGATCGCCGCGTCCGTCGTGCGGGCGCACGGGGGCGACATCTCCGCGAGCAACGACTCGCCGCTCGGTGGCGCCCGCGTGCGCATCCAGCTGCCGCTGGACGGGTCCGAGCCGTCCTGAGGCGCCACGTGCCGAGGTCGTCTGCTCAGTCGGCGCGGAGCGCTCGCTTGGTCGCCTTCTTGAAGTCGCGGACCTTCTGCAGCGAGCTCGGGTCGACGACGTCGGCCACCGAACGGAACCCGTCGAGCGCGTAGTCGCCCGCGACGCCCTCCCAGCCCCCGGGCCGGACGCCCAGCTGCTTGGCGAGCAGCGCGACGAAGATCCTCACCTTCTGGGCGCCGAATCCGGGCAGTGCCTGGAGCCGCTTCGCGAGGTCCTTGGCGTCGGCGGCCTCCGTCCAGATCCGGTCCGCGCGGCCGTCGTACTCCTCGACCACGATCCGGGCTAGCTCCTGCAGGCGCGCGGCCATCGAGCCCGGGAACCGATGGATGGCAGGTGTGGTCGAGCAGAGGGCCGCGAACTCCTCGGGGTCGGCGGCCGCGATCTTCTCGGCCTCGAAGCTGCCGAAGCGGGAGATCACCTTCTGGGGGCCGGCGAAGGCGTGCTCCATGGGGTACTGCTGGTCCAGCATCATTCCCGCCAGGAGCGCGAACGGCGAGTCGGTCAGCAGCTGGTCAGCGGCGTCGTCGCCGGTGATGTGGATGGCCATGGGCTCATCTTGCCGCGAACCGAGCGGCATCGGGACCACCCGGGTCCGTCATGACCACGCGCTCGACCCGGTGTGGCGCCGCGGCGACCGGGACGCTCAGGCAGTCCAGTCCAGCAGGACGCCACCGGCAGTGATCGCGACGAACCACCACACGAACGACACGACCCCCACCACGACGACCCGTCTCGGGTGGGGCGTCCACCAGACGAAGCACAGCACGAGCATGGCGAGCCACGTCAGCAGCAGGACCACCACCGCCCACGCCGGCGCCAGCAGCCCCGAGGCGGCGTAGAGGAAGAACGACGACACCACGAGGACCAGGCCGACGAACGGCCACGGCGAGATCGTGCGACCGGTCGCGGGGTCGATCACCACCCGGCGCACCCGGCGGCGGCGGGAGAGCACCACGGACTACTCGTCCTCGACGTCGTCGTTCCAGACCGGGTCCTCGTCCCAGGCCTCGGAGCGCTCCCGTGCCGTCTCCAACGCGCGTGACGCCTCGGCCTCGGACGCGTAGGGCCCTAGCCGGTCCTTGCTGGGACAGCCGTCTTCGCCCTCGACCGCGTGATGTTTGAGGCAGAACCAGAACGCCATGCAGTCAACCTACTCGGGTTCCTCCCCTGATCGCGCCCGGTGCTCTGGCCGGCCGAGGAGGTCGCGCGCCGGCCTCATCGGACTCACTCCAGCCTGCCGGCCAGTCGCTCCACCCGCAGTACGTCGACCTCGTGCTCGGGGTCTCCGGTCATCGCCGCGGCCAGCCGCAGGTGCGGCAGTGCCTCGTCGAGCCGCGACTGGCGCTCCAATGCGCGGCCGAGCGCGTGACGCGCCCAGGCGTCGGACGGGTCCTCCGCGACCAGCTCGCTGAGCTCGTCGGTGGCGCGCTGGAGTTGGGCGCGCATCAGGAACGCCCAGGCTCGCAGGGTGCGCAGCCCGCGGTTGCGGGGCTCCTGCTCGAGGGCCGGCTCGATCACGTCGAGCGCCTCGGCCGGCGCCCGCCGGCTCAGCAGGTCGTGGGCCGTCCGGAAGGCCGTCTCGTGCCGGGAGGTCGCTCCCGGGAAGACGATCGCAGGCGCCTGGATGGTGAACTCGGGCTCGGTCATGGTCCCTCAAGTATCTCTCCCACCCCGAGGTTGCCCTAGTCTGGTGAAGGACGGGCTGGCCGGGCGACCGCGTGACCTCCGCCGCGAGGCGACGGGTCCCGAGGAAAGTCCGGGCTCCGCAGAGCAGGGTGGTGGGCAACACCCACCCGGGGTGACCCGCGGGAAAGTGCCACAGAAATCAGACCGCCTCCGCTCCTCGGAGCGGCGGTAAGGGTGAAACGGTGGGGTAAGAGCCCACCAGTGCGTCGGGTGACCGGCGCAGCTAGGCAAACCCCACCCGGAGCAAGACCAGACAGCACGCGCCCGAGGGCTGCTCGCCCGAGCGTGCGGGTAGGTCGCTGGAGGCTGTCGGCAACGGCAGCCGTAGATGGATGGTCGCCCCCTGGCAACAGGGACAGAACCCGGCTTACAGGCCAGCCCGTCCCCAACCGCTCTCCCGAGGGCGCGCTGCCGCTCTCGGGTGCGGCACCTCAAAACGCGGACACGGGCCTCGGCCTGCGTAGTGCGTTCCCTTCGGTACCCACCCTCATTGGGGAGCACCGCGACATGCCGCTCACGCCGTGTGTCATGCGCAACCCCGGGTACCCTCCCTGAGCCTCCGGCGCTGTCAGGAGGGGACGGTTCTACCGCGTGTTGGGGTCCGCTACTCGCAGACGACGCCGTCGTTGTCGCGGTCGTCGTACCAGTAGTACTCCTCGTCCTGGCCCTGGTAGTACGGGCCGTAGCCGTGGGACTTCGCCTCGGTGCACGTGCCGTAACGCGGGTCGGTTCCGCCCCCGCCGCCGCCACCAGTTCCGCCGCCGCTGGTGCCGGTGCGGATGGCCGCCTTGCGGACCGTCAGCACCACGTTGCGACAGCCCGAGGCAACCTTGGCCAGCTTGGCCTTCTCCGCGCGGTTGACCTTCAGGCTCCACCGGATCTTCACCGCGGTCCACTCAGCGACATAGCGGCACTTGCTGTACCGCGGCAGCCATTCCGCCGGGTCGCGGTCGGACTTGGACTGGTTGACGTTGTCGGTGACCGCGACCAGAGACCGCTTGTCACCAAGGTCGTTGGCGAAGCGCTTGCGGGTGTCGGCGTTCCACCGCTTCGCCCCGGAGTCCCAGGCCTCCTTCAAGGCCACGACGTGGTCGATGTCGACGTCGGTAGCGAGCGTCCAGGTCCTGCGGTCGTAGTAGGAGAACCACTTGCCGCGACGGATGTCGCATCCGGACACCGCCACCCTCGACTCGGCCTTCAGCACCTCGTCACGCGTGTCCTGGCAGTCACCGTCGGCGTCGATCCAGTGGCGGAACTTGCTCCGCGCGTACCCAGCCGGGGTTTCGGCGGCCACCGGGAGGTTCCGAATCGCGGCCCGAAGCCGTACCTGCACCTGCGCCGCCGCCGACGCAGTTGCGATGGGTGACGTGACGACCGCACCTTCAGAGGTGGCGTCGGCCGCGCCGGGGGCCGTCATTCCGGTGGGGGCGGACGCAAGGAGCGGAGCGGCAACCAGGGTCGCGGCCGCAGCGGTGACGAGTCGGCGTGTCAACAGCTTCAGCATCGAGGGTTGCATCGGTGTGTCCTCCAGATGGTTCATCGACGGGTGCTGCACCGAGACGTCATACCGACGGAGCGGCGCGAGGGTCACCGGGCGCATCGGACACACCCAGGGAGATAGCACCCATGCGGACCCGGTCGGCCGCACGCCGCAGATCGTGACACTTCATCGCGCCCTCCGTACCGGAAACGGTAGAACCGGCGCTGGACAGGACCGCGACGGACTGGACCGAGGTCGAGCTCGGCGTACCTGCTGATCCTCGACGAGGACCTCGCCGGACGGGACCGATCGAGGCTCGCTGTGGTCCTCGACGCCGGCTCAGAACAGGATCAGGATCACGACGATCGCGGAGACCGCACCGACGGCGAGGGTCAGCGCGATGTGGGCGCGTGGTGGCGGCGCCGGTGTCCCGGCAGCCAGCGCCGCCTCGACCTTGCGCCATCGATCCCACGCGAGGAAGGCGGACGCTCCGGCTGCTGTGGCGAGAACGATCGCGAGCGCGCGTACCGCAACGGCCGGCCAAGGGAGGTCGACGGCGACGAGGCCGGCTGCGGCGGCCAGCATGCCGAGCGCGGTCCTGATCCAGGCGAGGTACGTCCGCTCGTTCGCCAGCGTGTAACGAGGATCCACGTCTTCGGGCACGGGCCAAGTATCGGCGCTGGAGCGCTTGCGCCGTGCAGCGACGTCATGTCTGTGCTGCCAGCGCGAATGCGCCGCTCCGGAGCGGGTACCTGGAGGGCCAGGACCGAGTGGCCGGTCTCGACGGAATTAGCGGCAGCCTCGCCCATGCGGCGGGCGCCTCGCCCGGACGGGGAAGACCCGGCGACGGGCCGTTGATCTCGCAGATCGATTGCTCATTGACAGCGACGGTCACCCAGCACGGGGTGGCGGAGATGGGGCTCGGGCCAGGTGGGGGGAGTTCAGATGACGGCGCACATTCCTGACGTCAAGCGTAGAAGAGAGGTGCCGGAGACGTCCGGCATCCTGCTCGTGGTCGCCTTGCTGGCGATCTTCATGGTGCTGGTGCTGCTGACAGCCTGACCCGGCGCCCGCTGGGGGCGATAGGTTCCCCCCATGATCGACGGCGCCGTCTGCACACCACCGGATCCCGCTGCCGCTGCGGCGGCGGCCGAACGTCTCGCCGGGCTGGCCACGCCGGCCGGCGCGCTGGGTCGCCTCGGCGACCTCGGCGTCTGGC
>NZ_SSXI01000219.1 GCF_004803405.1 Nocardioides sp. | reverse complement strand
CACAGCGCCCAGGTCCCGGGTGCGCTCGCCATCGCCTGGGGCGTCCTCGGCACGCTGCGCAGGGACCCCGACCTCCTCGCGGACGCTGCGGCCGAGGCCGACCGGATCGGTCTCGGCTGCCGACCGTGGGAGTGGTCGCCCGGCGGGCCCGAGCGTCGGGCCGCCGTGATGGTCACCGAGCGCCCGGCGCCGCTCGAGCTGCGCTGCTTCGGCGGATTCGTGGTCCGCGTCGACGGCGTGGTCCCGCGCTTCGACGGCGTGCGTCCCCGCGCCCGGTCCCTGCTGCGGATGCTCGCCCTTCACGCTGGCACGCCCGTGCACCGGGAGCTCCTGGTCGACGCGATGTGGCCACAGCTCGACAGCAGCGCCGGCACCCACAACCTGCACGTCTGCGTCTCCAGCCTCCGCGCAGCGCTGGAGCCCGGCGTCGCACGCGGGGCCAGCCGGCTCCTGGTGCGCGACGGGGACCGATACTCGCTGGTGCTGCCGCCGGGCTCGGTCGCCGACCTCCGCGAGTTCGACCATGCCGTGCGGGTGGCGGAGGAGTGCCGCAACCGCGGCGACGTCGAGCAGGCTGTCGCCTCCCTCGAGCGCGCGCTCGACCTCTACCGCGGTGACGTCCTGCCCGAGGACGGTCCGTCGGAATGGGTGGTCGGAGTCCGCGACCGGTACCGGGTGCGAGCAGCGGAGGCCGCCGCGCTGCTCGCCGACCTCCACCTCGTCCAGGCACGGCCCTGCGACGCCGCGGTGGCCGCGCAGCGCAGCATCGACATCGAACCCTGCCGGGACGCCTCCTGGCGCCTGCTGATCAAGGCGTACGACGCGGCGCAGGACCTCGCCGCAGCAGAGCGTGCCCGACGGTCCTACGCCTCGGTGCTGGCCTCGCTCGGCGTCGTGGAGTCGACCGCCGACCTGGTCCGCGCCGACCGCTGACGATCGTCCGACCCGCGCGGGGTGACCTGCCGCCGGTCACTCGGTGTTCGGCACCGAGAGCTCGCCCCCGAGGAGGGCAGAGATGTCGCACCGCGCCGCGGGAGGCGAGTCAGGAGGGGTGCCCGGCGTCCGGCAGGTGACGACGAGTCGGATGTCCTCGGAGGCCACGATCGGAGAGACGAAGTGGAAGTCGAGGTCGCGGAAGTTCTCGAGCGCGACCTCCATCTGGACGTCGCCGTCGACGAACAGCGTGGCGCGGCCGATGTCACCCTGCGGGTTGCTGAGCACGACGTCGGTCAGGCGGTACACCCCGTCCTCGGGGACGTCGTAGGTGTCCTCGCCCGCGTTGTTGTCGAGCGGGGTGGTGTGGAGCCGGGTGGACACGTCATTCAGCAGGACCCGGGGCGGAGGATCCTGGCCCGCGACCTCATCGGCCTTGTCGGCCGACTTCTGGGCGTTCGAGGCCGCCCCATTCGCCGCCTCGGCGTTCTCCTTCGCCGCGCTCGACGCCTCCTTCGCCTCTGCCGCCGCCACCTCGGCCTCGGCCGCGGCCTCCTCGGCGGCCTCCTTGGCCTGCGACTCGATGGTGGGCTTCAGGACGGTGAACCACAGCGCGATCAGCGCCGCTGCGAGCAGGAGGAGCCCCAGCAGGAGCCAGACCAGCCACTTCGGGATCACCGGGGTCTGCACGTAGCTGCCGTCCAGGGCCACGGGCGTGCTGTTCTCGGGAGCCACCTCGACCACGAAGGGGTGGGTGACCGGCTGGCCGCGCCAGATGGCACGACGGGCCTTCACACGCACCTTGGTGAAGCGTGCCTCGCCGGGCGGGACGACCAGGCCGAGCGGGTCGACCGCCAACCGGACGCGGTCTCCCTCGGATCCCGCATGCACGAGAACGTTCACGGGCACGTTTCCACGATTGTCGATCGCCACCTGGTGTCGGCCCCGCCGTCCCTGCGACGTCCTCGGGATCAGCTCGGCGGTGGTCTCGAGGAAGGGGAGGATCTCGACGACCCCTTCGGGCACCACGGCCTCGTGCGGGTTGTCGCGAGGGGTGACCACGACGCCGAAGCGCTGCTCTCCTGCGGGCGTCCTCGCCGACCGCGGCGGGCGGAAGGTGACGGTGGCGGTGGTCGACGTACCCGGGTAGAGCGACACCTGCGCAGGCTCGACGATCGCCCAGCCGGCGGGCGCGCCGACCACGGTGATGTCGTAGCCCTCCACGACGGTGCCGTTGTTCCTGATCTGGAGCGGGATCACCGCCTCCGAGCCGGGGTCGAGCTGCACCGAGGGAGAGTCGAGGCTTGCAGTCGTCGTCACGCGGCTCACGCTAGGTCTCGCCCATCGCGGCCATACCCGACGGACGGGTGGACTTCGGGGCAACCCGATCTGCCCGTTGAGCCAGTGTTGAGTGCACGCAGAGTGCCCTCTGGTGTGCTCACCCGGACCGCAGCTCCCAGCTCCGCAGCACCAGCCCTCAGGAGTGATCACGCCATGAACCGCCATGTCAGAGTCCACGTCCACGCTGTCGACCCGATCCTGAAGGCAGGGGTCGTCAGCCATCTCCGTCCACGCCCCGAGGTCCGCATCGTGTCGGAGGAGGATGCCGAGCAGGCGTGCGTCGCGGTCGTCGTCGCCGACCGGGTCGACGACGCCACCCTGCACCTGCTCCGCAAGCTTCATCGTGAGTCCGCCGGCCCTCGCACGGTGCTGGTGGTCGGGGACCTCGACGATGCCGACCTGGTCGACGTCGTCGAGGCGGGGGTCGTCGGTGTGCTCCGTCGGCCGGACGCCAGCGCCGACCGGCTCGTCACGGCCATCCTCGCCGCGGCACGGAACGAGGGCACGGTGCCTCCGGACCTGCTCGGCCGGCTGCTCGACCAGGTGGGCGCCCTGCAGCGGGGCGTCCTCGGACCGAAGGGCATCGCCTTCAACGGCCTCGCCGCGCGGGAGATCGAGGTGCTCAAGCTGGTGGCCGACGGCTGTGACACCAGCGAGATCGCCACGAAGCTCGCCTACTCCGAGCGGACCGTGAAGAACGTGCTGCACGACATCACCACCCGGCTCCAGTTGCGCAACCGGTCGCACGCGGTGGCCTACGCGCTGCGGCAGGGTCTCATCTGACACGGAGCGACCGGGTAGCCGGCGACCGACGGCGAGCGTGCCCGATCGGCCGGCGTGGCCTGCCCCTCCGCCTGCCCGAACGTCCGAGCGCCGTGCCCGTTCGGATGGACCGGCACGCAGGGTCGAGGGCGCGTCGTTCGGCCACGATCGAGGCATTGCGATGAGGAGACGACTGGTGAAACGAAACCGCCTCACGGCGGCCACGCTCGCGTGCGTGGTGTCGCCCGCCGTACTGCTGCCCGCGATCACCTCGCAGGCCGGCCCGCCGGGGCCGGCCGGGCAGGTCGCAGCGGCCCTGCAGCCGGGGCAGTCGCGGCTCGCGTTCACCGACGAGCGCGACCAGGTCTACCGGGCGGACGTGACGCTGAACACCTTCAACGGCGGGATCGCGGACGCCGCTGGGACCAGGGAGTCGCTCTTCGCTCCCGAGCTCGGGTTCTCCGACGTCCCCGTGCACGAGGGCGAGCTCAGCATCGGGTTCGACGACACGCGGGTGTATGTGAGCACGGCCGACTCCCCGGGTGGGGACGTGTACGTCGAGGTGGGTGGCGAGCCGGTGCGGGTGACCTGCGACTCCGCCATCGAGACCCATCCCGTCGTCAACGTCGCCGGCTGGATCGCCTACTCCTCCGACCGGGACAGCGACGGCGACGACGTCGCCGAGACCGACCCGGACATCTGGGTCGCGCTGCAGCAGACCAACGTCCCGGAGGACTGCGACGACTGGCAGCACGTCAACATCACCGACCAGCTCGACGAGGGGTCGGACCTCTGGCCCAGCTGGCACTGGATCTTCGGCGACGGCGGACCGGACACTCACACGCTGGTGTGGAGCCGCGCCGAGCCCGGGCAGCTTCCCGACCTCGTCAAGAGCGGCGTCCCGAGCACGTGGATCATGGATCCCGATCCCGCGGCCTGGCTGCCGGAGCAGCTGACCGACACGGTCGGTCTCGCCGAGACCCAACCCGCCGTGCATCCGCTGTCGGACGACATCGTCTTCACCACCACAGAGGACCGGCCCGACGGCTCGCTGCGCCTGATGGACATCGACGACCCCGACGACCCCTCGAACCCCTGGGTCGGGATGCCGATACCGGCGTCGAGCGAGCCGGCGTGGCTGGTGAGCTCTAGTGGGGTCAACCCCTACATCGCCTACACCCGGCGCCAGGAGGACCCGTACGGCGACATCGCCACGGTGCGGTTCGACGACCCCCCAGGCCCGGGAGATCCGGTCTTCTTCCGCGACAGCCCGGTGCTCACGACCCCAGGCGTGGCAGAGACCCACCCGGCCTGGCTCGACGGGTTCGGCGCGAGCGACATAAGCGGCACGATCGCCTACACCGCACGCGTCGTGCACACCCGGATCGACCCCAGCGACAGCCGGGTGCTCGACGCCGACGTCGCTGAGGTGCTGCTGGACGGCACCGACCGGGCCGTGCCCATCGACCAGACCGAGGATGTCGATGGCGAGGCCGTCCGAGTCGACGAGGCCGGGCCGGACTACTCGCCCGACGGCCGGCGGATCGCCTTCAGCCGGCAGGTCGGGGTGAGCGACTCCCTGCAGCCGGTCGAGCGGGAGATCTGGGTCGCCGATGCCAACGGCGGCAACGCGGCTCCCCTCGCCGGGACCGGGCACCAGCCGACCGATCGCGACCGCGACCCGGTCTGGTCGCCGGACGGCAGCAGGATCGCGTTCGTCCGGGAGTCCATCCCGTCGACCGGGTCGTCGGCCAGCCCGCAGGTGATGGTGGTCGACCTGGTGGCGGAGTCGGTCCAACGCATCACACCGACGCCCGGCATCGACACCCCGGTCGACGCCCTGGACAACCACAGCTGGGCGGACTCCGACCCCGACTGGTCGCCCGACGGACAGCGACTGATCCTGCGACGGACGCTCACACCATGCTGCGACGGCAGTGTCATCTTCCGTCCACCGCCGGGGTGGTCGGCCGCCGCCGACCGGCTCCCGGGCCGGCTCGAGACGACGCCGACCAACGACGACGGCCTGTGGGTGGTGCCGGTCCAGGAGAACAGCATCGGGGTGCGGGTGCAGTTCTGCCCCTTCGCGGAGAGCTGCCAGAACGTGACCGGCCGCAACCCCGCGTGGGCGCCGGACGGGTCGGCGATCGTGTACTCGGTGCGCGGCGAGCTGGTCCTCGGCACGATCACCGCGAACACCGACACGGCCTTCCAGGTCGAGCGCGAGCAGCTCACCGGGTTCCGCGCGTCCGGCGAGCCGACCGACGCCGGCTACGTCCTCTCGCGCGCCGACGATCCCGCCTGGGCGCCGGACAGCAGTGAGATCGCCTTCAGCGGCCAGCCCATCGGCCAGCCCGACCAGCGCGGCATCTACCGGATCGCTCTCGACGGCACGGGCCTAGCCGTCGTCACCGACGGCCGGGGGCCCGAGACCGAGCCCACCCACCAGCCCCACGCCGACGTCGCCGTGACCGTCACCCTCAGCGCCACGCCGGTCGCCGTCGGCGATCCGATCGCAGCCACGTTCACCGCCGCCAACGACGGCCCGGTGCCTGCGAGAGAGGTCGCACTGGTCACCGCGCTCGCGCCGGGAGCGGTGGTGGCCTCCGCCGAGGCCACCAGCGGCCCGCCGGCCACCTGCGCTGCGGACGGGACCGGCTGCACGATCCCGGTGCTGGCGCCTTTGGAGACCCTGACCTATGTCGTCACCTTCAGCCATCCCGCCGAGGTCGCCGGTGGCGTCGCCGCCGGGACCGTGAGCGCCTCGACGGTGGACCCGAATCTGACGAACAACAGCGCCGAGGCGCCGTACGACGTCGTGTCGGTGCCGCTGACCCCGCGGTCGGACGTCGCCGTCCGGCTCCTCCTCGACGAGCACACCGGCTACGTCGGCGGCCAGCGCGTGGCGCAGGTACGGGTCCGGAACCACGGCCCGCAGACCGCACTGGGCGTCACCGTCACTGCGACGTGGCCGGCGGGGCTGGTCGCGACCGTGCCGGTGCCGGGGCCGGATCCGCTCGTGCCACCCCAGCAGCCGACCCCTGCCTGCCTCCCGGCCGGTGATCCCTGCCTGCTCGGGTCCCTCGCCCCGGGGGAGCTGGTGGTGTTCGAGGTCGCGGTCGCGACACCGGCCGAGGGCGACCACACGATCGATGCCGTCGTCAGCTCGACGACCGTCGATCCGGCCACGGCGAACAACCGGTCCTCCGTGGAGCTGCCGGTCCTCCAGCCGTCGATCCGGCTGGTGCCGGCCGTCGCGCGGCCGGGCCAGGTGGTCCTCGCCTACGGGGAGGACATGCCTCCGGGCACGCAGGTGGTCCTCAGCTGGCGGCCGGGTGTCGTCCTTCGTCCCGGGCCGCTGACCGTCGCTCCCGACGGCACCATCCGCAACTCCATCCTCATCGTTCGGCGCGAGCAGCTGGGAGAGCGCACCATCACCGCCACCAGCCAGACCACCGAGTTCGCGCCGGTGACGGGCGACGCTCTCGTGGTCCTCCGGACGATGTCACCGCCGCACCTGGTCGGAAGGGGCTAGCCGTGCTCTCACAGGTCGACGACGCACTGCGCGAGATCGTCCGCGGCGACGCCGTCGACGCGGACATCGACGTCGTGTTCGACGCGCCCACGAAGGACTGGGCCGCCCGGCGCAACGCGCCGACGGTCAACCTCTACCTCTACGACATCCGGGAGGACACCAAGCATCGCGCGACCGGCTTCCTCGAGCGACTCGACGACACGGGGCGGGTCGTCGCACGGATCCCGGCGCCACGGTTCTTCAAGCTCAGCTATCTCGTCACGGCCTGGACCCAACGGCCCGAGGACGAGCACCGCCTGCTCGACGGCCTGCTCCGCGCCTTCATCAAGTACGACGCCCTGCCGGACCACCTCGTCGTCGGACCCCTGGCCGAGCCACACGAGCCCGTGAAGGTCACGATCGGGCTGCCGCCGCCCGAGGACCGTGCGTTCGCGGACGTCTGGTCGGCGCTCGGCGGCGAGCTCAAGCCGTCGCTGGACCTGGTCGTGGTCGCCCCGGTGTTCACCGGCAAGGTCTACGAGGCCGGTCCGCCGGTCGACGAGGGGCTCGTCATCGACACCACCGACCTGGTCAACGGCGGCACCGGCCGACGTCAGGCCCACGTGCCGCCACCACCCTCGCAGGAGGCCGCCGCACGACTCGGCCTCGGTGACGATGCCGGCGAGACTTCGTCGGCGGCGGCTGCCGCCGGGCGTCGGAGCAGCAGCAACCTCGTGAACCTCGGGAAGGCACGTCCCCGCGGCCGGAGCAGCTGATGGCACCGCAGAGCCTCGTCCACGTGCTGGGGCGCCTGGCCGCGATCGAGGAGCGGATCCGGGTTCTCGTGCAGCTGCGCCGCTCGACCGATCCCAATCCCGACGACCCGTTCCGCGGGCTCTACCTCGACGACGCGGCCGTCGACCGGCTGCTGGCCGGTCCGCGGCAGGTCGGCGACTGGTCGGACCGCGCGCAGGGGACCGCGGTCGAGTCCTCGGCCGACGACGCCGAGGACGCCGGGGCGCGGTTGCGGCTGCGCGACCTCGCCGCGAACTTCGGACTCGACCCGGTCGACGTCGACCTGCTCCTGATCGGCATCGCTGCGGACGTCGACCCGCGCTTCGAGGGCCTGTTCGGCTACCTGAACGACGACGTCAGCCGTCGTCGGCCCTCGGTCGCAGTCGCACTGGAGCTGGCCGGCGTCCCGCTCGGGACGCCGGAGGGGTACGCCCACCTCCTTCACGGCCCGCTCGCCACCGGCGGACTGGTCGAGCTCGACGAGCAGGACCGGCCGTTCGGCGGCCGGGGCGTGCGGGTGCCGGACCGGGTGGTGGCCTACCTGCTCGGCGACGACGCGATCGACGTGGCCCTGGCGCCGGTCGTGGTGGACGTGCCCGACGTGCCGTGGGGTGACCCGACGCCGCTGACCCGCGCCATCGAGGACGGTGTCCCGCTGATCTACCTCAGGGAGCCGGCGACCGGGTCCGGCCGGGTGCTCGCCGCCGAGGCGCTTCGCCTGACCGGTCACCGAAGCATCCACCTCGACCTCACCCGCCTGCTGCGCCAGCCCGACCCCGAGCGGCTCGCGCGGGTCGCCGCACGGGAGGCCCGACTGTCCGGGGCCGGTCTGGTGGCCGGTCCGGTGACGGCGTTGGAGGACCGCCCGGCCCTGGTCGCTCACCTGCTGGCCGAGCCGCGGCCGGTACTGGTGGTGGGCGCCCGCGTCTGGGATCCCGCCTGGTCCACGCACTCGGTGCTCCAGCTGACCGTGCCCGAGAGCACGACGGCCGAGCGCCGTGAGGTGTGGCGCTTCGCCCTGGGCGGGGCGGGTGCGGGCACCGACGTGCTCGCCGCCACCGACCAGTTCCGGCTCCGCCCGGAGGACGTCGTACGAGCGGCGCGGTCCGCGCGCCTCCAGGCGTCCGTGGCAGGCGCCGCGGTGGGACCCCGGCACATCGTGCTGGGCGCCCGCGCGGAGAACGGCTCGGCCCTCGACCGGCTGGCCCGACGAGTGGAGCCCGCGGTCTCCTGGGCAGATCTGGTCCTGCCCCCGACCGTGATGACCGCCCTGGAGGAGGTCGCGCTTCGGGCTCGGCACCGGGAGAAGGTGCTCGGCGAGTGGCGGATGCGGCCCGGGGGAGGGCGCGGCATCGGGGTCGCGGCGCTCTTCGCGGGCGACTCCGGCACCGGCAAGACGATGGCCACCGAGGTGATCGCCCACGACCTCGGCCTGGAGCTGTACGTGGTGGACCTCGCCACGGTCGTGGACAAGTACATCGGCGAGACCGAGAAGAACCTCGAGCGGATCTTCGCAGCCGCGGCCGACGTCAACGCCGTACTCCTCTTCGACGAGGCGGACGCCGTCTTCGGCAAGCGGTCCGAGGTGCGCGACGCCCACGACCGGTACGCCAACGTCGAGAGCGCCTACCTCCTGCAGCGGATGGAGTCCTTCGACGGCCTGATCATCCTGGCGACGAACCTGCGCGCCAACATCGACGACGCGTTCACGCGGCGCCTCGACGTGCTGGTCGACTTCCCCCTCCCCGATGAGAGCGGCCGGCTCTCGCTGTGGGACAGCTGCCTGGGACGGACCATCCGCCGGGAGCCCGACGTCGACCTGGCCTTCCTCGCGAAGTCCTTCGAGCTCGCCGGAGGCTCGATCCGGTCCTCCGCGGTGACGGCGGCCTACCTGGCGGCCGCCGATGCCGGCGTGATCGGGATGAAGCACCTGGTGACCGCGGTGCACCGGGAGTACCGCAAGCTCGGCCGGCTCTGCCTGGAGTCCGAGTTCGGACCGTACTGGCAGTTCCTCCGCGACAGTGCGTGACCGTTGCCCGAACGGGCAGGCACCCTTGCCCCGCTTGATCGTGGTCCGGACCTTGGCCCTGGCGATGCGCGGGAGCAGCGTGGTCCCAAGTCCGACCTGGAGGCAGCCATGCACCTGCACGACCGAGAGAACCTGGACCTGGAGGGCGTCGCCGGAGCGCGCGCCAAGACCGACGCGCCCGACCCGGTGCAGATGAAGGCCGCGCTTGCCGGCCGCCCGGACGTCCTGGGGCACAGCGGCCTGCTCGGCCTGCAACGAGCGGCCGGAAACTCGGCCGCGGCCGGGATGATGGAGGATGCGCCCGCCGTCCAGGACGTGGTCTCGGGCAGCGGGCAGCCCATCGATGCCGACGTGCGCGGAGACCTCGAGGCCCGCATGGGCCACGACTTCAGCGACGTCCGCGTGCACACCGGGGATGCCGCGGACGCGTCCGCGCGGTCGGTCAGTGCGCACGCCTACACCGTCGGCTCGAACATCGTCTTCCAGCGCGGCGCCTACGACCCGGGCTCGGCGGCGGGCCAGAGGATGCTCGCCCACGAGCTCACCCACGTCGTCCAGCAGCGGAGCGGCCCTGTCGACGGCACGCCGATCGGCGGCGGGATCTCGGTCAGCGACCCGTCGGACCGGTTCGAGCGTGAGGCCGCCGCCAACGCCGAGACCGTGATGTCCCAGCCTGCTCCGGTGCAGCGGCACGCGGAGGACGAGGGGTCCGTGCAGACCGCTCCCGATGCGGCTCTCGGGCCGGTCCAGCGTGAGGAGGAGCAGGAGCAGGAAGAGGACGTGAAGGCCTGAGTCGCTGCCTGACCGGAGCGCATCCCATGAGCGTCGCGCGGGAATCGGCCCGCGCTCCTGAGCCGGACGGCGGCGCTCGGCACAGCCTGGGCACCGTCCAACCACGGGGACGCCCAGCCGAGATGCTGGCCCTCCAGCGCGCGGCCGGCAACCGGGCGGTCGCGGCGGCGGTGAGGAGTCGCCAGGCCCCCGTCCGCAGGGCACCCGTCACCTCTCCGTCGTCGGCCGAGCGTCCGCCGCTGATGTCGGCGCCGTCGGCGCCATCGACGGCCGCCGGCGAGCCGGTGGTCCAGGGCGACTTCCTCGACGACGTCGTTGGTGGGCTGGCAGAGGTCGGCGGCGGGGTCCGGGACCGGGCGCTCGGGTGGATCAGGGACCGTGCCCGCTCCCTGCCCGGCTACGGGCTCCTCTGTGTCGTCCTGGGCAAGGACGTGATCACCGACGCGCCGGTACAGCGCACCGGCGCCGCCCTCATCGACGGGTTCCTGGGGCTGATCCCGGGGTCCGACCGCATCCGGCAGAACCTCCAGGAGTCCGGCGCGACCGAGAAGGCCGGTCAGTGGCTGGACGAGGAGGTGCCCAAGCTCGGCCTCACGTTCGACGCGGTGAAGGCGCTGTTCCGACGGGCCTGGGACGCGCTCGACGTCACCGACCTCGTCGACCCCGCCGGCGCCTGGGCCAAGCTGGTCGACATCTTCGCCGACCCGGTACGGCGGCTGCGGGACTTCGCGGTCGGGGCTGCCCGCAAGCTGATGGAGTTCGTGTTCGAGGGGGCGCTGTCCCTCGCCGGCGGCGCGGGCCAGGCAGTGATGGGGATCATCAGGCGGGCCGGAGGCGTCTTCGACCAGATCATCGCGAACCCGATCGGATTCGCCGGCAACCTCGTGGCAGCCGTGCGGGGCGGACTGGGACAGTTCCTCGCGAACGTCGGAGCGCACCTGCGCAACGGGCTGATCGGTTGGCTGACGGGCGCACTCGGTGGCGTGATCCGGATTCCCGAGCGGTTCGACCTCCGGGGCATCCTCGGGATGGCGATGGACCTCCTCGGCCTCACCTGGGACCGGGTCCGCGGCCGGCTGGTGAGGCTGGTCGGGGACCGGGTCGTCGGCGCACTCGAGCGCGGAGCCGGCATCATCTCCGACCTCGCCCAGCGGGGGCTGGCCGCCATCACCGACCGCATCAGCCAGTTCACCGAGGGCCTCCTCGACACGGTGCTCGGCGGGATCCGGGAGTGGGTCACCCAGTCGGTCGTCGGCGCCGCGATCACCCGGCTGATCTCCATGTTCAACCCGGCCGGTGCCGTGATCCAGGCCGTGATCGCGATCTACAACACGGTCCAGTTCTTCATCGAGCGCGCGCAGCAGCTCGCCTCCCTCGCCTCGGCCGTGTTCGACTCGATCGCGGCGATCGCGTCCGGCAACCTCAGCAGCGCGATCACCTGGGTCGAGCAGGCGCTGTCACGGGCGGTCCCCGCCGTCCTCGGCTTCCTGTCCAGGCTGATCGGCATCGGTGACATCGCGACGCCCGTGCGCAACGTCATGCAGCGGGTGCACGGCGTGATCGACCAGGCGCTCGACCGGGTCATCAACTGGATCGCCGGGCTGGCGCGGCGCGCGGCGGGGGCGCTGGGCCGGGGCGCCGGAAGGGTCCGCGAAGGTGCGCGGGAGGTCGGAGAGAGGCTCGGGATCATCCGCAAGCCGGTGCGTGCCCCCGGCGAGTCGCACACCATCAGTGTCGACCCCGACACGCGGCAGATCCGGATGGCCTCGACGGAGGGACCCATCAAGGACGTCATCAGAGCGAGGTACACCGCACTCCAGGGCCGATGGCGGGCGGAGGGGCGCACCGTTCCTGACGTGGAGCAGTTCGTGAGCGCGGTGATGGCGCAGATCGACCGTGCGCAGGCGACCATCAACAACAGTCGACAGAACGCCTCGGCGACTGCCAACGCCCAGCTTGACCGCCTGGTTCCCCTGGTGACCGACCTGCTGATCCGCATCGGCTCGACGGAGACACGCACCGGTGCTGATCGCCCGACCGGCATCGGCAACGTGGCACCGCACAGAAGCCAGCCTTCGCGGAACACCGGCGATCACCCCGACCGTCATCTCGAGTCCGAGCACGTCATCCCGGTGCGGGTGGTGTCGACGCTCCTCGAGCAGCTGGGGGAGACGGAGATCATCGAGCGCGGCGGACCCGAGGACACCCGTCAACACACGGTGATGGTCTACAAGGGTGCGGCCACCTCGAAGACGAGAGGCACCGAGAGCGGGGACTCGAACCTCATCCGTCAGCTCAAGTCGATCGCGGCCACGGGAGCTCCGGCGATCGAAGGCAGCAACATCACTGCGCGCCGGGTCCGCGGCTCCGGGCGCCTCGCCGAGGTGCGGCAGAGCTTCGCGGCCAAGTCCGCTCGTCTGATGGCGGTCCTGGTGGAGCGGCTGCCGGCGATCGCAGCCGCACGCATCGACTACACGGCGCGCAAGGTGACGGATGACCACCAGCCCTCAAAGCACGCGGGCCGCGGCCACACCGAGGTCCTTCCGAGTGCTGACCGGATCCGCACGGCCGCAGCGCTGCAGGCCCAGGACATCGCGACGATCGTCAGCTCCCGTCTCCGTCAGCAGCCGTGAGTGCATCCGGGACCCGACTGCACGATCGGGCACGAGACCCTTCCTGACAAGGCGACCTGAGGGACCTGCCCGTACCCCGCGGGGACGGCAAGGCTGAGCGCATCCAACAGCTCAGGAGGGCAGCATGCCGAACTACCTCTCGCCCGGGGTGTACGTCGAGGAGATGCCGGCCGGCACGCGGCCGATCGAGGGCGTGGGGACGTCCGTCGCCGCGTTCGTGGGCCTGGCTGCCAAAGGACCGGTCAACGAGCCGATCCTGGTGTCCAACTGGTCGCAGTTCACCGATTCCTTCGGAGACTTCGTAGAGAACTCCTACCTCGCTCACTCCGTCTACGGCTGGTTCCTCAACGGCGGCGGCAACTGCTTCGTCGTACGGATCGCGCCCAACAGCGGGCGCAAGGGCGGCGGCTCCACGCCGAAGGCGATCGCCGCGCCCAAGGTCGCCTCGCTCGGCGGCTACCAGGTCAAGTCCATCGCCAAGGGCGCCCAGGCGGAGAAGAAGATCGAGCTGTCGGTCGAGCCGGCCGGGGGCCAGAACCCGCCGGAGGGCGAGTTCAAGCTCGTCGTGAAGGTGGACGGGAAGCCCGTCGAGACCCACGACCACGTCACCACCAAGGCGCAGGACAACAACATCGCGACCAAGGTCAACCAGGCCTCCAAGCTGATCAACCTCGAGGAGACCACGGAGGGCTCCTCGCTGACGCCGATCAGCCAGGGCAGCGTGGAGCTGGTGGCGCCCGAGGTGACGCCGGAACCGCCCAGCACGGAGAACCTCGGCGCCGGCGACTACGTCGGCGACGTCGCCCAGCGCACGGGCTTCGGCGGTCTCGAGGCCATCGACGAGGTCACCATGGTCGCCGCACCGGACCTCGCCGCCGCGCTGGAGCAGGAGGCGATCGACCTGGACACCTTCAAGGCCGTGCAGCTGGGCATGATCGCCCACTGCGAGCTGATGGGTGACCGGGTCGCGATCCTCGACACCCCGCCGGGCCTCAACGCGCAGCAGGTGCTCGACTGGCGGGTCAAGCAGGCCGGCTACGACTCGAAGTTCGCGACGATGTACTGGCCCTGGGTGGAGGTCTTCGACCCGGCGGCGGGCGCGAACAGGTTCGTGCCGCCCTCGGGCCACATGGCCGGGATCTGGGCCCGGAGCGACGACACCCGAGGCGTGCACAAGGCGCCCGCCAACGAGGTGGTGCGCGGTGCTCTGCGGCTGCAGACCTCGATCACCAAGGCCGAGCACGACCTGCTCAACCCGGTCGGGATCAACTGCGTCCGGTCCTTCCCGGGCCGCGGCGTCCGGGTATGGGGCGCGCGGACGCTGTCCAGTGAGGCGGAGTGGCGCTACCTGAACGTCCGCCGGCTCTTCAACTACCTCGAGGAGTCCATCCTGATGGGCACCCAGTGGGTCGTCTTCGAGCCGAACGATCCCGACCTGTGGGCGCGGATCCGCCGCACGATCAGCTCCTTCCTCATCAACGAGTGGCGCAAGGGCGCACTGTTCGGCACCACGCCCGACGAGGCGTTCTTCGTGAAGTGCGACTCCGAGACCAACCCCGCCGAGGGCATCGACGCCGGCCAGGTGGTCTGCCAGATCGGCGTCGCACCGGTGAAGCCCGCAGAGTTCGTGATCTTCCAGTTGTCCCAGTTCTCCGGCGGCACCAGCCTCGTAGCAGAGTAGGTAGGAACCCGAAATGGCCCTTGCAGACAGCCTCGACTCCGCACCAGCCCACGCCTTCAAGGTCACGATCGACGGGATCCAGGTCCCCAAGGTCAACCAGGTGAGCGGCCTGAAGCAGGAGGTCGACAAGATCGAGCTCAAGCAGCAGACCAGCGACGGCAAGTACGTCGTACGCCAGCTGATCGGGCGCGCGAAGCCCGGTGAGTTCACCGTCACCCGCGGTCTCACCGACTCCAAGACGGTGACCGACTGGCTCAAGACGGTCAGCGAGGGAGACGTCGCCGGGTCGCGGAAGACCGCGTCCGTGGTGCTCCTGGACTATGCCGGTGCGCCGATCAAGACCTACAACTTCACCAACTGCTGGGTCCGCACCGTCGAGGTCAACGAGCTCAAGGCCGGTGCGGCGGAGCAGGCGACCGAGAAGTTCACGGTCTGCTTCGACGAAGTGACGGTGGTCTGATGCAGCGGGGGCCCGCGCTCGCCGAGCCCTCCGCGGAGGCGCCGACGGCCGCGCGCCCCGCACAGGAGGCGCCGCTGCGCACGGAGTTCGACTTCGAGCTCCCGCGCGGGTACGTCGACGGCAACGGCGTCGCGCACCGGCACGGGACGATGCGGCTGGCCACGGCGCGCGACGAGCTGCTGCCGCTCTACGACGAACGGGTCCAGGAGAACGCTGCGTTCACGACGGTGGTGCTGCTGGGCCGGGTGATCACCCGGCTCGGCTCGCTGCCGGCCGTGGACGCCCACGTCGTCGAGAACATGTTCGCCAGCGACGTCGCCTTCCTCCAGGACTTCTACCGGCGGATCAACGCGGAGGGTCACACCCGGGCCGCGGTCACCTGCCCGGAGTGCTCCCACCGGTTCGCGATCGACCTCTCCGGCGGGCGCCTGGGGGAATCGTGACGTACGGGGCCGACCGCATCTACGCGGAGGTCTCGTACGTCGCCTACCACTTCCACTGGTCGCCGGACGCGATCTTGGACATGGAGCACGCCCAGCGGCTGCGCTACGTGCAGGAGATCGCGGCGATCAACACCCGGCTCAACGAGGAGCGCTGAGCGATGGGCTGGTCCTGGCCCTGGCGCCGATCCGACGCGGCCCACTCCGAGGTGCGTCCGGAGCAGTCAGCCGCCGGCACGTCGAGAACGACGGCCTCCCCGCCTGCGCCGTCGCCGATGGGGTGGGCGTTCCTGCCGCCGATCCAACGCCAGCTCGCCGAGCCGATCCAGCCGCTGAGTCGCGGGTTCGCACCCGGCGCGTGGGACTCGCCGGTGTTCACCGGACAGATGACGCACGCGGTCTCCGACGCAGCCCCACAGGGGCTGATCGACGGCGACGGTGGCGGACTCGGCACGCCGGTCCAGCGGTCGACGCACGGACCCGAGCTGACCCTCCTCCCGCCTCCGCGACCGCGGGCCGCGCGGACGGCGCCGCCGACGACCGAAGAGGGCGGGGACGACCACCAGGCGATGGCGGTCGCCGATCCGGGCGATCGCGCCGCGGACGAGCCGGTCCGGT
>NZ_SSXI01000100.1 GCF_004803405.1 Nocardioides sp. | reverse complement strand
AGCTGGCCGCGGCCGCGGGCGTGCCCGCGCACACGCCGGGAGGCGCCGCATGACCGGCACCCCGAAGTACGTCGCCCGGATCGCCCGGCTGCCCCGGGTGTTCGAGCGGCTCGCCGCGCACCCCGACGGCCTGCCCCTCAGGGCGCTCGCGGCCGAGTTCGACGTGGGTGTCGACGAGCTCCGCACGGACCTGATGGCGTTCTACACCGCGGACGTCGGGTCGGACTGGCTGCTGGGCCTGACCCGACCGGACGTCTTGGAGTTCCTCGGACCTGACGGCAGCGAGGCCGACCCCACCGAGGCGCAGGTGGTCCGGATCGTCAGTGAGAGCCCTGCCGACGAGCTGGGTGTGGAGTACGTCGACGCGGGGGAGCTCGCCCTCGTCTACGCGGCCGCCCTGGCCCTCCACGACATCGAGCCCGACAACGAGGACCTCGGCGAGGCGATCGACGTGCTCACCGAGACCATGTTCGGCGAACCTGCCGGCGCACCCGACGTGCGGTCGTGGAACCAGCCGCTCCAGCCGCTGCAGCAGGCCCGTCGCGAACGACGCGCAGCGCGCATCGTCTACTCCCGGGCCTGGGCCCCCGGAGTCTCCGAGCGGGAGATCGAGCCCTACCGACTGGTGCAGACCCGCCGCGGCTGGGAGGTCGACGCCGGCCCGGTCGACGACGAGGGCCGGTTGCGGACGTTCCTGCTCTCCAACATCCGCGAGGTGATGGTGCTGGACCGGACCTTCGTGACGCCGGTCGACGTCGACCGGCTCCTCGCCGAACAGCGCACCACCACCCGGGTCCGGGTGCTGCTGCCGCAGGACGCCCGGTGGGCTGCGGACTTCTACGCCGAGAAGGTGCGGTTCGTCGAGGACGACGAGCAGTCGGTCGTGGTCGATCTCGACCTCCTGCCACCGCTCGATCGCCGCGTCGGGATGCTGCTCCTCGCCGCCGGCGGCGACGCGTTGGTGCTCGACCCGCCCGAGCTCGACACGGCCGGCGTGGTGCTGGCCGAGGAGCTGCTCGTGCACCACTCGTCGTGACGGTCGCTCGTCGACGCGACGCCGGGTCGAGCCCGCGTTCTCCGCTCAGACCGTGTGTCGCGAGTAACAGGGGGTACCGGACGGCAAAGGGTCAGGCGCCGGAAACCCGGACCGAAGGAGGCGAGGAACCGTGGCACATGACACGCACCACGGGCCGAAGTCGTGGCGCCGTCACAAGCACCAGGACGACGACCACGACACGACCGACAGTCCTGACAGGGACAGGGCGACGACGGACGGCTCGCCCGGCCAGCACCTGGCCGACGCCCGGACGGCGCCCGAAGGGGAGCTCGCGCACGACCGCTTCGGTGGCGTCAACGGCGGCGCGGCGTTCTTCGGCTGGCTGGTCGCGATCGCCATGACGGTGCTCCTGATGAGCATCGTCGGCGCCATCGCATCCGCGGTCGGCGCGTCCACGAACTTCACTCAGACCGATGCCGAGCGCGAGGCCAGTGCCGTGGGACTCGGCGCAGCCATCGCGCTGGTGGTGGTGATGGTCATCGCCTACTACGCCGGCGGTTACGTCGCCGGGCGGATGTCTCGCTTCGACGGCGGCCGGCAGGGCGTCGCGGTGTGGGCGCTCGGGCTCGTCATCACGCTGCTCGCGGTGGGCGCCGGCTGGCTGTTCGGAAGCGAGTACAACATCCTCGACCGCGTCGACCTGCCGCGGTTCCCGATCCCGTCCGACACCGCGACCATCGGCGGGATCATCACCGT
Source organism: Nocardioides sp. (assembly GCF_004803405.1). GTDB lineage: Bacteria > Actinomycetota > Actinomycetes > Propionibacteriales > Nocardioidaceae > Nocardioides > Nocardioides vastitatis. The sequence goes on along the minus strand of NZ_SSXI01000100.1, from coordinate 66,035 downwards.
GCTGGCGCTGCTGATCGGCACGCTGCTCGCCGCCATCGCCGGCGGCAAGGTGGGCCACCGCTACCACGACCGGGTGGACCAGGCCGCCTGGTTCTAGGACCGCTACCTCTAGGAGGGGCCGGGCGTGGACACGCTCCACGCCCGGCCTCTGCATGGGGGCCGGCACCTACTACAGTCGGGCCGACAGCTCAGGACGCGGGCTGTGCCACGTGGGTCGGTCGACCCCACGCGCACGGAGGTCCGCATGCAGCCCAGAGGTCAGGTACTGGTCGAGCTCCCGGACGGCACCACCGTCCAGGGTCTGTTGTTGAAGTGGGGTCGCGACGAGAAGGCGGCCCTGGTCACCTATGAGCTCGACGGACGCGTGGCGACGACGTGGATCCCGCTCGAGCGGGTGCTGCCGATCGAGGTGCCGGACTAGGAGTCGGCCTCGGAGCGGGACCAGGAGTTCGACTGGGTCGGCAGCGCAGCGTGCTTCTCGTTGGCGGTGTCCACGATCTCCTGCGCGATGGCGCGCAGCTTGATGTTGCTCGTGGTCGAGGCCCGCACCAGGAACTGGAAGGCGCGCTCGTCGGAGATCTGGTAGCGCTCCATGATGATGCCGACCGCGGTGCCGATCACCTGCCGCGACGCGACCGACTCGTTGAGCTGGTGCTCGTAGCGGGCGCGGCCGAGCGCGATGGCGGCGTGCGCCGCGAACAGCTCGGCCAGCTGGAGCGCGTCCGGATCGATGCCGGGAGACGCCGTCGAGTAGAAGTTGAGGCCGCCCAGGGTGCCGTCGTCGGTGTAGAGCCGCAGTCCCATCTGGGAGCGCAGGCCCTTCGCCAGCGCCGCCGGGAGGTACCTTCCCCACCGCTCTTCGGTGCGCGAGTCCGCCATCAGCATGACCGGTCCACTGCGGATCGAGTCGAAGCACGGACCTTCATGCAGCCGGTACTGCAGGTCGTCCAGCTCCCACACCAGCTGGCCGGTGCCCGCCCTGGTCTCGATCTTCCCGCCGCTGTGCACGATCGAGATGCCGACGTGCTCGAAGCCCGGAACGGTCTGCTGGGCGGCGTGGACGATGGCATCGAGCGTCTCGTCCAGGGACCGCGGGCTGTGGATGGCCTTCGCGGCCTGGGTCAGGGCCGTGGCGACGTCATCGTGGTCCTCGATCACGGGTCCGCGCTCAGGCTCTCGGGTCGCCGTCGTCGCGGCGGCCGCGGTCCAGCTTGTCGGCCTCGTCGAGCCGCTCGGCGTTCTGCCCGCGCTCCTCCTCGACGCCCGCGCGCTTGTGGTCCGCGATCGCCTGGAGACGGTCGGCCTCGGCCTGCGCCTGGAGCGCCTCGGCCTCGATGCGTCGAGCCTCCGCGTCCTCCACGTCGACCTTCGCGCCGTGATCGGCGGCCTCGCGACGGAGCTCGGTCGCGTGCTCGTGGTCCATGACGCGCTTCTTCCTGCTCGCGTAGACCGCGAGAGCGCCGAGCACGATGAGGGCGAGCAGCACCGCGAGGGCGATCCAGACCCACTCGCTGTTGTCATCCCAGAAGTCCCCGAGGCTGTTGAAGAACTCGTCCATGTCGATCTCCTCCTCCGGGGGGCAGTAACCGCTCAGGGTCCTTCGCATACTGGCGGGCCTCGACTCACCCGGCCACGGACCGGGTTCGACGTCACCCTCGAGCAGACTGAGGTGCTGTGCCGGGGTCAGGAGAGGAAGCGGACGTCGCTGACGAGATCCGCGACCGCGACCAGGAACAGGACCGCGAGCATTCCGCGAGCCCCCCAGGACAGCAACGGACCAGAGAGTCCCGGCAGGTGCGGCTGACGCCGATACCACTCCGCCCCCAGCCAGATCCCGGCGAGCACGGGCAGCAACGGCAACACCGGAAGCCACAACAACAGCGTCGCCATGACCGTCCTGAGCCTGGCGCGGGCCGACCAGCCGTCAGAGTCGAGCCAGTGTTCGGCAAGCAGCGTCAGCGCTGCGGCATAGACCACCGGGATGGCGACGAACAGTCCGACAGTGAGCCACACCGGCCCCAGTAGCGTGAAGTCGACCCCATCGGTGTGCACGATCAGTGACCCGGCCACCACGCCCGCACCGACGGACATCGAAACCACGCGGAACCACTTCGGCCCCACCGCCAAGCCACGCAGGATCGCGTAGAAGAACGCCCCGACCAGCCCGAGCTGCCAGGTGGCGCCCAGCAGCTGCGCCGTCCCGCCGAGCGTGAACTGGCCGATGGTGAACCCGTCGTCACTGGTCACTCCGGCTGTGTCCGGGTTCAGCGCCGCGAGCAGGCTCATCGCCAGCCGGCCACCGATCCCGCCGACGAGCACACCGAGCACCGCTCCGGCGACGGTCACCGCGGCCAGCCTGCGCACCGCATCCTCGGCCGACGCCCGCCACGGCCTCGACACCGCTCCCTCAGCAACCGCACCCATCGTGCCCTCCCGGTCATCTCAAGGTAGGGCATCGGGCTGCCGGCCGTCCGGGACTCGATGCCCTGAGAGGCCGCGACCCGCGCACGCAGTCTGGCGGTCACGAGCAGCGGTGCCGCCCAGCGCGGTTTGGGAAAACAGAGGCCGTGTGACCTGCTTGCGGAGGTCACACGGCCTTATGTACGCCATCAGGGACTCGAACCCCGAACCCGCTGATTAAGAGTCAGCTGCTCTGCCAATTGAGCTAATGGCGCCTGCGGTTGAACGCGAGGAGAAACGTTACCAGCGTAGGACGGCGGCGGTGAAATCGGGAGCTCGCGACGGCCGGCCGATCACGACTCCAGGACCGCCTGGGCGGCGTTGTGACCGCCGATCCCGCTGACCGCGCCTCCGCGGCGGGCGCCCGAGCCGCAAAGGAGTACGGCGCCGTGGTCGGTCTGCACGCCCCAGCGCTCGGCCGGCGTCTCGAGCCGGGCCCGGCTGGCCGCCCAAGGCCACTCGAGGTCGCCGTGGAAGATGTGGCCGCCCGGCATCGCGAGCTCGGCCTCGACGTCCTGCGGGATCTTCGCCTCGATGCAGGGGTTGCCGGAGGCGTCCCGCATCACCACGGAGTCCAGCGGCTCGTCCAGCACCGCGTCGAGGGACGCGAGCGCGTGCTTCACCGCCGTGTCCTTCATCCCGGCAGGATCGTGGGCGAACAGCGAGGCCGGCGTGTGGAGACCGAAGTAGGTCAGCGTGTGCGTTCCCTCCGGTACCTCGCCGAGGATCGAGGAGTCGGTCAGGGAGTGGCAGTAGACCTCGCCCGGCAGCGGGTCGGGCACCTCGCCACGCGACGCGGCGGCCCACGCGGCCTCGAGCTCGGGGTAGGACTCCGCGAGGTGCAGGGTGCCGGAGAACGCGGCCGCCGGGTCGACCCCGGACCGCAGGCGGGGCAGGCGCGAGAGCAACAGGTTGATCTTCAGCTGCGCACCCTGCGGCTTCGTGGCCGGGTCCTCGCCCTCGCCGAGCAGGATCCGGAGGACCCACGGCGCGACGTTGGCGAGCACATGCCGCGCGGTGACGCTCTGCTCCCGCGCGCCGTCGTGCCAGACGATCTCGGCTCCGTCGGCGCCCGGGCGGATCGCACTCACGCCGGCGCCGGTGACGATCTCAGCCCCGGCCGACGTCGCTGCGCGCGCGAGGGCGTCGGTCACCGCGCCCATCCCGCCGACCGGGACTCGCCACTCACCGGTGCCGTTGCCGACCAGGTGGTAGAGGAAGCAGCGGTTCTGCACGAGGCTCGGGTCGTGGAGGGACGCGAACGTCCCGATCAGAGCGTCCGTGGCGACCACGCCGCGCACAAGGTCGTCCCGGAACCGCCGCTCGATCGCCACGCCCAGCGGCTGCTCGACGATGTCGCGCCAGGTCTCGGCGGCGACGTCCTCGCGGACCTGCCCCTCGGTGGCCAGCGGCTGGGTGAGGGTGGGCGCCACTCGGTGGGCAAGGCCGGCGACCTCGGCGTAGAAGGCGCGCCAGGCGTCGTACTCCTCGTCGGAGCCGGTCAGCTCGCGGAACGACGCCCTCGTCCTCTCGCTCTCGGCGCGTTCGACCAGCAGGCCGGTGGCCCGGCCGTCGCGGACGACAGGGGAGTAGGAGGCCGTGGCGCGGCTGCTGAAGCGGACGTCCAGACCGAGGTCGGTGACGATCTGATCGGGCAGCAGGGAGACCAGGTACGAGTAGCGCGACAGGCGGGTGGGGAAGTCCGGGAAGGCCTGCGTCGAGACCGCTGCGCCGCCCACGTGGTCCAGCCGCTCGAGGACCAGCACCTCAAGGCCCGCCCGGGCGAGGTAGGTCGCTGCCGTGAGTCCGTTGTGGCCGGCGCCCACGACGACGGCGTCGTATCGGGTCATGCAAGGAGCCTAGGGGGAATGCCGGGACACCCAAGATGGTTGACTCGGCAACCAGTACTTCTCGTGAAGCTAGGGAGGTGGGCGCGATGCCTGCGATCACCGTCGAGGACCTCACCGTTCTGCCGAGGATCAGGCGACCGGGACTGGGCGACCAGCCGCGTCCGGTCTGGCAGGTGACCACCGCGCCACAGGGGTACGAGGGCGAGGGATTCCCCGTCCGGCGGGCGTTCGCCGGCATCGACCTGAAGCAGCTCGACCCGTTCATCATGATGGACCAGATGGGCGAGGTGGAGTATGCGCCCGGAGAGCCGAAGGGCACCTCGTGGCACCCGCACCGCGGCTTCGAGACGGTCACCTACGTGATCGACGGGGTCATAGACCACCAGGACAACCACGGCGGTGGCGGCACGATCACCAACGGCGACACCCAGTGGATGACCGCCGGTTCCGGCATCCTCCACATCGAGGCTCCGCCGGAGTGGCTCGTCCAGCGGGGTGGGCTGTTCCACGGGATCCAGCTCTGGGTGAACCTCCCGCGGGACGCCAAGACCAACGCGCCGCGCTACCAGGACATCGGCTCCGGTGAGGTCCGGCTGCTCTCGACGCCGGACGCCGGTGCGCTGGTGCGGGTGATCGCCGGCTCGGTCGGCGGATACCAGGGCCCCGGCTCCACCTTCACCCCGATGACCCTCGTGCACGCGACGCTCGAGCCCGGCGCTCGGCTGGAGCTGCCGTGGGCCGTGGAGTACAACGCCCTCGCGTACGTCCTCTCCGGCCGCGGCTCGGTCGGGGTGGACGCCCAGCCGGTCGGGATGGGCCAGACTGCCGTGTTCGGCGCCGGTGACTTCCTCACCGTCGAGGCCGACGAGGCCCAGGAGTCACGCTCCCCGAGACTCGAGGTCGTCATCCTCGGCGGCCAGCCGATCCGTGAGTCGCTCGCCTGGGCGGGCCCGTTCGTGATGAACACCAAGGCCGAGGTGATGGCCGCCTACGAGGACTACCAGAAGGGCCGGTTCGGACTGCCGGTGGCGCAGGCCTAGTCTCGGCCCATGGCCCGCATCTACAAGGACGCCTACGGCGTCCCCCACGTGCGGGCCTCCTCGGTCCTCGACCTGGCGCGCGCCCAGGGCGAGGTGACCGCACGCGACCGCACCTGGCAGATGGAGTGGCTGCGACTGCGTGGCCTCGGCGAGACCGCCTCGGTGGTGGCGGACGCGGGCGAGGCCTGGGACGACCTCGCCCGGCGGATGCGAGTCGCCCGGACCGCCCAGCGGGCCCTTGCCTCCTGCTCGCCCGAGACCCGCGCCTTCCTGACCGCGTATGCCGACGGCGTGAACGCCGGCCTGGACTCGGTCGACGCTGAGCAGGTCCCGGAGCTCCGCACCCTCGGCATCCCCGCCGGAGCATGGCAGCCGTGGACCCCGCTGGCGACGTTCCTCGCCCAGCACGTGCTGTTCGGCACCATCGGCACCCGGCTGTGGGAGCGCCTCGCACGCTCGGTCCTCGGCGACGACGCGCGTCACCTGCGGCACGAGGGGCCGCTCACCTCGGGCAGCAACGCATGGGCCGTCGGCGGCGCACGTACGGCGTCCGGGATGCCCCTGATCGGCGGCGACCCGCACCGGAACCTCGAGCAACCCGGTGTCTACCAGCAGGTTCGGCTGGCGTGCGAGGACCCGGACGACTCCTTCGACGTCGTCGGGTTCTCGTTCGTCGGCGTGCCCGGCGTGCAGCACTTCGCGCATGCCGGCGAGGTGGCGTGGGCGATCACCAACGCAGCCGCCGACTACCAGGACGTCGTCGACGTGAGGCCGGGGGACGCGCTGTCCGACGACCTGCTGCGCCTCTCGGACACGCTGGCGGTCCGCACCACGTCCTGGGTGCTGGGTGACCTCGGCTTCGACGCCCTGCTGCCGCTGCTGCGGGCGCGATCGGTCCACGACGTGGACCGCGCCTTCGACGCGTGGGTCGAGCCGGTCAACAACCTGCTCATCGCGGACCGCTCCGGTGCCGTCCGCTACCGGATCGCCGGGAAGGTGCCTGTCCGCGACGCGTCCGGTGGCTGGCAGGGGTGGCTGGCTGACCCCCACCGGGTGGACGCCGGACCCGACGAGGAGCTGGTCACGGCCAACGAGCGCCGCGGACCGGAGAGCGAGCGGATCGGATCGTCCTTCGCGCCGCCCTACCGCGCCGAACGCATCAGGGAGCTGCTCGCAGGCCGCTCCGGTCTCACGACCGCCGACTTCTCCGAGATCCACAACGACACGCTGCTCAAGAGTGCGTCGGTCCTCACGGAGCTCGTGCCCGGGGCGTTCGACGAGTTCGACGGCTTCATGGCTGCCGACTCGGCAGCGGCCGCGCGGTTCGCGGCCTGGCGCTCCGCCCTGGTACGACGGCTGGTGGACGAGCCCGTCTTCGCCGGCCTCGTGGATCCCTCTCCCGAGCACGACCACGGCCCGCTCTTCACCGCCGTGCTCGGGCTCGAGTACCGCCTCGGGCTGGCCCTTGCGACGCTGGCGAGTGAGGCGCTGGCCGGGCGGCCGCCGTACGGCATCGACCTGTTCGCCCACGCGAAGGCCGCGCTCGCGGACGTGGAGGCGGGCGAGATCCCGGCCACGTGGGGGGACACGCACGTGGCGCAGCCGGTGCACGCGCTTGTCGACTTCGATGCCGGCATCCCGTCACTGCCCGTCTCCGGCGACCAGGACACCGTGCGCACGATGGGGTCCTACCCGGCGATCAGCGACGCCGCCACCCGCGGATCCGTCGCCCGCTACGTCTGGGACCTGGCCGACCGGCAGGCCGGGGGATGGGTGGTGCCGACCGGCGCCTCGGGGCTGCCCGGCGCGCACTACGTCGACCAGCTCGAGCCGTGGGTCGAGGGCCGGCTGCTGCCGATCGTCACCGACTGGGAGCTGCTCACCGAGGAGTCGCGATGAGCGGGCTTCCCGCGTACATCGACGAGCACACCCTCACGATCCCGGCGAGCCGGGAGCGCGTCTGGGAGGTGCTGCGGCGCTACGTCGCCGGACTCGGCGTCCCCCAGCACCGGGCGCTGGCACGGCCGGCGCGGCTCCTTTGGGCGCCTGAGCCGGCATCGGGCTTCGGGATCTCCGTCGAGCGGCCTCGCGAGGAGATCGTGCTGGAGGGCCGGCACCGGTTCTCGCGCTATCGCCTGGCGTTCGAGCTCGAGGACGGACCGGGTGGCGCGACGACCCTGACGGCGCGGTCGTTCGGCGACTTCCCGGGTCCTCACGGTCGCCTCTACCGGGCCCTCGTGGTCGGGTCCCGCGGCGGTTCCTGGCCGGTCGACCTCGGAGCAGGGCCGACATCGCGACCAGACCGAGTCCCGCTACGACCAGAGCGACCGGACCGGGCCACCACGGACCGAAGCCATCGAGCCACGCCGGACCGTCCGGCTCGTCGATGGCGTAGCTCGAGTCGGGCCGACCGTTGTCGTGGGGTGAGGCGGGTTGGGCGTTGCAGGAGACGCTCACCCTGGCGCTCGCGCTCCGTCCCTCCGCGAAGCCCAGGTAGGGGACGGCGCCTGCGCCCCGTACCCAGCCCTCTGAGGTCACGTCGTCGAGCGGGATGCTCTCCCCAGAGGGCAGCGCGACGACTGAGCACTTCGGAGTCTCGTGGAAGTGCATCTTCCACAGGATGAAGGTCTCGTCAGCGCCGACGGTCACCACATGCGGCTCTCCGCCGCCCGAGAACTGCGCGTCAGCGGGCCAGTACCGATAGCCCATCGCGTCCACCCAGAGGAACATGCCGGTCAGGAGTCCGGCGATGATCAGCAGCGCCGCCCCGACATACCCCCGTAATGTCGCGCCATCCATCAACCCGCTCCTCGCAACCCGACAGGCAGCCCGAGCGGCACTGCACCTGCTCGTAGACGCGCTGAGTGTGCCAGTCCCGAGCCGGTTGTGCTGGAGTATCCGTGCTCAGCGCGTGGGTCCCGACAGCCCGACGACAACGCCGCCCGGCGCCTGGACGACCGCGATCCGCACACCAGGCATCACGTCATGCGGCTCCGCCAGTGACGTCGCACCGGCGGCCAGAGCCGCCGCGTAGGGCGCGTCGGTGTCATCGACGTGCACCGTCGGTGTGGCGCCCGGGGACTCGCCCTCGGCGGTCCTCCGGATCCCGCCGCCGCCTTGGGCGGAGTATGCGAACAGGTGGTAGTCACCCGCGGGGCTCGCGAACACCGGCTGGAAGGTCCACCGGAACACCTCGGCGCACCATTCCCGGGTGGCTTCCGGCTCGCTGCTGGCGAGCTCGGTGTGGGTGATGTGGCCGTGGAGGCCGGGGGTGTAGTCGTGCGTACGGTCGTCTGTCACGGCCCCTCCTCGGGACTCGGGCATCTGTTCATGATGACGATGACCGGGATCGCCGATCAGAGTCATCGGTCCTCGACGACCGGCCGGCGTGGCCGGTCGGGCCGGCAGCGGACGGCTCCGTCGTTCGAGAGGCTCCTCGGCCGAGACGGGCGTGCCCTCCCAGGACGTCCTGGGAGGGCACGCCCCGGTGGGCGGACGATGTCAGCCGACCGGCTCAGGCACGACGTCCTCGACCCGACGGTCGGCCCGTCGCTGCTCCACCGTGAACCATGCGACCGCCCCGATGATGACCGTCAGGAAGAGGGCGCTGGTCCCGTTCGTGCCCAGGCCCAGCCCGCCGTCGGCCGGGGCCGCGGTCAGGAAGTCGCCCGCGGAGGCGCCGAACGGTCGGGTCAGCACGTACGCCGCCCAGAAGGCCAGCACGGGGTTGAGCCCACCCTGGGCGTACGCCAGGGCGATGATCGCGATCAGCAGGCCGAAGAGACCGGCCGAGGGCAGGTAGCCCAGCGCCAGCTTCTCGGCGACGAGGTCGCCGGCAGAGGTTCCCAGAGCGAAGGTGCACAGGATCGCGAGCCAGTAGAAGGTCTCACGTCGCCGGGTGACGATGGTGTGGATCGACAGCGTGCGCTCGGAGCGCCACCAGGCGACGAACGTGGCCGCGAGCGCCGCCGAGAAGGCGATCGTGGTGGTCCAGAGGCTGACGCCGAAGTTGTCCACCAGGTTGTCGGTGATCAACGTGCCGACCACGCTGACCAGCACGACGGCCAGCCAGTAGACGGCCGGGACGTACCGCCGCGCACGGAACTGCGCCACGAGCACGACGGCCATCAGCGCGGCCATCAGCAGCGAGGTGGTCGTCAGGCTGAGGCCGACGTTCGCGGCGAGGAAGTCCGCTGCCGTCTCGCCGACCGTGGTGGACATGATCTTGACGACCCAGAAGAGGAGCACCACCTCCGGGACCTTGTTGAGCATCGACCCGGTGAGGGGGGAAGCCGACGGTTGCTGGTGGGTGACGGTGTCTGGTGAGGTGTTCTGACTCATGGCCCCGAGGATCCTGGTGGCCACCTGCCAACGACCTGACCGGCTAGGCGCTGGGCAGACGCACGGTGAAGACGGTCGGGTTGCGGCTGGTGAGCTCCAGCTCGCCGCCCACGCTGCGGGCCACCCTGCGGGCGATGGCCAGGCCCAGCCCGGCTCCGGAGCCGGACGTGGTGCCCGGTTCGAAGATGTCGTCCAGGCCCTCGGGGATCCCGGGTCCGTCGTCCGCGATGAGCAGCCGCACCCCGTGACCGTCCGCCGTGCTCGACGTGACCGTCACTGTCGCTCGGGCGAAGCGTGCCGCGTTCTCCACGACCGGGGCGACGGCTCGCAGGACGAGGTCGCGCGGGGCGCCGACCCGGTCGTCGTCGATGTCGACGGCGAACGACCCCCGACCGGCTGACAGCGAACAGACGACCTCGTCCACGACCTCGACCAGCGAGCACGAGGCCGCCGCCAGCAGCGTGACGTCGGAACGGGCGAGCTCCAGCAGCGTTTCGATGGTGGCCGCCATCCGGCGGGCGGCGACCGAGATCTCCTCCAGGTCCTCGCGCGCGGAGACGGGGAGCTCCTCGCGCATCAGCACCAGGTCGGCCGTGCCCTGGACGGCGGTGAGCGGCGTCCGCAGCTCGTGGGCGAGCTCGGAGGTGAGTCGCTGCTCGGAGGAGATCGCCATCGAGACCTTGTCGAGGAGAGTGTCCAGGGTGGCGGCGAGCGAGGTGATCTCGTTGGTCGGCGGTCCGAGGTCGAAGCGTCGGGCCAGGTCGTGCTCGCTCCACTCGGCAGCGGTCGTCGCGAGGACCCCCACCGGACGCAGGGCGCGCGTCGTCACCCACGCCGCGATCGCGGCTGCGGCACCCGTCGCCAGGAGCCCGGTCACCAGGCTGACGATCAGGGCGTAGCGCTCGGCCTGCTCGTAGGGGGCCAGCCGCTCGGAGACGACCACGACTCCACGGCTGCCCGAGTCGGTCGCGAACGGCTCGGCGATCAGCCGGATCTCGTCGTCGATGTCGCGGTACTCGCGGCGGTCGGTCGTGCCGAGCGCGTCGTACTCCCGCTGGAGGCCGCGAGTGGCGGTGCCGGTGACCTGCCGCCCCTGGTCGTCGTAGACCACGACCCCGGCGTCGAGGTCGGCGTCCGGCACGACCAGCCGGTCCCCGGTCGAGGTGGCGACGGCCGAGCTGGCCACCGCGTCGGCGCGATCCTCGAGGAGCGCATCCACGTTCCGCCGGGTCAGGTCGGCGAGGAGCAGTTGCAGGACCAGGGTCAGCAGGGCCATGGCGAACGCGGTGACGCACGCGGTGAGAACGATGATCTGGCTGCGGAAGGACCCGAGTCCCAAGGAGCCCAGTCGTGGCCTCACGTCAGCCGGAACCCGACGCCGCGGACCGTCTCCAGCGTGACCGGCGAGTCGATCGCGGCGAGCTTGACCCGGACGCGGCGGATGAACGAGTCGACCGTGTTCTCGCTGACGATCGAGCCGTCGGGCCAGGCGGCCGCCACGACCGCTCGTCGTCGTACGACCTCACCAGGTCGGGAGGTGATGGCGGCGAGCATCCGGAACTCCGTCGGCGTCAGCAGCGCCTCCGCCGTCGCCGAGCGGACCGAGTGCCGGGTGGGGTCCAGCAGAAGGCCGGCCGGGCGTGGAAGCGCTGGCCTGCCGCGCCTGCCGAGAGCCTCGATCCGCGCGATCAGCTCCTTGACGTCGAACGGCTTCGGGACGTAGTCGTCGCCACCCGCGCTGAAGCCGGAGAGGCGGTCGTGCACGGCCCCGAGGGCGGTCAGGAAGACCACGGGAGCGGACTGGCCGGCCGAGCGCAGCGCCTGGGTGACGTCTCGACCGTCCGAGTCCGGGAGCCCGATGTCCATGACCAGGACGTCGATGGCCTGGTCGGCGCCGAACCGGCGCAGGGCCTCGCCGCCGTCGTGGGCGAGAAGGACCTCGTGGCCGGCGTAGTCGAGGGCATGGGACAGGAGCCGCCGGATCGCAGCATCGTCCTCGCAGACTCCGACCCTCGCGCTCTCACCTCTCCTAGTGCCAACCCAGGTCACGCAACGTGGCCTCACCGAGGCCGACCGCATGTCCGACCTCGTGGCCGAGCACCTTGAGCACTCTGGGTGGCACGTCCTCGGGCCGGCGGCACACGGCCAGGATCGGGATCCGATACAGCGTGATCGTGGACGGTAGCGTGCCGGGGATCCGACCGCCGTGTGCTGTCCACGGGACGCCTCGGAAGACGCCGAGCAGCAGCTGGCCCCGCTGCCGCTCCTCCGCCGGCTGCTCGTCCTCGACCAGGACCGCGATCTCGCGCATCATCGGGAGGACGAACTCCGGGAGGGAGTCGAGCGCCTCCACGACCATCGCCTCGAACTCCTCGATCGGCACCGAGTCCGGGTCCATCACGCGTCTCCTCGCTGCTCAGCCGGTCGCGACTCCGCCCGGTCGCGGGCGATCGAGAGGGTGAAGACGGTGCCCCCCTCGTGGTCGCCGACGACCAGGTCGCCGCCGTGGGCGCGGGCGATCTGCCGAGCGATCGGCAGCCCGAGCCCGGTGCCGCCGCTGTGCCGCGCGCGGCTCCGGTCCAGTCGCACGAAGCGTTCGAAGATGCGGTCTCGGTCCGACACCGGCACGCCGGCTCCGTCGTCGACGACGTCGATCCACGCGGTGGAAGCGTCGGAACCCAGCCTGAGCTCGACCCGCCGCCGGGCGTGCCGCGCTGCGTTGTCGGTGAGGTTGCGCAGGGCGCGCGCCAGATGGTGGTGATCCCCGAGCACCCGGACCGGAGGTGCGCTGACCACGACCTCGGGCAGGCCCGCCCGCTCCAGGCGACCCGCTTCGGACCGCACCAGGTCGTCCAGGTCCACCTCCCGCAGCTGGAGGGCCAGGCCGTGCTCGTCGGACCGGGCGAGCAGCAGCATGTCCGCCACGAGCCGGTCGACCCGGTCCAGCTCCGAGAGCACCTCACTCGAGACCGACGGCCAGTCGGTCACCTCCGGGTGCAGTGCCTGGATCTCGTGAGCCGCGCGGATCGTGGCGAGCGGGCTCCGGAGCTCGTGGGACGCGTCGCCGACGAAGCGCCGCTGCGCCTCGGCTCCCGCCTGCACCCGAGTGAGCATCGAGTTCATGGTGCGCGCGAGCCGGGCGATCTCGTCCCCACCGGCCGGCACAGGGACGCGGGCTGCCAGCGCGGACGTGCCGTCGATCGTCGCGACCTGACGCCGGATCGCCTCCACCGGGGCGAGGGCCCGCCCCGTCAGCCAGTACGACGTCAGCGCGACGGCCAGCAGCACCAGCGGGAGCCCGATCAGGAGCAGCTCACCGACCACCGCGGTGGACTCCTGGACGGTCTCCAGGCTCTGCGCCGCCAGCACCACCATCGGGCCGTCCGGGCCGGTCACTCCGCGAGCGACCACGGCGAAGGTCTCGCCCTCGCCGACGGGCAGGTGGTCGGTGAGCCGGACGGTCACCTCGCCGGGCGCCGGCCTCAGGTCCAGCACGGGGCGCTCGCCCTCGACCGTCGGGCTGGCCGCCACCACTGAGCCGCCACCGTCGAGGACCTGGATCAGGGACTGGTCGCCCCCTCCGCCGATCAGGTCCACGGCCGAGCCCTCCTGGGACACCTGTCCGGCCACGTCGCTCGCCTGCTGGCGCGCGACGTCGGTGAGCGACGCCTGCAGCTGGTGACGCTGGAGGACGACGAAGGCGATCGAGGCGGCGGCCAGCACGAGGGCGACGACCAGCGTCGCGGCCATCGACGTGCGCAGTCGGACCCCGCCGACCCGGGACCGGAGGCGTCGCTCAGCCACCGTTGCCCACCAGCCGGTACCCCGCCCCGCGGACGGTCTCGATGGCCCTGCGCCCGAACGGCTGGTCGATCTTGCGCCGCAGGTAGCCGACGTAGACCTCGACCACGTTGTCGTCGCCGTCGTAGTGGAGGTCCCAGACGCTCTCGAGGATCTCCAGCTTCGAGACCACCTCGCCGCGGTGCCGCATGAGGTAGTGGAGCAGCCCGAACTCACGCGGGGTCAGCGCGATGTCGACTCCTCCGCGCTGCACGGCACGCGAGCGCGGGTCGAGGGTCAGGTCCCCGGCCACCAACGATGCAGGACGCTCGGGGCCGCCTCGACGGATGAGCGAGCGCAGCCTCGCCACCAGGACCACGAACGAGAACGGCTTGGTGAGGTAGTCGTCGGCTCCCAGGTCGAAGGCGTCGACCAGGTCGTACTCGCCGTCCTTGGCGGTCAGCATCAGCACCGGCGTCCAGATGCTCGCCTCCCGGAGCCGGCGGCACACGTCGTAGCCGTTGAGCCGGGGCAGCATGATGTCGAGCACCAGGACGTCGTACGCCGAGTCCTCCGCGGCATGCAGGCCGGTGACACCGTCGTGGGCCACGTCGACGACGAAGCCGTCGGCGACCAGTCCGCGGCGAACGGTCTCGGCGAGCTGGACCTCGTCCTCTACCAACAGAACCCGCACGGTCGCCCTCCCCATTCTTCGAACAGTCCTCTTCGATGCTCCCCCTCGCGGCTGAGAGGGCGCTGTGACGCGACGTCGGCTGTGGGCCTCTCAGGGACGCTCAGCGTCCTCACAGCCCCTTCCTCGCAGGCTGACACCGTCAGTCCGCACCGTGCGGTCGACGAAGGGAGCAGATCATGGGAAGCATCAGGCGCAACGCGGCGCTGATCGCCGCCGCAGCGGTGGTCGGGAGCCTGGGAATCGGCGGGGTGATGGCCGCCCAGGCCGACAGCAACACCCACGCACCGGCCAGCTCGTCGGTGGTCCAGTCGGGGTCGAACGGGGCCGAGGAGAAGGCGGACGGTCCGGACCAGGGTCCCGACGCCAACCCGAACGAGCCCGGTCACCAGGACGCCGACGAGAGCGGCGAGGCGGAGGGGGCCGCGGAGACCGCGGACGGTCCGGACCAGGGGGTGGACGCCAACCCGCACCTGCCGGGTCACCAGGACGCCAACGAGAGCGGCGAGGCCAACTAGTCGCGCCTCGGCGGCTGCGGTGTCAGATGCGCCGGGGCGGAGCTACCACGTGCGTGGCTCCGCCCCGGCGCTCGTCGTGGCTGGTACCGACTGCAGGATGGATGGTGCACGGCAGTAGTGGTCATGGGCCCACCGTGCGCCCGCCCACCTGCCACGAACCTGACCGGCGTACGGCGGCTCAGTAGTCGGGCGCGTCCTGGTTCTCGTCCTCGCCCGGCGTGGTCTCGGAGCTGTCGTCGACCGGGTCGTTCTGGACCGAGTCGCCGTCGCTGCCGCAGGCGCCGAGCGTGACGGCCGCCAGCAGCGCGACGCCGGCGGCGGTCGGCCGGAGATGGCTGCGGTTGATGGTCATGCTGTGGCGGTACCCCGTAAAAACAGGTGCAGCCGGACTCCGAGGAGTCCGGCTGCAACCCTTGGGGTGAGTAACGGGACTTGAACCCGCGACATCCGCGACCACAACGCGGCGCTCTACCAGCTGAGCTATACCCACCATCGGCCTTTCGGCCGGGGACGAGTGTAGTGGCTACCCGGACCTAACTAGGAATCGGTGCCCTCGATGGGCGTCTCGGCCGCCTCCGGCGGCAGGCCGAGCCCGGTGATCGAGCCGCCGTGCCGGGTGGCGGCCTCCTTCGCCGCGTCCGAGTCCGGGCCGGGAAGCGGCACGAAGATGGTGTCGCGGTAGTACCGCAGCTCCTCGATGCTCTCCTGGATGTCGGCGAGGGCCCGGTGGTTGCCGCGCTTGGTGGGGGAGTTGAAGTACGCCTTGGGGTACCAGCGCCGTGCCAGCTCCTTGATCGAGGAGACGTCGACGATCCGGTAGTGCAGGAACGCGTCCAGCCGCGGCATGTCGCGGGCCACGAAACCGCGGTCGGTGGCGACCGAGTTGCCCGCGAGCGGCGGCCGGCTGTCCTTGGGGCAGTGCTCGGCCAGATAGGCCATCACCTGCTCCTCGGCCTCCTGCAGGGTCACCCCCTGCTCGAGCTGGTCGAGCAGGCCCGACGTCTCGTGCATGGTGCGGACGAACTCGATCATCTGCGCGAGCGCCTCGGCAGGCGGCTTGATGACGATGTCGATGCCCTCGCCGAGCACGTTCAGGTCGAAGTCGGTCACCAGGGCGGCCACCTCGATCAGTGCGTCGTTCACGAGGTCGAGCCCCGTCATCTCGCAGTCGATCCAGACCAGTCGTTCGTTCACGAAGGTGCACCCTACGCCGTACCTCCGTCACCGGCGGCGGCTCTCAGGAGTCGCTCAGCGGGGGCCACTAGCCTCGGAGGCGTGAACGGGGCACTGGCATGGGTCGGTCTGCTCGCCCGGCTGGTGACGGGCGGCGTGTGGATCCTCGCCGGCGGGCTGAAGATCACCGAGCCCCAGGCGAGCATCGCCGCCGTCCGGGCCTACGAGCTGCTCCCGTCGTCCGCCGCCGAGGTGGTGGGTCTGGCGCTGCCGGCGATCGAGGTCGTCGTCGGTCTCGCGCTGGTCGTCGGGGTGTTCACCCGCGCCGCCGCGACGGTGTCCGTGCTGCTGTTCTCGGCGTTCATCGTCGGGATCGCCTCTGTCTGGGCGCGCGGCATCGAGATCGACTGCGGCTGCTTCGGCGGCGGCGGCGCCGAGGCCGGCGCCTCGTCGGACTACCCGTGGGAGATCGCCCGCGATGCCGCCCTGCTGGCCGCCTCGCTGCTCGTCGTGCTCGTACGACGAACGCGGTTCGCGCTGGATTCCGTACTGTTCGACCACCGCCCCGGCGACCGCGTCGGCGCCGCTGTGGGTCCCGAAGAAGGAGAGAACTGATGTCGTCGAGCTCGAAGGCGGCCCTGCGAGCGCAGAAGGCTGCTGAGATGCGGGCAGCCCAGGAGCGGCAGGAGCGCCGGCGCCGCCTGCTGACGATCGGTGGCGCCGCCGTGGCGATGCTGCTGCTGGTCGGCGGCATCATCGCCTTCAGCGTCTGGCAGCAGAACCAGAGCGAGAAGGACCTCGAGGCTGCCGCGGGCCAGCCCAGCGACTACGGCGTCGCGATCGGACCCGAGGACGCACCGCACACCGTGGTGATCTACGAGGACTTCCTGTGCCCGTACTGCGGCGAGCTCGAGGCGGCCACCCGCGAGGACCTGGCGAGCCTCGCCGCCGACGGCAAGGTGCGCGTGGAGTACCGACCGTTCGACCTGCTGAGCGCCAGCTTCGGCGACTACCCGATCCGGGCGACCAACGCGTTCGCGGTGGTGCTCGAGAAGTCCGGACCAGAGGTCGCCAAGAGGCTGCACGACCTGCTCTACGAGCACCAGCCCCCGGAGTCGGACCCCGACTCGGTGACCGACGACGACCTGGTCGAGCTGGCCGTCGAGGCGGGGGCCACCGAGACCGACGTGCGTGACGGCATCGAGAGCCTCGCCCAGGAGGCGTGGGTCGAGCAGGCCACGGCGGAGGCCAAGAAGGCCGGCGTCACCGGCACGCCGACGGTCCTGCTCGACGGGCAGGTGTTCGACGACGGCCGCAACGTCGACGATCTGGCGGCCAACCTGATCGCGCAGGTCGAGTGAGGTGAGGATGAGGGACTTCATCGCGACCCTGCCCAAGGCCGAGCTGCACGTCCACCACGTCGGGTCCGCTTCTCCACGGATCGTCTCGGAGCTGGCCGAGCGGCACCCCGGGACGGTGCCGTCCGACCCGGAGCGGCTCAGGGACTTCTTCGCGTTCCGCGACTTCGCCCACTTCGTCGAGGTCTACCTCGCGGTCGTCGACCTGGTCAGGACGCCGGCGGACGTGCGGTACCTGACCTACGAGATCGGTCGCGAGCTCGCGATCGGCCAGGCGGTCCGCTACGCGGAGCTGACGTGCACGCCGTACACCTCGGTGCTGCCGGGGCACCACGACCGGGGGATGCCGATCGAGGCGTACACCGAGGCGATCGAGGACGCGCGGGTCTCGGCCGAGCGTGACTTCGGGATCGTGCTGCGGTGGATCTACGACATCCCCGGCGAGGCGGGCCTGCCGGCGGCCGACGCCACCGTGGAGTTCGCGCTCCGGCACCGGCCCGAGGGACTGATCGGGTTCGGGCTCGGTGGGCCGGAGATCGGCGTTCCGCGTGAGCAGTTCAAGCCGCACTTCGACGCCGCTCGCGCCGCAGGGCTGCGATCGGTGCCGCACGCCGGCGAGACCACCGGACCGGAGACGATCTGGGCGTCGATCCGGGAGCTGGGCGCGGAGCGGATCGGGCACGGCACCTCCGCCGCCCAGGACCCGGAGCTGCTGGCCTACCTCGCCGAGCACCGGATCCCGCTCGAGGTGTGTCCCTCCTCCAACGTGGCGACCCGGGCGGTCGCCTCGCTCGAGGAGCACCCGCTGCCGCGCTTCGTCGACGCCGGAGTGGTCGTGACCATCAACTCCGACGACCCGCCGATGTTCGGGACGACGCTGAACCGCGAGTACGAGATCGCGGCGGACCTGCTCGCCCTCGACGAGGCCGGGGTGGCCGAGCTCGCCCGGGCCGCCGTGCGAGCGTCGTTCGCGCCGGACGACGTCACGGGCCGGATCCTCCAGGAGATCGACGACCACGCGGTCGATCAGTCCGACCTGGTCGCCGACTAGAGGAACCAGGAGATCCCATGCCGTCCACGCCGCTCGGCCTCTTCGACACCGACTCGCTGATCGAGGAGGAGGACCGGGCCATCCGCGACACGGTCCGCAGGTTCGTCGAGTCGCGACTCAAGCCGCACCTGGCGGAGTGGTACGAGGCCGGGCAGGTGCCGGTTCGTGAGCTGACCCGCGAGCTCGGCGGCCTGGGACTGCTGGGCATGCACCTGGAGGGCTACGGCTGTGCCGGCACGACGGCGACGTCGTACGGCCTGGCCTGCATGGAGCTGGAGGCCGGCGACTCGGGTCTGCGCTCCCTGGTCTCGGTGCAGGGCTCGCTGGCCATGTTCGCGATCTGGCAGCACGGCTCGGAGGAGCAGCGGCAGGAGTGGCTGCCGCGGATGGCGGCGGGGGAGGCGATCGGCTGCTTCGGCCTGACCGAGCCGGACTTCGGGTCGAACCCGGGGGGCATGCGGACGCGCGCCCGGAGGCACGGCGACGACTGGGTGCTCAGCGGCAACAAGATGTGGATCACCAACGGCTCGGTCGCCGACGTCGCGGTGGTCTGGGCGCAGACCGAGGAGGGCGTCCGTGGCTTCGTCGTGCCGACCGACACGCCGGGGTTCTCCGCCTCCGAGATCACGAGGAAGATGTCGCTGCGCGCCTCGGTCACCGCGGAGCTGGCACTCGACGAGGTCCGGCTCCCGGCCCCGGCCATGCTGCCCGGCGCGCGTGGCCTCTCCGGCCCGCTCTCGTGCCTGAGCGAGGCCAGGTTCGGCATCGTGTTCGGCGCCCTCGGCGCGGCCCGCGACTGCCTCGAGACCACGATCGCCTACGCCGGCGACCGGGAGATCTTCGACAAGCCGCTCGCCGCCTTCCAGCTCACCCAGGCGAAGCTGGCCGACATGGCGCTCGAGCTCGGCAAGGGCATGCTGCTGGCGCTGCACCTCGGCCGGCTCAAGGACCAGGGCCGGCTGACGCCCGAGCAGGTCAGCCTCGGCAAGCTCAACAACGTGCGCGAGGCGATCGCGATCGCGCGGGAGTGCCGCACCCTGCTCGGCGCAGCGGGCATCACGCTGGAGTATCCGCTGATGCGGCACGCCAACAACCTCGAGTCGGTGCTCACCTACGAGGGCACCAGCGAGGTGCACCAGCTGGTGATCGGCCAGGCTCTCACGGGGCACTCGGCGTTCCGCTGACCGAGAGAATGATCAGGCCCCGCGGAGCTCATACTCCCGCGGGGCCAGTCCCTTTGTAGGACCGATCTCTCCTCGGCTCGGGGAGGCGCGCCGACACCCCGCTCACCTCGCCCGACGGGAGGCGCGGGCCGTCGCGTAGGACCGCTCGCGCAGCCGCTCGACCCAGGTGTACTGCGCCAGCCCCGGCAGCGTGTTGAGGACCGGGTCGAACGAGACCTCGTCCTGCTGCGGCAGCGGATCGTCCAGGGTGAGCTCACCCAGGGCGTGCCAGCCTCTGCCCACCGGCGCCCAGCACAGCTCGTACCCGCGTTCGTCGATCGGGCGGGCACCGATCACGACGGGTCCCACCGGGCTCTTGTAGGGGAGCAGGGTGGTCATCGGCCAGTCGGGGTTCCAGGACGGCATCAACAGGTGCCGCGTGAGCGGGTCCCATCCCGTCGTGGCGAGCAGGACGTCGCCGTACCGGGTCTGTCCCTTGCGCATCCGGAGGGCGAGCCCGTGCACGTCCGGGATCGGGCCGGGCAGGCCGATCGCGCGCGAGACACGGACCAGCACCTCGTCCTCACCGGGCTGGTCGAACCAGGGCACGCCATGCGCCTCGTCGGACCCGTGCCGCACCAGGCGGCCGGCGAACAGCTCGCCCTCGGGGTGCAGCGGCTTGTCGCTGTGCCGGACCGCGGCGAGGCCGCTGGTGATCTTCGAGAGGACACGCCCGGCGGCGTCAGCTGCGGTGGTGATCACGAGGTTGGCCATGTGCAGCGCGGTACCCCATCGGGTGGGCGCGATAACGGTCGGCAACGTGTCGGGCAGAGCACCCCCGGCAGGATTCGAACCTGCGGCCAAGAACTTAGAAGGTTCCTGCTCTATCCAGCTGAGCTACGGGGGCAAGGACGGCAGCCAGTATCCCATCCGCGCCGGGTTGGCCGCACCGAGACGTCGTACGCTGCGAAGAGTGCGCCCGCACCACCTGCTCGACCCCGACCTGCTCGCCTTCGTGGAGGCGCTGCCGCCGTCCGACATGGACGAGCCGGCCCTCGCCGAGACCAGGGCGCTGCTCGGCCGGCTGATCGCGTCGATCCCGCTCGAGCACCCCGGCTGCGAGGTCACTCGGACGAGGGCGGCCTCCCGCCACGAGGAGTACGACGTCCCGCTGGTGGTCGTCCGCCCTCGGCCCGTCCGAGACGACGGCGTGCCCGGGACCGCCGTCGTGTGGATGCACGGTGGCGGCTACCTGGCGGGCCAGGCCGAGCAGGACGTCCCGCTGCTGGCGGACCTGGCCGCGGAGCTCGGCGTCGTGGGCGTGTCGGTGGACTACCGGCTGGCCCCCGAGCATCCACACCCGGCGCCGGTCGAGGACGCCTACGCCGGGCTCGCGTGGGTCCACGAGCACGCCGAGGAGCTGGGCATCGACCGCGACCGGGTGATCGTGGCCGGCGAGAGCGCGGGCGGGGGACTGGCCGCGGCGCTCAGCACGCTGGCCCGCGACCGAGCCGAGCTCCCGATCGCCAAACAGCTGCTGGTCTACCCGATGCTGGACGACCGCACGGCCCGCCCCGACGCCGAACTCAGCCCGTTCGCGGGGCAGCTCCTGTGGACACCGGCCTCGAACCGCTTCGGCTGGCGCTCGCTGCTCGGCGAGGAGCCCGGCGCGCCGGGGATCTCGCCGTACGCCTCGCCCGCACGCGCGGAGGACCTGCACGGCCTGCCACCGACCTACCTCGAGGTGGGCGAGCTCGACCTGTTCGTCGACGAGGACGTCGCCTACGGCCACCGGCTCATCAAGGCCGGGGTGCCGACCGAGCTGCACGTGATCGCCGGTGCCGTGCACGGCTACAACCACGCAGGCGACCTGCCGATCTGCCGGGATCACCGGGCACGGATCCACCGGGCGATCGAGACGGTCGGCGGCGGGTGAGGGGCAGTCAGCCCCGTAGCCGGCCCATCCACTCCTCGATCGCGTCTGGTGTCCGCGGCAGCCCGTCGGACATGTTGCGGATGCCGTCGGAGGTCACCACGACGTCGTCCTCGACCCGGATGCCGATGCCGCGCAGCTCCTCGGGGACGAGCAGGTCGTCGGCCTGGAAGTAGAGGCCCGGCTCGACGGTGAGCACCATGCCCTCGGCGAGGATGCCGTCGCGGTACGAGTCGGGCGCCGCCTGGCCGCAGTCGTGCACGTCCATGCCGAGCATGTGGCTGGTGCCGTGCAGCGTCCAGCGGGCGTAGACCCGGGAGTCGGGGGAGAGTGCCTGCTCGGCCGATACCGGCAGCAGACCCATCTCGCTGAGCCCGTGCGCCAGCACCCCCATCGCCGCGTCGTGGCCGGCGAGGAACCTGGCGCCCGGCCGGAGCGCGACCATCGCGGCCTCCTGCGCCGCCAGCACCAGCTCGTAGAGCTCACGCTGGAGTGGGGAGAAGGAGCCGGAGACGGGCAGGGTCCGGGTCACGTCGGCGGTGTAGAGGTTGTGGCCCTCGACGCCCATGTCGCACAGCACCAGCTCGCCGGGAACGATCGGTCCGGAGTTCTCGATCCAGTGCAGCGTCGTGGCGTGCGACCCGCCGGCGACGATCGAGTCGTAGCCCAGGTCGTTGCCCATCGTCCGGGCACGACGGAAGAAGGTGCCCTCCAGCCAGCGCTCACCGTGCTCGACGACCCGGGACCACTCCCGCGCGCAGTCCTCGAAGCCGAGCAGGGTCGCGTCGACCGCCGCCTGCAGCTCGCGCAGCTCCCACGGATCCTTGACCAGGCGCATCTCCGAGGCGACCCGCGCGAGCTCGCGGTCACGACCCTCGTCCGAGGGCACCAGTGCGTCCACGCCGCCCGACACGCCACGGTGGATCCGCGTCTTGACTCCACCGGTCAGGGCCTCCGGAAGGGCGTCGAGATGCCGCACCGGCAGCCCGAGAGACGCCTCCAGCTCACCCGCGGAGGGTCGCTTGCCCGCCCACAGCGCGCCGTACTGCCGGTCGCGGAAGAACTCGTCGCTGTCGCGGCCCGACCGCGGCCGGGCGTAGAGCACGGACGAGCCGTCGGGCTCGATCACCAGCACCGCGTCGGATGTCTGGTTGCCGCAGAAGTACGTGTGCGCCGTGTCGGCGCGGAACCGGTAGTCGGTGTCGTAGGCGCGGACCTTGTAGCCGCCCGCAGGGAGCACCAGCCGCTCGCCCGGGAACGCCTCGGCGAGCCGGGACCGGCGACCCGCTGCGAGGTCCGCCACCGGATGCCGCGGTAGGTCGGCCTCGTGGTCGTCCCACCCGGTCCGCATGAACGCCGCGTACGCCTCCGGCACGGCCGGATCGTGCTGCTCGGTCTTGAGCTCCGTCTCCGGGGTCTGCAGGGGGGTGTCTTCAGTCACCCTTCCCACTCTACGCGGCGATCCGGGCCACACGACGCGCTCCCGATAGGCTTCCCCCCATGTCAACCGCGCCCCGCGACAGCGTCGCCTTCACGGTCGTGGTGACCGTGGCGGTGATCCTCGGGGCTCTGGCGACGCTCCTCGTGCTGGCGCTCAGCGGCGCCCCGGGCATCACGCTGCTCGCGACCGGCCTGGCCGCCCTGCCGGTCGGACCGGTGCTGGCGGCCTATCTGTGGCTGGACCGCTACGAGCCCGAGCCGAAGCGCAACCTGCTGCTCGGCCTGCTCTGGGGTGCGTTCGTCGCGACCGTCGCCGCCGTGGTGGTCCAGGGTCTCGGCGGGCTGGTCGTGGGGTGGGGCGACACCACCTCACTGGCGATCGTCGCGCCGATCACCGAGGAAGCCTGCAAGGGACTCTTCCTCCTGCTGCTGCTCCTCTGGCGACGCGCCGAGCTCGACGGCATCCTCGACGGCCTCGTCTACGCGGGCATGGTCGGCATCGGGTTCGCCTTCACCGAGAACATCCTCTACCTCGCCGCGGCCTACAACGGCACCGACGGCCTCGGGCCGGGCGGCGTCGAGGCGGTCACCACCACCTTCGTGCTGCGCTGCGTGTTCAGCCCGTTCGCACACCCTCTCTTCACCGCGTTCCTCGGCGTCGGGATCGGCCTCGCGGTCACCGCCCGCTCCCGCGGGGTGCGGTTCACGGCACCGGTGCTGGGCTACCTCGCCGCCGTCCTCGCGCACGCGCTGTGGAACGGCTCGACCGTGCACGGCTTCGGCAGCTTCGTCCTCGTCTACGTCGTGATCATGGCGCCCGCACTGATCGCCATGGTCGGCCTCGCGTACTGGGCCCGTGAGACCGAGGCACACGTGCTGCGCACGGCGCTCACCGACGCGGCCCGACGCGAGCTCATCCCGGCCACCGACATCGGCTGGGTCGTCGATCTGCGCGCCCGCCGCCAGGCCCGCCGGTACGCCCGCGACGTCGGTGGCCCCGAGGCGGAGCGCGCGATGCGCGAGTACCAGCAGGCGGCGATCGAGCTCGGCTACCTGCATCACCGCCTGCTCCGCGGGACCGCTCCCGCGGACTGGCAGCTGCGCGGGCAGGACTTCCTCGGCCGTATCCAGGCGGCCCGGCCCCGCATCGCATTCCCCGGACAGGTGGTACCCCAGCGATGACTCCCGGACACCAGGCCTCGACCGGCGTTGAGCACGCGGGCGACAGCCTCGGCGGCAAGATGCTGACCGAGGTGATCAGGCTGCACAGCGCCCTCAAGAGCGCCCCGCTACCGCTCGACCTGCCGGGCGTCGGCGCGCTCCGGGCCGCCCGTGAGCAGGTGATCGAGCAGCTGGAGGACTACATCATCCCGCGGCTCACCGACCTCGGCGCGCCGCTGCTCGTCGTGGTCGGAGGGTCGACGGGCGCCGGCAAGTCCACCCTCGTCAACACCCTGGTCGGCGAGAAGGTGACCAACCCCGGCCTGCTGCGCCCGACCACGATGTCCCCGGTCCTCGTCCACCATCCCGACGACGGTCAGTGGTTCGGCCCGGAGCGGTTGCTGCCCGACCTCAAGCGGGTGACGGAGCCGACCAACGACCAGCATGCGATCCAGCTCGTGCCGAGCGCGAACGTGCCCAGGGGACTGGCGATCCTCGACGCACCGGACGTCGACTCCGTCGAGACCCGCAACCGTGAGCTCGCGAGCCAGCTGCTCGCGGCGGCAGACCTCTGGCTGTTCGTCACCTCGGCCGCCCGCTACTCCGACCAGGTGCCGTGGGACCACCTCAAGCTCGCCGTCGACCGCAGCACCGCCGTCGCGCTCGTCCTGAGCCGGACTCCGGCCGAGGACGTCGGGACCGTCTCGGTGCACCTGGCCCGGATGATGGCCGCCCGCGGGCTGAAGGACAGCCCGCTGTTCTCCGTCGCCCACGGCACGGTCACCGACGACGGCATGCTGCCGGCGTCGTACGCAGCGGACATTCGGAGCTGGCTCCAGGCGCTGGCCGCGGACGTCGCCGCCCGCCGGGAGATCGTCAACCAGACCGTCGCCGGCGCCGTCCGCACCGTCACCCGCAAGTCGTTCCCGATCGCCGACTCCGCAGCGTTGCAGGTCGAGGCGATCGCCGACCTCCTCGCTCTCGCCGACAGGGTGTACGACGACGCGCAGGCCGCGCTGCTCGCGGCGAGCTCCGACGGGACCCTCCTGCGCGGCGACCTGCTGGCCCGCTGGCAGGAGTTCGTCGGCAGCGGCGAGCTGGTCCGCACGCTCGAGGCGAAGGTCGGCTTCGTCCGTGAGCGGTTGGTCAACGCGATCAAGGGCAAGCCGCAGCAGGCCGAGCGGGTGGGCGTCGCCATAGAGATGGCTCTGGAGACTCTCGTCGCCGACCACTCGGAGCGTGTCGCTGCCGCCGCTGCGGCCGCGTGGCGCGAGAAGGAGTACGGCGACGCGCTGCTGGCCGTGACCCCGAGCGACCTCTCGCGCGCGGGTCGGGGGCTGCGTCGCCGCACCGAGCAGGAGATCCGTGCCTGGCACGAGGAGCTCCAGGATCTCGTGAAGCACGAGGCCGGGGAAGCGCGCCACAGCGCGAGGTTCCTCGCCGTCGGCGTCCGTGGGCTCGCCGTGACCCTTGCGGTGGTCGCTCTCGCGGGCTCGACGCCGTCAGGTCCGGCGGCCGACTCGATTCGGATGGGCAACGGGCTGCTCGAGACGATCCTGGGCCCCGGCGCCGCGGGACGGCTGGTCGATCAGGCGCGTGGGACGCTCGCGCGCCGGCTGACCACGTTGCTGGGCGAGGAGAGGGCTCGGTACCTTTCCCCCGCGGCGCAGTGGCAGCTCAAGCCCGACGCGCCCGACCAACTGCGCCAAGCCGCGCGCCGGGTCGACGACCTGCGGTTCGCCGCTGCGAAGAAGGGAACGGGTGGACACCTGTGACGGAACGTCCTGAGGACGCGGTGCAGGTACCAGGGGACCTTGCGACACGGGGCACGGCGATCGGCGAGCGGGTCAAGGGACTCCGCGACGCCGCGACCGCGGCCCGCGGTCGGATCGACGACGGGCTGCTCGACGACGTCGCTGCCGCCGCCGACAAGGCGACCGCCCGGCTTCGCCTCTCCGCTCGGCACACCGTCGTCGCCATCGCCGGCGCCACCGGGTCCGGCAAGTCCTCGACCTACAACGCACTGACCGGCCTCGAGCTGTCCTCGGTCGGCACCCGTCGTCCCACCACGTCGTGGGCGACCGGCGTCGTCTGGGGAAGTGAGGGCGCCGAGGAGCTGCTGGAGTGGATCGGCATCCCGCCGCGCCACCAGACCATGCGTGACTCCATGCTCGACACGCAGCGCCACGACAAGGAGCTCGACGGCGTCGTCCTGCTCGACCTCCCCGACCACGACTCCACCGAGGTCGCGCACCACCTCGAGGTCGACCGCCTCGTGGCGGTCTCCGACCTGCTGGTCTGGATCCTCGACCCGCAGAAGTACGCCGATGCCGCGGTCCACGACCGCTACTTCAAGCCCCTGGCGACCCATCAGGACGTCATGCTCGTCGCGCTCAACCACATCGACACGGTCCCCGAGGACCGGCGCCAGTCGTTGGTCGACGACGTGAGGCGTCTGCTCGCCGCCGACGGTCTGCCCGACGTCCCCGTGCTGGCGATCTCGGCCAGGGAGGGGATCGGCCTGGAAGACCTGCGGGACGAGATCAAGCGGCGGGTCCAGCACAAGCAGGGCACCACTGCGCGGGTCGAGGCTGACATCGTCGCGGCCGCAGGTCGGCTCGAGGCAGCGGGAGGCACGGCGCCCCCGCGTGAGCTGCCGGTCCAGCGGATCCGCGAGCTCGAGGACGTCGTCGCCGACGCCGCGGGCGTGTCCGCCGTCGTCGAGGGCGTCCAGCGGACCCTGGGCGGCAGGGCACGTCGGGCCGTGGCCTGGCCGCTGTTCGCACCGCTCACCGGACGGAAGGGACAAAGCTCGAACCAGGCGCCCCAGGTCGCGCCGCTCGACCGCGGCATGGTGGACACCGCTGTGCGCCGTGTTGCCGACGATGTGACCGACGGCATGGCTCCCACCTGGGCGGCCAGCATCCAGAAGGTCGCGTCCGCGCGGCTCGTCGGAATCGACGACCGCCTCGACACCGAGCTCGCCGAGGTCGACCTCGAAGAACGGCTGCCCTTCTGGGTCACCCTGGTCCGGACTCTGCAGTGGCTGCTGCTGCTGGCGCTCGTCGGCGGGTTGGCATGGTGGGGCGTCGCCGCGGTCCAGGGCTCTCTCGACGACCTGCCGGCCGTCAGCGGTCTCGCGCTGCCGCCGATCCTGGCCGCCGGAGGACTCGCGCTCGGGCTGCTGCTCGCGCTCGTCGGCAGGCTCGCGGTTCCCGCGGTCGCACGCAGGCGCGCGCAGGCGGCCGACGAGCGGCTGCGCGGGGTCGTGCGGCGCGCCCTCGAGCAGGAGGTCGCCAGGCCGATCAGCGCGGAGCTGACTGCCTACGGCGAGTTCCGCCGCGGGATCACCGCCGCCAGGTCCTAGGGCGACATCCAGCGCCTCATCCGCCCCCGAGAGGGCCGGATGGCGTCCACAGCCCTGTCGTCGTACGTGGATGTGCACAGGCCTCCCGCCGGTTCCTGTCGCCCTGTCGGGATCGGGGCGTGGACTCGTTCGTGACCGGTCACGCAGGTGGCCCGGCAGACGACGAGAGGAATCAGTGATGACCAACGAGACGATGGTCACCATCCAGGGCTGGATCGGCAACGAGCCCTCGCTGCGCATGGTCGGTGGGGCAGCGGTGGCCAACTTCCGTGTGGGGGCGACGCCCCGACGCTTCAAGCAGTCGACCGGTGAGTGGGTCGACGGTCAGACGCAGTGGTACGGCGTGAGCGCGTGGCGGGCGCTCGCCGAGAACGCCGAGCACTCACTCGCCAAGGGCGACCCGGTCCTCATCCACGGCAGGCTCAACCACCGCACCTACATCAACAAGCAGGGCGTCGAGGTCGTCGCGCTCGAGATCGAGGCGACCACCATCGGGCATGACCTGACGCGCGGCACCAGTCGGTTCCGTCGGGTGGTGCGATCGGCGGAGACGCCCGCTCGCACCACGCCCGAGCCGCCGGACTTCGGCCCCACGGTCTACCCGCCGGAGGATCCCTATGTCGGGCAGGCCACGGAGAACCCACCCACCCCGGACGACACCGAGGAGGCCGCCTGAGGACCCTCGTCCAGCACACGCCTGGCCGCACGGGCCGGCCGTGTCCGGGCCCCGACCCCGGGCACGGTCGGTGGCCGACCGCTGCGTAGCCTTGCCCCCATGGCGGAATACGTGCTGTCCCTGCGCAACGTACGGAAGGCCCACGGCGACAAGGTTGTCCTCGACAACGTGACGCTGTCGTTCCTGCACGGCGCCAAGATCGGTGTCGTCGGGCCCAACGGCATGGGCAAGTCGTCGCTGCTCAAGCTGATGGCCGGGCTCGACCATCCCAACAACGGCGACATCGTCCGCGACCCCGACGCGACGGTCGGCATGCTCCAGCAGGAGCCGCCGCTGACCGAGGGCAAGACGGTCCTCGAGAACGTCGAGGAGGCGGTCGCCGACATCAAGTCGAAGATGAAGCGCCTCGAGGACGCCTACATGGAGATGGGTGATCCCGACGCGGACCAGGACGCCCTGATGGCCGAGACCGGCGAGCTGCAGACCGAGCTCGACAACGCCAACGCCTGGGACCTCGACAGCCGCCTCGAGCAGGCGATGGACGCGCTGCGCTGCCCGCCGTCGGACGCTCTCGTGGACACGCTGTCCGGCGGCGAGCGTCGCCGGGTCGCGCTGTGCAAGCTGTTGCTGCAGCAGCCCGACCTGCTGCTCCTGGACGAGCCCACCAACCACCTCGACGCTGAGTCGGTCCAGTGGCTCGAGGGCCATCTGAAGTCCTACCCCGGCGCGGTCCTGGCGGTCACCCACGACCGGTACTTCCTGGACAACGTCGCCCAGTGGATCGCCGAGGTCGACCGCGGCCAGATCCACGGCTACGAGGGCAACTACTCCACCTACCTGGAGACCAAGAAGGATCGCCTCAAGATCGAGGGCGCCAAGGACGCCAAGCGAGCCAAGATGCTGGAGAAGGAGCTCGAATGGGTTCGCTCCAACGCGAAGGCGCGGCAGACCAAGTCGAAGTCCCGCCTGGCCCGCTACGAGGAGCTGGCGGCCGAGGCCGACCGCGCCCGCAAGATCGACAGCGCCGACATCAACATCCCACCCGGCCCGCGGCTCGGTGACGTGGTCCTCGAGGCACAGAACCTCAACAAGGGGTTCGGCGACCGGACCCTGTGGGACGACATCTCGTTCACGCTGCCGCGCGCTGGAATCGTCGGCATCGTCGGCCCCAACGGCGTCGGCAAGACGACCCTCTTCCGGATGATCACCGGGAGCGAGAAGCCCGACTCGGGCGACCTCGTGGTCGGCCAGACCGTGAAGATCTCCTACGTCGACCAGAGCCGCGGAGGCATCGACCCCAAGAAGAACGTCTGGGAGGTCGTCTCGGACGGACTGGACTTCATCAAGGTCGCCAACTTCGAGATGAACAGCCGCGCCTACGTCGCCTCGTTCGGCTTCAAGGGCCCCGACCAGCAGAAGAAGGCCGGCGTGCTCTCCGGTGGTGAGCGCAACCGGCTCAACCTCGCCCTCACGCTGAAGCAGGGCGGCAACATGCTGCTCCTCGACGAGCCGACCAACGACCTCGACGTCGAGACCCTCTCGGCGCTCGAGGACGCGCTGCTCGACTTCCCCGGATGCGCCGTGGTCACCTCGCACGACCGGTGGTTCCTCGACCGGGTCGCCACCCACATCCTCGCCTGGGAGGGCACCGAGGAGAACGAGGGCGAGTGGTTCTGGTTCGAGGGCAACTTCGCGTCGTACGAGGAGAACAAGGTGGAGCGCCTCGGTGTCGAGGCGGCTCGCCCGCACCGGGTGACCCACCGCCGCCTCACCCGCGACTGAGCTCGCGGGCCGGAACGCGCCGCGCTACCGGCGGAGCTCGCGCTCCGGGTGGTCGGCGATCAGCCGGTCGGCGACTGCGTCCATCACTCGCCCCAGGGCGGCGAAGTCCTCCTGGTCGGCGAGGTCGACGAAGTACTGCCGCACCGTCTCGACGTGGCTCGGCGCCGCCGTGGCGAGCAGCTTCGATCCCGTCGTGGTGAGCTGGGCGATCACACCCCGGCCGTCCTCGGGTGACTCGGTGCGCAGCACGAGGCCGGCACCCTCCATCCGCTTCACCGTGTGGGTGACCCGGCTGCGGCTATGGGCGAGCGCAGCCGCCAGACGCGCCATCCGGAGCTGCCCTCCGGCCTCGGAGAGGCGGACCAGGATCTCGTACTCCACGGCGGAGATGCCGTGCGAGCGTCGCAGGTCCACGTCGATCCGGTCGAGCAGCAGCGTGGTGCCGAGCATGAACGCTCGCCACGTCCGCTGCTGTCCGTCGTCGAGCCAACGAGGTTCGCCGTCTGACGACGCGGGCTCGGAGTCTCGATGATCCACCGCGCCAGTGTAGGTGACCCTTATCCACAGGGTGGCGCTATCGCCGACCTCGCCGTTCAGGCCAGGTCGTACCGCATCAGGACGCGCGGGTGGCCACTGAGCACCGACGACGTGTCGGTGACGTAGCGGAACCCGGCGGCCTCGAAGTTCGGACGAAGACCGGCGTAGGCCATCGTCAGGTCGACCCTGGCTCCCTGGTTGTCGAGCGGGTAGGCCTCGACCGCCGGAGCGCCCCGCTCGCGCGCGAACTCCACGGCGCCGCGGATCAGGGTGTGCGACAGGCCCTTGCCTCGGTGGCCGGGGCGAACCCGGATGCACCACAGCGACCAGACCGGAAGGTCGTCGACCCGGGGGATCTTGCGGCTGCGAGCGAAGGAGGTGTCGGCACGGGGCGCGACGGCCGCCCATCCGACCGGCTCGCCGTCGTCGTACGCGAGGACGCCGAGCGGGCCCTGCTGCAGCAGCCGGGCGACGTACTCGCCGCGTGCCGGGCCGACGAGCTCCTTGTTGACCTTCGACGGGATGCGGTAGCTGAGGCACCAGCAGACGCTGGCGTCGGGCCGCTTCGGGCCGACCAGGGTGCGCACGTCCGCCAGAACGACTGCGGGCCGAACCTCCGCGCTCATGCGACGGAGGCTACGGCCCACCGACAAGGCTCAGGCGATCCGCTCGAGGATCATCGCCATGCCCTGGCCTCCACCGACGCACATCGTGATCAGGCCGGTCGACTTGTCGTGCCACTGCAGTGAGTTGAGCATCGTGTTCTGCAGCCGCGCGCCGGTCATGCCGAACGGGTGGCCGATCGCGATCGCGCCGCCGTTGACGTTCAGCTTGTCCATGTCGACTCCGAGGTCCTCGGCGGACGGCAGGACCTGCGCGGCGAAGGCTTCGTTGATCTCGACCAGGTCGATGTCGTCGATGGTCATGCCGGCGTACCTGAGCGCGTTCCTGCTGGCCTCGACCGGGCCGAGGCCCATGATCTCGGGGGAGAGGCCCGAGACGCCCGTGGAGACGATCCGGGCGAGCGGGGTCAGGCCGAGCTCCGCGGCCTTGGTGTCGGACATGATCACGACCGCGGCGGCGCCGTCGTTGAGCGGGCAGCAGTTCGCGGCGGTGACGACACCATCGGGCCGGAAGACGGGCTTCAGGTCCTTGACCGCGTCGTAGGTCACGCCGGCACGCGGGCCGTCGTCGCTCGAGACGACGGTGCCGTCGGCCAGCGTCACCGGCGTGATCTCGCGCTCCCAGAAGCCGTCGTTGATCGCCTTCTCCGCGAGGTTCTGCGAACGCACGCCGAAGTGGTCGAGGTCCTCGCGCTTGAGGCCGCGCATCCGAGCGACGTTCTCCGCCGTCTGACCCATCGCGATGTAGATGTCGGGCAGCAGCCCGTCCTCCCGCGGGTCGTGCCAGTCCTGGCCGCCCTGGGCGTACTCCTGGGTGCGCTGCTGGGCGTCCTCGAAGAGGGGGTTCTTGGTGTTCGGGATGTGGTCGGACGTTCCGAACTGGAACCGCGACACCGTCTCGACACCGGCTGAGATGAACACATCGCCTTCGCCGGCCTTGATCGCGTGGAACGCCATCCGGGAGGTCTGCACCGAGGAGGAGCAGTAACGGGTGATGGTGGCGCCGGGAATCTCGTAGCCCATGAGGGAGGTCACGACGCGAGCCATGTTGTTGCCCGACTCGCCGCCGGGGAGGCCGCAGCCGAGCAGGAAGTCGTCGACCTCGTTGGGGTCCAGGGCCAAGACCTTGTCCAGCGCCGCCTTGGCGATGAACGCGGTGAGGTCGTCGGGCCGGAACTCCTTCAGGGAGCCCTTGTTGGCGCGTCCGATCGGGGTTCGGGCGGCAGAAACGATGACGGCCTCAGGCATGGACACTCCTCGGTGAGTGGGCGAAGTCGGGAATCCGCCCAGACTAGTGCGGCCGCCCTGCAACACGTTGCAGTCGTGGCGAATCCCACATCCGGTCCGTAGGGGCCGGGTCCGCACCCACCGGCCGAAGGCGCCGTGGAACGATGCACCCGTGCGGCATCGCTATCACTGCCCTCTGCGCTGGGCCGACCTGGACCAGCTCGGCCACGTGAACAACGTGCGCTACGTCGACTACCTCCAGGAGGCGCGCGGCGCGCTCTTCGACGATCTGCTCGCCGCCGCCGGCGTCGAGCGGCAGGAGAACGAGGGTTACGTCGTCGTCCGGCACGAGGTCACGTTCCTTGCGCCGATGATGTTCGGGCTGGAGCCGGCCGTGGTCGAGTCGTGGGTGACGGAGGTCCGAGCGGTGAGCTTCACCCTCGACCACGAGATCTTCCACGAGCGTCCCGACGGCACCCGCGCCGTCTACCTGCGGGCGCGCTCGGTGCTCGCGCCCTTCGTTCATCACGCCGGCGAGCCTCGACGGCTCACCGACCAGGAGCGGAACGCTCTGGCGCCCTACGCGGAGGAGGCCGGGCCCCGGTCCAGGCCGGTCCTCGTCGACGTCCCGCGTGACCGGGCGGAGCGGTACCCGGTGCACGTCCGGTTCTCCGACATCGACATCTACCGCCACGTCAACAACGTGAAGTACTTCGAGTACTTCCAGGAGGCGCGGATCGGCGTCTTCCTGAAGCTCAAGGACGCGCTGCGAGACTTCCCGCGGATCAACGTCGTCGTCGCCCAGACCGACCTCGAGTACGTCGCGCCGATGCTGCTGCGCCCCGAGCCCTACGACTGCTGGTCGGTGGTCTCCAGGATCGGAACCCGGTCGATGACCATCGAGTCGGAGCTCGTCGACGCGTCCGGCGACACCGGCCGCCACGGGGTGCTGGCGCGCTCGCGTGTGGTCCTGGTCTTCTTCGACCAGGGGGCACAACGGTCGGTCGCGCCGCCGCAGGGCTACCGCGAGGCGATCGCGGAGGTGCTCGGGGCACCTCTCACCATCCCGCCGGCAGCCCCGTGAAGTCGGGCTGACGGTCCTCCGCGAACGCCGTGAGTGCCTCGAGGTTGGCCGGGCCACCCATCAGCTCGGCGAATGCGGCGTTCTCCCGCTCGCGCGCCGCGCGGATCGCCGCCCGGTGCGGCTCGGTCATGGTGTGCTTCACCGCCACCAGCGACGAGATCGGCCGTGCCGCCAGCAGACCAGCGTGACGCCGCGCCTCGGGCAGGAGGTCCTCGGGCTCGCACAGGCGCCAGACCAGTCCCATCTCCCGCGCCTCCTGCGCGCTGATCCACTCGGCCGAGAGCAGCGCCCACGCGGCGTCCTGCCGCCCGACCAGCGCCGGGAAGAGGTACGACGACGCCGCCTCCGGCGCGACGCCCAATGACGTGAACGGGCACTTGAGCCGCGCAGAGGTGGACATGAAGGCCAGGTCGGCGAAGCCGAGGATGGTCGCCCCGATGCCCAAGGCAAGGCCGTTGACCGCGACGAGCAGCGGCTTGGGGAAGTCCACGAGCGCGTCGACCAGGCCGACGAACCCGTGCTTGCCGCGCTCGAAGCCGGGGTCCGTGGCGATCTGCTGCATCTCGAGCAGGTCGGTGCCCGCACTGAAGGCCCGACCGTTCCCGCTCAGCAGCACCACTGCGACCGACGAGTCGTCGGCGGCTGCGAGGAGCGCGTCCGTCAGGGCGTCGTACAGCTCCTCGTTGAAGGCGTTCAGGGCTTCGGGGCGGTCCAGGACGAGGGTGCGGACCCGGTTCTCGTCGGACACGAGCAGCGTCATGCCGAGGAGAATAGAACGCGTTCTAGTCCGTTGTCGCGGTGGGCTCGACGTGCGCGGACCACGAGCTGTGGTGGACCAGCGTCCCGCGCAGCCGCCTCAGCGCCCGGTGCCGCGCCACCCGGACCGCGACCGCGCTCATCCCGAGCGCCTCTGCCGTGGTCGCGATGTCGAGGTCCAGGACCTCCAGGCAGGCGATGACATCGCGCTCCTTGGGCGGGAGACCGGCCAGGGCCTGCTGGACCCACTCGTCCGCGATCAGGCGGTGCTCCGGGCCGGGCAGATGCTGCTCGGACCCCGTCCCGAGTGCCTCGAGGCCGCGCGCGCGGGTGCTGGAGCGGCGCCACGCGTTGGAGGCGTGGTTGCGCGCGATGCCGAACAGCCAGCCCGCGAAGTCCGAGGAGGTGCCTGAGAAGTCGGCGATCCGCTCAGCGGCGACCAGCCACGTGGCCGCGGCCAGGTCGTCAGGGGCCTCGCCGCCCGGGACGGAGCGCGCTTCCAGCCACACCAGCAGGCGACCCGCATGCGCGCGGTAGAGCTCAGCCCATGCGCTGGGGTCGCCGCGCTTCGCAGCGGCGACGACCTCGTCGTCGGTGCGCAACGGACGTGCTCCCCCTATGGCCGACGCGACCCGGGCAGCTGACCGGGTCATCGCTACTCATTGTCGCTTGTTCTTGGCCTGACGTCTGCCCGGGTCTCAGCGATTCCTCTTGCCCCAGCCACGCCGGCCAGGGTTGTCACCCCGGCGCGCGTCGGCGCCACGCGACACCGAGGAGCGGGGCGCCGCGCTCTGGTCGTGAGGACGGACGCGCCGAGGTGTGCCGAGCCCCTGCGGGTGACGGGTGGGGGGCGGGTACCCGAAGCCTGCGCCGTGCTCGGTCGGCTGGCCGGCACGGCGGCCCTTGCCGGGGTTGGCGGTCAGCTTGCCGTTCGTCGTCGTCGACTTCGCGGCGCGCCTGGGGGTCTCGGCCGGGGGTTCCGGCTCGGCAAGGTCGACCGCGCGCTCGGCGGCGGTGGCGCTTGTGCCCGGCAGCCCCGGGGACGGGGGGCTGCCGGGCGCGGATACGTCGGGATGTGGGGTTCCGACGTCTCCAGGGCTCGGCTGTCCGGAGATCTCCTGCTGGGAGGGGCGATCGGCGGGCGAGAGTGGGGTCTCCGCGCCGATCTGGATGCCCGCTGCCCAGGTCGCCGCTGCAATGACGGCCACGGAGGCCGTCGAAGCGATGATCCGGAGTCCGGTTGACCGAGCCGTTCGGGGTGTGGCCGGCCGTGAGCTCGCGCTCAGGTCGGCGAGCATGCCGAGGAGCGCCGAGTCAGGCTCGAGCGTCGGTGCGTCGACGCGGAGCCTCTCGATCCGGTGCTGACTCGTCATGACGTGGTGTGTTCCATCAGTAGTGGGGGATTCGCTCGAGTCAGCCCCACGCCTGAGCGGGACCTGCCTCCACCCTCTACATGTAGGCGGCCCGGTGCGTTGTTACGTCCTGCGGAGATCTCTTTCCGGCGCTCATCCCTCGGGTCACTCGGTGTGCCTGTCGGTCACCTGGCCGCGGAGCCGTTTCAGGGCGCGGTGGTGGGCGACGCGTACGGCGACCGGGCTGATCCCGAGCGCAGCGGCCGTGGTGGCTACGTCCATGTCGAGCACCTCGCGACAGGTCAGCACGTCCCGCTCGCGCTCGGGCAGGGTGGCCAGGATGCGGCGGGTCCAGTCGTCGCCGCTCGCGGCGGGCTCGGGTCCCGGGGCGATCGCCTGAGCGTCGTCCTCGAACGAGACCGCGTCGCGTCGCGCCGCCCGGCGGCGGACGTTGGCCGCGTGGTTGCGCGCGATGCCGAACAGCCAGCCGGCGAACTCCTCGCTGTTCCCGTGGAACCCCGCGATCTTCTCCGCCGCGACGAGCCAGGTGGCCGACGCGATGTCCTCCGGGCTCTCGTCGCCGGACCAACGGGACTGCAGCCAGACCAATAGACGATTGGCGTGAGCCCGGTAGAGCTCACGCCAAGCATCGGGGTCGCCTCGCTTCGCAGCGGCGACGACGTCGTCATCTGTGGTCAACGGGCCGGGGCCACCTGCGCATTCCGCGGCCGGGGGGAGCGGCGCTCGCCGGGGCCGCTGTCGCGCGCGGGCGCTGCCGGGACGTGGTCCCGATCAGGCGGACCCACCGGGTGTACGCCCGGAAAGTGCTCGAGTCCCGGCGGGGAGACCGTCGGGACGTCGGGAATGTAGGGGGAGCCGGGGGTGTCGGGGAGGTCGACCGGCACCCCGGGCGGGTCGCCCACGTGGGCCGGAATGTGCCTGTCGGGAGGCAGCGACTCCCGAGAGTCACCCGCCGGCGGCGAGGGGGTCGGCTCGCCGGCGGGTGACACGGACTCGTCGGGCTGTGGGGTCCCGACGTTCCCAGGGGAAGGGCCGGTCGGTTGGTGCGTGACGTGCTCCTCAGGGCGGAACGGAGAATCCGTTCCTGGCAGGGCACCTGCAGCCCACGAGGTGGCACCGACTGCGATCACACCCCCCAGCGCAAACGCAAGTCGAGCACCAACCGACCGACCCAGTCGCGCAACCGGAGCCACTGAGCCTCGGCTCAGTCGGACCAACTGCGCGAGCAGCGCCGGGTCCGGATCAGCTGGGCGCACGTCTGCGCGCAGCGTCTTGATCCAGTCCGGCCGGGTCATCTGCATCTCTTTTGAGAGTGGTCACCGTGACGCGTCACGGTAGGGAGCCGTGTGGCCCCACATGCTGTACTCGTCACGAGGTACCCGTGGCGTTACATCTCATCGGGTTTTCTTTTCCGCACGAGCCGAGTCGGATCAGCCGGGTGTGTTCACCATGAAGGTGGCGGCGTGGGTCACGTAGTCCCAGAAGCGCGCGTCCTGCTCGGGTGTCAGCTCCACGCTGTCCAGCGCCGCCCGGAAGTGGCCCAGCCAGCGGTCGCGCGCCTCGAGGTTCACCGAGAACGGCGCGTGTCGCATCCTCAGCCGTGGATGGCCGCGTTGGTCGGAGTACGTCGTCGGGCCACCCCAGTACTGCACCAGGAAGTGAAGGAACCGCTCCTCGGCGGCGCTCAGGTCCGCCTCCGGATACATCGGCCGGAGCACCTCGTCCTCGGCGACGCCCTCGTAGAACCTCGACACGATCCGCCGGAAGGTCTCGAACCCGCCGATCTCGTCGAAGAAGGTCACCTCGTCGCTCACGCTGACCATCATCCCTCGGTGCCGACAGGGGCCGGCTCGGCGCCCCCCGCGGCGCCGTCCCCACGGCCCTGCCTGCGGTCCTCACGGTGCCACACCACGCGCTGGGCGAACGGGATCTCGATCCCCTCGTAGTCGAACCTCGCCTTGATCCGCTGCCGCAGGGCGCGCGCCACGGCCCACTGCTCGAGCGGCGCGGTCTTCACCATGACCCGGATCGTGACCGAGTCGGCAGCCAGCATCTCCACGCCGGTCACCTCCGGCTCCTCGATGATCAGGCCGCGGAAGTCCTCGTCCTCCCACAGGTCGTGGGCGATCTCTCGCAGGACCCGCTGTACGCGGGCCAGGTCCTCGCCGTATCCGACGCCGACGTCGACGACGGCACGCGCCCAGTTCTGGCTCTGGTTGCCGACCCTCACGATCTCGCCATTGGGGACGTACCAGACCGTGCCGTTGATGTCGCGAAGCCGGGTCATCCTCAGCGTCACGACCTCCACCGTCCCGGTCGCCTCGCCGAGGTCGACGACGTCGCCGACGCCGTACTGGTCCTCGATGAAGATGAAGATGCCGGCGAGGAAGTCCTTCACCAGTGACTGGGCGCCGAAGCCGAGTGCGATGCCGATGATGCCCGCGCTCGCGATGATCGGGGCGATGTCGACGCCGAGCTCGCTGAGGACCATGGTGCCGACGACGGCCAGCACGATGAAGGTGACGATGCTCTTCAGGACGCCGCTCATGGTGCCCGCACGCTGCTTGCGCCGGGCGGCCACTGCCGCGTCGGCGCGGTCGGGCAGCATGCCCTTCTCGGCGCGGTTGGCGATCCGGTCGACGACCTTGTGGAGCAGCCAGCGGATGGCGAAGGCCAACAGGAGCAGCCCGATGATGGCGAGCGGGGTCCCGATCAGCACGTCGGACCACTCGGCGAACCGCGCGTTCCCGGTCCAGTCCCAGGCCAGGTCGCAGACCTGGGCACCGTCGTCACAGGGTGATTCAGCAGCGAGGAGGGACAGGTAGGAGGACTGCATCCGCCCAGTGTCGCAAAGGTGGTCGAGTCCGCCGACCCGACCACCCGGCCGTACGGGCGCGGGTGCCGATATCCTCTTCCCGTGACCAGCAATGCCGTACGACGCGTCCTCGGCGCCCTGTCCCTGGTGGGCATGAGCGCGCTGATCGTTCTCGCGACAGCGGGCCCGGGTTCCGCCGACACCCCCGAGCCCCGCAACGGGGACTGGGAGCCCAAGCCGGACATCGACGTCCTCGAGGCGCTGCTGGTCCTCGGTGGCATCCCGTTGCTGGTCTTCGTGGTGATCACGCTGCTGTTCGTCGCCCCGGCCCTGGCCCGCGGCGAGGACCTCAGCCCCGACGCGCTCGAACCGGAGAACCAGTGGCTCGGCGGCCCGCGGAAGGCGCCCGACGAGCTCGCAGCCCCGGACACCGAGGACTCGAAGGCCGGCGGCGCCGGCGGCAGCTGGTAGCCAGCAGCCATGAGCAGCAACGGCGCCCTGACCGCCGCCGAGCGCGCGGCGCTCGACGCGACGATCCGCAGGGCCGAGCAGGCCTGCCGCGCCGAGATCTCGGTGTTCGTCGGCACCGCCGAGGGCGATGCGCGGGCGTTCGCGACCAGTCTTCACAACACCCTGGTCGCGCCCTCCCGCAGCGTGCTCGTCATGGTCGACCCGCAGCGCCAGGTGGTCGAGATCGTCACCGGCGGCCACGTCCGCCGGCGGCTCACCGACGAGGAGTCCCGCCAGGCGGTCGCGGTGATGATCGACCGCTTCGCGGCGGGGGACCTCGCCGGTGGCCTCTCCGAGGGGATCGACCTCCTCGGCACGCTCGCCAAGGACTGAGCGCTACTCCGCGTCCTTCTTCTGTGCAGCGAGTGCCCTGGCCACGTCGGCGCGGCCCTCGCGGACGTAGCGAACGGCGCCCGGGTTGACCGTGTCGGCGTTCTCCGCAAGCCACGCGTCGACCTTGTCGAGCGTGTCCTGTGTCGCGAGCACCCGTGGGAAGATGTGCTCGAGCGCCACGGACGCCTTCTGGGAACCCAGGCGGTCCCAGGCGTTCCCGGCCTCCGCGAGGTAGGCGTCGACGTAAGGCTCGAGGACCGCCTCCTGGCCCGGCTGCATGAACGCGTAGACGACACTGCGGGCGGTCTCGTTCGGGACCGACGGGTCGAGCATGGCCTGCTTCCAGGCCCGTTCCTTCGCGGCCGGCGTGGGCATCGCGGCGCGGGCCGCCGCCGCCTTCTCCTGGCCCGAGATGGTGTTGTCGTTCTCGAGCTCGGCGTCGACCCGGGTGTCGTCGACCCGGCCCACGCGTGCGAGGTGGGTGATCAGGGCCCACCGCAGGTCCTGGTCGACAGCGAGGCCGTCGAACACCAGCGAACCGTCGAGCACAGCCTGGAGATCGGCGATGGCCTCCTCGCTGCGCGCCGCGGCGGCGTAGGAGCGGGCGAACGTGAGCTGGTGGTCGGTGCCCGGCTCGGCACGCTCCAGCAGCTCGCGCAGGCCGTGCTCCCAGCGTGCGGCGAGCTCCGCCCGCTTCGCCGGGGCGCTGTAGAGGTTGACCGCCTGGGCGCCGTAGACCGGGATCCGGCTGACGCCCCAGGAGTCGGTCTCGGCGTCGATGTTGCCCAGCACCAGCGCCGCGAAGTCGCTGGCCGCCAGCTCTGCGTCGCGGGTCATGTCCCAGGCGGCGCCCCAGATGAGGGCCCGGGTCAGCGAGTCGTCGAGGTCGGAGAGCCGGTCGATGGCGGTGGCCAGCGACCGTGCGTCGAGGCGGATCTTCGCGAACGCGAGGTCCTGGTCGTTGAGGAGCAGCAGCTCGGGCTGCGCCTTGCCGACCAGCTCCGGGATCGTCGTGGTCTCGTCGTCGACGTCGACCTCGACGTAGTCGGTGCGGACCAGGCGGCCCGCTTCGGCATCCTGGTCGACGCTGTTGTAGAACCCGATCCCGATCCGGTGCCGCCGCAGGGTCGGATGGTCGACGGGCGCGGTCTGGCGTACGGCGAACGACGTATAGGCGCCGTCGGCGTCGAGCTCGAACTCGGGGGAGAGGGTGTTGGTGCCCGCCGTCTGCAGCCACTCACGCGCCCAGCTGGAGAGCTCGCGCCCGGAGGCCTTCTCGAGGGCCGTGAGGAGGTCGCTGAACTCGGTGTTCCCGAACTCGTGGTCCTGGAAGTACTGCCGCAGGCCCGCCAGGAACGGCTCGAGCCCGACCCACGCGACGAGCTGCTTGAGGACAGCCGCCCCCTTCGCGTAGGTGATCATGTCGAAGTTCACCTCGACCGCGTGCAGGTCATGGTTGTCGGCGGCGATCGGGTGCGTCGACGGCAGCGAATCCGCGCGGTAGCCGGTCTGCTTGCGGGCGTTGGTGAAGCCGGTCCAGGCGTCGGTGTACGTCGTGGCCATCGCCTCGGCGTGGTAGCAGGCCCACTCCGCGAAGGACTCGTTGAGCCACAGGTCGTCCCACCAGCGCATGGTCACGAGGTCGCCGAACCACATGTGCGCCATCTCGTGCAGGATCACCGACGCGCGGAACTCGTAGAAGGAGCGCGGCTGGCGGGAGCGCGGGAGGTACTCGTCGCGCAGCGTCACGCAGCCGGCGTTCTCCATCGCGCCCATGTTGTACTCCGGCACGTAGAGCTGGTCGTACTTGCCGAACGGGTAGGGGTACTCGAAGGCGTCCTCGAAGAACTCGAAACCCTGCTTGGTGAGGGTGACGATCTCCTCGCGGTCGCGGTGGAGGAACTCCTTGAGGGACTGGCGGCAGTAGTGGCCCAGTGGGATGCTGCCGAACTTCCCCTCGTAGACGTCCTGGACCTCGTAGTAGTCACCGGCGACGACCGCGGTGATGTACGTCGACATCGGCTGGGTCGGCGGGAAGCTCCACAGCGCCACGCCGTCGCCGGCCGGTGTGGGCACCGGGGTCGGGGCATTGGAGACGACCTTCCAGTGGGCGGGCGCGGTCACGTTGAACGTGAACGGAGCCTTGAGGTCGGGCTGCTCGAAGGTGGTGTACACCCGGCGGGCGTCCGGCACCTCGAACTGCGAGTACAGGTACACCTTGCCGTCGGCGGGGTCCACGAAGTGGTGGAGACCTTCGCCGGAGTTCGAGTAGGCGCACTCGGCCGCGACGACCAGGACGTTCTCGGCCTGCAGGTCGGGCAGCGTGATCCGGCTGTCGACGTACGACGTCGCGGGGTCGAGGCTCTCCCCGTTCAGCGTGATCTCGTGGATCGTCGCGTCCACCAGGTCGGCGAAGGTCGCCTGGCCCGGCTCCCGGCAGGTGAAGGTCAGGGTCGTCGTC
This sequence comes from Nocardioides sp., assembly GCF_004803405.1. Taxonomy (GTDB): domain Bacteria; phylum Actinomycetota; class Actinomycetes; order Propionibacteriales; family Nocardioidaceae; genus Nocardioides; species Nocardioides vastitatis. Next base: position 24,532 of record NZ_SSXI01000100.1, on the reverse strand, counting down.
GAGCCGAAGGTCTCGACGCCCTCCTCGGTGGCGCGGGTCAGGTCGAGGTCGATGACGTACGACGTCACGTCGACCAGGGCGGCGCGGGTCGCCGCCTCGTCGCGGGTGAGGTTGGTGCCGGGCATGGCCGTCATCCTTGCATCCGCCCCGGGTTGTCAGACAACCGGGGCTCACCTGTCCCCGAGCGGCGTAAACCGGAAACCACAACGATGTAATTCTGGAAAGTCAACGCGACACGCCGGTGAATCGTGGGAATTAAGGGGATTTTGTTGCGCTCTGAGGCGAATGTGCCCGATGGTGTTCGTCATGCGCTGCCGGGGGATCGCCATGCGCTGGGGGAGCTCGCTCGTCACCAGCGCTCTGCTCGCGACCCTCCTGGTCCTCTCGGGGCCGTCCGCGCCCGTTGAGCTCCCCGTCGTTCCATCGGCAGGGACCACCTATCTCTGCAGTGGTTACTCCGGCTGCCGGAGCGCGGGCTACTCCGACGCCGGCTACGGCGCGGTCAACCACCGCATGTACTGGCGCATGTACTCCGGCCACAACTGCACCAACTACGTGGCCTACCGGATGATCAGGGCCGGCATGTCCACCGCTCGACCCTGGTCCGGGGGCGGCAACGCCAGCGAGTGGGGCAAGTACATGAGTCGCATCACCGACCAGACTCCCAACGTGGGTGCGGTCGCGTGGTGGGGCCGCTACTCCAACGGCAGCGGCTCGGCGGGTCACGTGGCCTACGTCGAGAAGGTGGTCTCCGCCTCGGAGATCATCATCTCCGAGGACAGCTGGGGCGGCACCTTCCACTGGCGCCGCATCCACAAGAGCAGCGGGCGCTGGCCGACCGGGTTCATCCACTTCGCCGACAAGATCCTCAAGCCGACGGCGCCGCCCACGATCAGCGGGACGCCGATGGTCGGCACGAGACTCACCGGAACGGCCGGGTCGTGGTCGGTCAGGCCGCTCGGCTTCGCCTACCAGTGGTACGCCAACGGAGTCGCGATCCCGCGCGCCACCTCCTCCGCCTACGTCCCCACGCCGGCCGAGCTCGGTAAGCGGATCTCATTCCGGGTCGTGGCCAAGCGCGCCGGCTACACCGACGGCACGCAGCTGACCGGGCAGCTGGCGCCCGTGGCCAAGGGCACCTTCGACCTCACCAGCCCGCCCGTCGTCACCGGCACGCCGTACGTCGACGAGGTGCTGACCGCGACGGCCGGCACGTGGGCGCCTGCGGCGCCGACGGCCCCGCGCTGGCGTTGGTACGCCGACGGCGTCCTGCTCAGGGACCACTACGGACCGAAGCGAGTGCTGACCCCCGAGCTGGTCGGCAAGACGATCAAGGTGATCGGGGTCGCGCGCAGCGAGGGCTACACCACCGCCTGGGCGCCCAGGGTCGTGGTCGGCGAGGTGCTCATGGGCAACATCGAGGTGAGCGCCCCCTTCGCGGTCACGGGCAGGCCCCGGCTCGGTCATCTCCTCACTGCCACTCCGGGCACCTACACGCCGACCGACGCGACCGTGACCTACCAGTGGATGCGCGACGGTGTGCCGATCGCAGGGGCGAGTCAGCCGACCTACCGGCTGACCGCGGCGGACGTCGGCTCCCGGGTGACGACGCAGGTCAACCTCACGCGCAAGAACTACGCGCCATGGACCGACGCGCCCTCGGCGACGGCTCGGGTGACCAGCCCGGGGATCGTCCGTCTGGCCACCGACGGACGCAGGGGCCGCGCGGTCGTTCGGGTGCGGGTGACCGCGCCGGGGATCGCGCCGGTCCTGGGCAAGGTCTACATCCGGGTCGGCAGGTGGACCGACACCGTCCGGCTGGTCGACGGACGGGCTCGGGTCGTGGTTCCCCAGAACCGGGGTGAGCGCAAGGTCGTGGCGCGGTTCCTCGGCTCGACCGTCGTCCCCTCGGCCAGGCGAGCCATCGGGACCGTCACGGTTCGCTGACCGGCGTCGGGCGGGAATGGGGCCGCACATCCTGAGGTTGGCGGGGCATGACTGAATCCCCCCCGAAGAACCGCGCCGACTTCTGGTTCGACCCCGCCTGTCCGTTCGCCTGGATCAGCTCGCGCTGGATCCTCGAGGTCGAGCAGGTCCGCGACATCGAGGTCGTCTGGCACGTCATGAGCCTCGCGTACCTCAACAAGGACAAGGACATCCCCCAGGGCTACCGGGACTTCCTGGCGCCGGCCTGGGGACCGGTCCGCGTGCTGGTCGCGGCGCAGGGGCGTTACGGCGACAAGGTGCTGCGTCCGATGTACGACGCGTTCGGTCAGCGGATCCACCTCGAGGGCCGCCAGCTCGCGAAGGAGGAGGACGGCGGCCTCGGCCTGATCGCGGAGGTGCTCGAGGAGATCGGCCTGGACCGCGAGCTGCTGGACGCCGCCACCGACTCCTCCTTCGACGAGGCGGTCGCCCGCTCGCACCACGAGGGCATGGACGCGGTCGGCGACGACGTCGGCACCCCGACCATCCACGTCAACGGCTCCGCGTTCTTCGGGCCGGTCCTGTCGAAGATCCCGCGCGGCGAGGCCGCCGGCAGGCTGTGGGACGGCTGCGTGGCGGTCGCCGAGTTCCCGTACTTCTACGAGCTCAAGCGCTCGCGCTCGGGGAGCCTCGACTTCAGCTAGGTCGATCGGGTCGGCGATGGCGGAACCCCGGTCCCTAGGATCGTGCCCATGACCCATGTCCTCTCCGCCGTCGCCTGGCCCTATGCCAACGGCCCACGCCATATCGGTCACGTGGCCGGTTTCGGTGTGCCCTCCGACGTGTTCAGCCGGTACCAGCGGATGATGGGCAACGACGTGCTGATGGTGTCGGGCTCCGACGAGCACGGGACCCCGATCCTGATCGCCGCGGACGAGGCCGGGCTGTCTCCGCAGGAGCTTGCCGACCAGAACCACCGGATGATCGTGGAGGACTTCGTCGCGCTCGGTCTCAGCTATGACCTCTACACGCGCACGACGACACGCAACCACCACGCCGTGGTTCAGGAGCTCTTCCTCGGCGTCTACGAGAACGGCTACTTCCTCGAGCAGACCACGTTCGGCGCCATCTCGCCCTCGACCGGACGCACTCTTCCAGACCGGTACATCGAGGGCACCTGCCCGATCTGCGGGTACGACGGGGCGCGCGGCGACCAGTGCGACAACTGCGGCAACCAGCTCGACCCCCAGGACCTGAAGAGCCCGAGATCCCGGATCAACGGGGAGACGCCGGAGTTCGTCGAGACCCAGCACTTCTTCCTCGACCTGCCTGCCCTCGCCGACGCGCTCGGCGCGTGGCTCGACGAGCGTGAGGCCACCGGCCTGTGGCGGCCCAACGTGATCCGATTCTCCAAGAACATCCTCGACGAGATCCGGCCGCGTGCGATCACGCGCGACATCGACTGGGGCATCACGGTCCCGCTCGAGGGATGGCGCGACAACCCGACGAAGAAGCTCTACGTCTGGTTCGACGCCGTCATCGGCTACCTGTCCGCCTCGATCGAGTGGGCGCGGCGGCTGGGCGAGCCGGACCGCTGGCGCGAGTGGTGGAACCCGGCGCCCGACGGTGCGGCCGCGGCGCTCTCCTACTACTTCATGGGCAAGGACAACATCACCTTCCACGCGCAGATCTGGCCCGCGGAGCTCCTGGCCTACGCAGGCAAGGGCGACAAGGGAGGATCGCCGCGCGAGTACGGCGAGCTGAACCTGCCCACCGAGGTCGTCTCCTCCGAGTTCCTGACGATGGAGGGCCGGAAGTTCTCCTCGTCCAAGAAGGTCGTCATCTACGTCCGCGACCTCCTGGAGCGCTACCAGCCCGATGCGTTCCGTTACTTCGTCGCAGCTGCGGGGCCCGAGAACCAGGACTCGGACTTCACCTGGGCGGAGTTCGTGCGTCGTACCAACGACGAGCTCGTCGCCGGATGGGGCAACCTGGTCAACCGGACCGCGAGCCTGATCGCCAAGAACTTCGGCGAGGTCCCGGCAGCCGGGCCGCTGACGTCGGAGGACGAGGCGGTGCTTGGTGTCGCCGAGGCTGCCTTCGCCACGGTGGGCGATCTGATCGGCCGGAACCGGATGAGGCAGGCGGTCGGTGAGGCGATGCGCGCCGTCGGCGAGGTGAACAAGTACGTCTCCGACCACGAGCCCTGGAAGCTCAAGCACGAGTCGCAGCGAGAGCGCCTCGGCACGATCCTGCACGTGACGGCGCAGTGCGTCGCCGACCTCAACCTCGTCCTGAGCCCCTTCCTGCCGTTCTCGGCGAACCTGGTGGATCGCGCTCTCGGTGGCGAGGGGCGGGTGGCGCCGATGCCGCGGGTCGAGGAGGTCACGGACCTGGACGATCCGCAGCGTCGCTACCCGATCATCACGGGCGAGTACTCGGGCTTCCCGTCTTGGGGTCGGCATCCGATCGAGGTGGGTCGGGCAGTGGCGAAGCCGACGCCGGTGTTCACCAAGCTCGACCCCTCGATCGTCGACGAGGAGCTGCAGCGGCTCGGTGCCTGAACCCGCAGGGGTCGATGCCGAAATGGTGGGTACTACCGTGCCATGAGCGCGATCACCGACCCCGAATCCCATCCCGAGGCCGTGCGTGCGGCGATTCAGGCGGCGGTCGACGCCACGTCCAGCATCTACACCGAGCACGCCGGAACCGACGTCGAGCAGCGGCTCCGGATCGAGATGCAGGATCGGGGCCTGAAGGTGGTCGACGAGGCGTGGATCGTCGATGTCGCCCGCCGGATCCGGTCCGGCCACGACGTGCGCGTCGGCCTCCCGGACGAGGCTCAGTAACCGGTCCGGTCCGCGGGCGCCGTCAACCGAGGCGCCGCTCGGCCGCGACGTCGTACTCGGCGACACTGAGCCGCCTGACGACGGATGCCTGGTCGTCGCTCGTGCCCGCGCCGCGGAACGCCTCGAGCGCTGCGGCGGACGACCACCGTTCGAGCACGTTGATCCTGCGGCGATCGACCAGGTCGGCCGAGATCGCGAAGTCGAGGCAGCCGTCCGCCGCGCGTGCCTGCTCGACGACCTCCCGACAGCCCGCGAGGTAGTCGTTGCGGGCGTCGGGATCGAGGAGCAGGTGACCGGCGACGACGATCACGGCGCCCGCGGCGGGACCATCACCTTGAACGCCTGACCGTTGGGGTCGGCGACGGCGGTGAGCACGCCGTACGGGGTGTCGTCCGGCCCTTGGAGGACGGTGCCGCCGAGCTCCTCGACCTTCGCGACGGTCGCGTCCATGTCGTCGACCTTCACGTAGAAGGTCCAGGTCGGCTGGAAGCCCTCGCCGAACATGGTGGCGTCCATCAGCCCGGCCGTCGCCGTCTCCTGGGGACCGTTGGTGGCATACCGGAACTCGTCGGAGTCCCCCTGCATCTGGATGCGCCAGTCGAACACGTCGCGGAGGAAGTCGCGGGTGGTGGCGAACGCCTGGCTGTAAGCCTCGAACCAGATCGGCTCACCGACCTGCTCGGAGGTGTCGATGCCGCGGAAGGTGTCGGCCTGCCAGCCGGCGTGGCCCATGCCGGAGGAGTCGGTGACCACGACCATGGTGCCGAGGTCGGCGATCTCCATGGGCGGCACCACGACCGAGCCGCCGTGCTCCACGGCGCGGGCCGCGGTCTTCTCGGCATCGGGCGTCGCGAGCGAGACGGACCAGGTCGGCGGTCCGGTCAGCTCCGGGACCTCGGGCATCAGGCCGGCGACCGGCTTGTCGTCCTTGAGGAACATCGAGTAACCGCCGAACTCCTCGGACTCCTCGCCCGCGGTCCAGCCGAACAGGGATCCGTAGAACGCGACGGCCCTGTCCCGGTCCGGCGTGACGAGCTCGATCCAGCAGGGTGCGCCGGGGGAGGTGTGCTGCATGAGACTGCCTTTCAGTCGGGTGGGGCTTGCGGGATCTGTGACGTTGCCAGGGTGGACCGACATCGAGCCGCGGACTCATCGCCGCGCGGGTTGATTCCGGTTGCTGGCAGGGCGACCGGAGCGGGAGGATCGGCCGATGCGCGCGGGGTACGACGTCTGGTTCACCGAGAACGCCGCCGAGTTCCTGGAGCGGGCGGGCGGACACCTCTCCGTCGCCCCCCTGACGGGCACCATCGTCGCGACGGTGGCCCATCGCTGCGCGGCGGCCGCGGATCGCCGAGAGCGCCCACCGGTGCCGACCGCGTGGTTCGCGGTGGTGACCGGTCGCGGTGGCGAGATCGCCGGCCTGGCGATGCGGACCGCGCCGCACCCGCCGTACCTCCTGAGGATGCCCGACGACGCCGCGGTCGCGCTCGCCGATGCGGTGCTCGCTCGGGACGAGGATGTCGCCGGCGCGAACGGGCTGCGCCCGACCACGGACGTCTTCGCGCACCGGATCGCCGACGCCGCCGGGGCAAGGGTCCAGGTCGCCATGCACACCCGGCTCTTCGAGCTCGGCCGGCTGATCGAGCCGCAGCCCGTGCCCGGGCGGCTGCGACCGGCGCGACGAGACGAGGCCGGCCTCGCCCTCGGCTGGATCCGGCAGTTCATGCTCGACGCAGACGAGCAGGCCGGCCGGAAGCCCGGCACCGGCCAGGACCCCGAGCACTTCACGATCGGGGACGTCGAGCGCAAGCTCGAGGAGGGCGTGCTGTGGTTCTGGGTCGACGAAGGGGACCGTCCGGTCCACCTCACCGCCGCCAACCCGCCCGCCTTCGGTGTGAGCCGGGTCGGCCCGGTGTTCACCCCGAAGGAGGAGCGGGGCCGCGGGTGGGCCAGCAACGCCGTCGCGGAGGTGTCGAGGATGCTCCGCGACCGCGGGCTGCGAATCACCCTCTTCACCGACCAGGCGAACCCGACGTCCAACCGGCTCTACCTGGCCCTGGGCTACCGCGCCGTGGTCGACACCGTGGAGCTGCGCATCTCCTGAGGCCTCATGGGTGCAGGACGGAGCCCTTCACGACCTTGTCCACGGCGTTCCGTGGCCCGTGCACCGCGACTCCGACCAGGTCCAGGTCCGCGCCGGGAACGGCGGCGACCACCGCGCGATTGGCGGCGTCGTGGCCGGTCCGGAACATGTCCGAGGTGTAGACCGCGACGGGCAGCTGGCGTCGTACGGCCCTCTCCCGAGCGGCCGTGAGGCTCTCCTTGGAGCCCTCGAAGACGAGCACCGGCATCCCGAGCAGCCGGAGGTACGGCGTGCCGTCCGCGTCTGCGTACGGCTCACCGACCAGCTGGGGATGCTCGGCAGCGATGCCGCTGGCGAGGAACGCGGTGACGTTGAGTCGTTGCCAGGCCTCGAGGTCGTCCCGGACCACGATGGCGACCTTGGTGTCGAACGGCGGGGTGAGGATGTCGGTCTCGGTCACCCCTCCAGCGTCGGCTGCCGGGCGTACCCGCGTCTTGTACGTTCCTGACATGGAACCGGGCCCTCGGATCCGCGCGTGGCAGCCCGCCGTGCCGGGCGTCGCGGAGGTGCTCCACGCGCACTTCCCGCGGCACCAGTACCCGATGCACACCCACGACACGTGGACCCTGCTCGTGGTCGAGTCGGGAGCCATCCGGTACGACCTCGAGCGCCATGAGCACGATGTGCGCCGGTCGCTGGTCACGGTCCTGCCGCCGGGGGTGGCTCATGACGGGCGGACGGCCACACCCGAGGGGTTCCACAAGCGGGTCCTCTACCTCGATGCCGAACAGCTCGACGTCGGCCTGGTCGGCCGGGCCGTGGACCATCCCGGTTGGGCGGACCCGCCGTTGCGGGCCGAGGTCGACCGCGTCCACCGGGCGGTGAGCGCCCCTGGGGACGAGCTCGAGGCGGAGTCGCGGCTCGCCCTGGTCGTGGACCGGCTCGCGCGGCACCTGGCGCGCGAGCAGGTGGAGGTCCCGGAGGCGCGGGCGCCGGTCCTCGTCCGGCGGCTGCGCGAGCTGCTGGACGCGCATGTGGTCGACGGGATCACGCTGGAGGAGGCGGGCCGGGTGCTCGACGCCCACCCGACCCACCTGGTGCGCGCCTTCCGTCGGGAGACCGGGATCCCGCCCCATCGCTACCTCACGGGCCGGCGTCTCGACCTCGCACGGCGGCGGCTGCTCGCGGGAGACCGGCCGGCTGACGTCGCGGCGGCGGCCGGGTTCTACGACCAGGCCCATCTGACTCGCCACTTCCGACGCCTGCTCGGCGTGACCCCTGCCGAGTACGCCGGCTCGCGACGCTGACCCGGGCCCTCGTAGGGTGCCGGCATGGCGCTGCACCCCCAGGCTCGCAAGGCGGTCGAGGAGTCCCGCGCGGAGACGTCCGTGACCGACCCGGTCTTCGACATCGACACCGCTCGGAAGCAGGACCGCGCCGCGGCGCTCGCCCAGCCGCGGGAGCCGGTGGCCGAGGTCCGTGACGTCGACGCCGGCGGCGTGCCGGCCCGGCTCTACCTGCCCGAGGGATACGACGCCGTCGTGCTGCACGCCCACGGCGGCGGCTTCGTGCTCAACGACATCGACGTCCACGACGCGGTCGCACGCCGACTCGCCAACCGCTCGGGCATGGCCGTCCTCAGCGTGGACTACCGGCGACCGCCCGAGCACCGCTTCCCGGCCGCGCCCGACGACCTCACCGCCGCCGTCGCCTGGCTCGGCGACCAGCCGGAGCTCGCCGGGTTGCCGACCTTCGCGCACGGCGACAGCGCAGGCGGCAACCTCGCACTGGTGGCGGCCCTGCGGCATCCGGGCCGGTTCGCCGGAGTGGCGCTCATCTACCCCTTCCTCGACCCTTCCGCGTTCTTCGACTCCTACCGGACCGCTGCCGACGGGTTCGACCCCGCCGAGGCGGCCTGGTACTGGGAGCAGTACACCGGCTCGGCAGCCGATCTCCTGCACCCCGACCTCGCGCCGCTCCGCTCCGACAGGCTCGGGACGCTGCCCCCCACCCTGGTGGTCACCGCCGAGCACGACCCGCTTCGCGACGAGGGCGAGCACCTGGCCGTGCTGCTCGCCGAGGCGGGCGTGGAGGTCGTCGCCAACCGGTACCTCGGACTGGTGCACGGCTTCTGGCGGCACGCCGACCTGTTCGACGCGGCGGAGCCCCTCATGCGCCAGGTCGCCGGCTGGATGCGGATGGTGGCCGAGCGCCACGACTCAAATAGACTGCGACCGAGATGAATGATCCTGCCGCGCGTGCTGCCCAGTCCTTCGCCGAGGCCGAGGACGCCCTGCTGTCCCGGTGGCCCGAGACCCGGCTGGAGCCCTCGCTCGACCGGATCCTCGCGTTCACCGAGCTCCTCGGCGACCCGCAGCGCGCCTACCGGTCGATCCACCTGACCGGCACCAACGGCAAGACGTCCACCTCGCGGATGATCGACGGGCTGCTTCGCGCCCTCGACCTGCGGACGGGCCGGTTCACCAGCCCGCACGTGGAGAAGATGAGCGAGCGCATCAGCATCGACGGGGAGCCCCTCGACGACGAGGCGTTCGTCCGGGCGTTCAACGAGATCGCGCCGTACACGCACCTGGTCGACGCCTCCGAGGCCCACCCCCTGAGCTTCTTCGAGACCGTGGTCGGCATGGCGTACGCGGCGTTCGCCGACGCCCCGGTCGACGTCGCGGTGGTCGAGGTCGGCATGGGCGGATCCTGGGACGCGACGAACGTGATCGATGCGGACGTCGCGGTGATCACGCCGATCGCCGTGGACCACGCTCACTACCTCGGCACGACTGCGGCCGCGATCGCCCGCGAGAAGTCGGGCATCATCAAGCCCGGTGCCACCGTGGTCGTCGCTCAGCAGACCGCGGACGTCGCCGCTGTCCTCCTCGAGCGGACGGTCGAGGTAGGAGCGACGCTCGCCCGCGAGGGGCTGGAGTTCGGCATCGCGTCCCGCGTGCCGGCCGTCGGCGGCCAGGCGATCTCGCTCCAAGGCCTCCGCGGTCGGTACGACGACGTGTTCCTGCCGCTCTACGGCGCCCACCAGGCGCAGAACGCCGTGATGGCCCTCGCCGCCGTGGAGGCGTTCCTCGGGGGAGAGGAGCCGCTAGGGGACGACGTCGTCCGGACGGCGTTCTCCGAGGCGACCTCACCCGGCCGGCTCGAGGTCATCCGGCGCAGCCCCACCATCGTGCTGGACGCCGCGCACAACCCGCACGGTGCGGAGGCGACGGCGGCCGCGCTCGACGACTCCTTCCAGTTCGACCCGCTCATCGGGGTGATCGGCGTGATGGGCGACAAGGACGCGGAGGGGCTGCTCGCGGCGTTCGAGCCGCACCTCGCGCACGTGGTGGTCACCCAGAACTCCGCCGACCGGGCGATGCCCGCCGAGCAGCTCGCGGTCACCGCGCGCGAGGTCTTCGGCGAGGACCGGGTCAGCGTCGCGCCGCGACTGTCCGACGCCATCGACGAGGCTGCGGGACGTGCCGAGTCCGGTGGCAGTGACGCGCTGAGCGCCGGGGCCGTGCTGGTGACCGGCTCCGTGGTCACCGTCGGCGAGGCGCGGGTGCTCCTGGGAGGCCGCAAGTGACCGAGGCGGTGGAGCCCGGGGCGGTCCCCGAGCGCGAGCGCTCGCCGCGTCGCTCGATGTGTGCCGCCGTCCTCTCCCTCGAGGCGATCGCCCTCGGCCTGAGCACGCCGGTGATGATCTCGCTCTCCGACGTCCGGCCCGCGGTCGCGCTTCCGGTCGGCCTCGGGCTGGCGCTGGCCTGCGTCCTCGTCGCGGGGATGCTCCGCGCGGAGTGGGCCTACTCCCTCGGCCACGGCATCCAGGCCGCGGCGATCCTCCTCGGGTTCCTGGTGCCGGTCATGTGGGTCCTCGGACCGGTTTTCGCGCTCCTCTGGGGGTCGGCCTACGGTCTCGGCCGGAAGATCGAGCGGGAGCGTGCGGCGGCCTACGCCGAGTACGACCGCACGCGGAGGGACGACGGGTAACCCCTGCTAGGTAGAGTGGCGCCGTGCCAGTGATCATCGACAAGCTCCTCCGTATCGGAGAGGGCAAGATCCTCCGCCAGCTCGAAGCGATCTCGAAGGCAGTCAACGCCATCGAGGACGACTTCGTCGCCATGACCGACGACGAGCTGCGGGGCATGACGGACGAGTTCCGGAAGCGCCTCGCGGACGGCGAGACCCTGGACGACCTCATGCCGGAGGCATTCGCCACCGTGCGGGAGGCGGCCAAGCGGGTCATCGGCCAGCGTCACTTCGACGTGCAGATCATGGGTGGCGCCGCGCTGCACATGGGCAACATCGCGGAGATGAAGACCGGTGAGGGAAAGACGCTGGTCTCGACCCTGCCGGCCTACCTCAACGCCCTCGAGGGCAACGGCGTCCACATCGTCACGGTCAACGACTACCTGGCGAAGTTCCAGTCGGAGATGATGGGCCGGATCCACCACTTCCTCGGTCTGTCGGTGGGTGTGATCCTGCCGAGCATGAGGCCCGCCGAGCGTCGCGAGGCCTACGCCTGCGACATCACCTACGGCACCAACAACGAGCTCGGCTTCGACTACCTGCGCGACAACATGGCCTCCTCGATCGAGGAGTGCGTCCAGCGCGGTCACAACTACGCCATCGTCGACGAGGTCGACTCGATCCTCATCGACGAGGCGCGGACCCCGTTGATCATCAGCGGTCCGACGCAGGACGAGGTGAAGTGGTACGGCGAGTTCTCCAAGATCGCGGAGAAGCTCACCCGCGACGTCGACTACGAGGTGGACGAGAAGAAGCGGACCATCTCGGTCCTCGAGGCCGGCATCACGAAGGTCGAGGACCACCTCGGCATCGAGAACCTCTACGAGTCGGCGAACACGCCACTGATCTCGTTCCTCCACAACTCGATCAAGGCCAAGGAGCTCTTCCGCAACGACAAGGAGTACGTCGTCATGGAGGGCGAGGTGCTCATCGTCGACGAGCACACCGGCCGCATGCTCGCGGGTCGCCGCTACAACGACGGCCTCCACCAGGCGATCGAGGCCAAGGAGGGCGTGAAGGTCCGCGAGGAGTACCAGACGCTCGCCACGATCACCCTGCAGAACTACTTCCGCCTCTACGAGAAGCTCTCCGGCATGACCGGCACGGCGCTCACCGAGGCCTCCGAGTTCGACAAGATCTACAAGCTCGGCGTGGTCCCCATCCCGACCAACAAGCCGATGAAGCGCGCGGACCAGGCCGACCTCGTCTACCGGACCGAGGAGGCCAAGTACAACGCGGTGGTCGACGACATCGTCGAGCGGCACCAGAAGGGCCAGCCGGTCCTGGTCGGCACGGTGTCGGTCGAGAAGTCCGAGTACCTCTCGAACGCGCTCAAGAAGAAGGGCGTCCCGCACTCGGTCCTGAACGCGAAGGTCCACGCCGAGGAGGCGAAGATCGTCGCGATGGCCGGGCACAAGGGCGCTGTCACGGTCGCGACCAACATGGCTGGTCGCGGCACCGACATCATGCTCGGCGGCTCGGTCGAGTTCCTCGCCGACGCCGAGCTCCGCAAGCAGGGCCTCGAGCCCACCGGTGAGACCGCCGACGAGTACGACGCCGCCTGGCCGCAGATGCTCGAGCAGATCCGGAAGCAGGTCGAGAAGGAGCACGACGAGGTCGTCGAGCTCGGCGGCCTGTACGTCATCGGCACCGAGCGCCACGAGTCGCGCCGCATCGACAACCAGCTGCGTGGTCGCTCCGGTCGCCAGGGTGACCCCGGCGAGAGTCGCTTCTACCTCTCGCTGCAGGACGAGCTCATGCGGCTCTTCAAGTCCGACTGGGTCGACCGGGTGCTGCTCCTGCTGAAGATCCCTGACGACGTCCCGATCGAGAACAAGCGGGTCACCAACGCGATCGCCAACGCCCAGGGCCAGGTCGAGTCGCAGAACTTCGAGTCCCGCAAGAACGTCCTCAAGTACGACGACGTGATGGACCGCCAGCGCAAGGTGATCTACGGCGAGCGTCGCGAGGTGCTCGAGGGGGTCAACCTCGAGGAGCAGATCCGCACATTCATCGACGACGTCGTCACCGGCTTCGTCTCCAGCGCGCTCGACGAGTTCTCCGAGGAGTGGGACCTCGAGCAGCTGTGGACCGACCTCAGGCAGTTCTGGCCGGTCTCGCTGTCGTGGAAGGACCTGGTCGAGGACGCCGGCTCCCAGGCTGCCCTCGAGAAGTCCGACCTGATCGAGACGCTCCGGCTGGACGCGCACGCCGCCTACGATCTCCGCGAGGAGGAGGTCGGCGAGGAGGTCCTGCGCGAGCTCGAGCGTCGCGTGCTGCTCTCGGTCCTCGACCGCAAGTGGCGTGAGCATCTCTACGAGATGGACTACCTCCGCGAGGGCATCTACCTGCGGGCGTACTCGCAGCGCGACCCCCTGGTCGAGTACCAGCGCGAGGGCTACGACATGTTCGCGGCGATGATGGACGGCATCAAGGAGGAGACGGTCGGCTTCCTCTTCAACCTGGAGGTCCAGGTCGAGGAAGGGCCCGACGACGAGGACGGGGAGTTCCACTTCCACCCGGACGGCTCGCGGCACGCGGGTCCGATGCACGAAGGTGCCCTGGCGGAGCCGCCGGTCGCGGTCGGCGCCGGCGGCGTCGACCTGGCCTCCATCTCCGCGGAGCTCAAGGCCTCGACCCCGAAGGTGAGGGCCAAGGGGCTCGACCCCGCGCCGAAGCCGACCAGCCTCTCCTACAGCGCCCCGGACGAGACCGGCCACGAGGAGGTCCGCACCTCAGGGACGGTCTCCAACGCCGACGACGAGTTCGCCGGCATCAGCCGCAACGCCCTGTGCCCCTGCGGTTCGGGCAAGAAGTACAAGCGTTGCCATGGTGCGCCGGGCGGCCCGACGGGCCACGCGGCTCGGGTCAACGGCTAGGAGAAGTCCAGGGCGGTGCAGATCCAGCGCTGGTCGATCCGCTCGAAACGAGCGGCGACCGCGCGGGACCGCTCGCCGTACCTGACGTGCACGCCGCACTCGACGATCGCGTCGCTGATGAAGCACGCGTGCACGCTCTGCACCCGCGGTCGGACCGGCTGGACCCGGGCGAGACCGGGCTGGTGCCCGCCGGCGCGCGCCACGAGCAGGGCCCGGCGGTGCAGGTCGGCGTAGACGTCGGGTGAGGTCCAGCGGATCAGCTGCGAGGTCGGGCGGTCACCGCCGACGATCTCGACGGCGGCCTGGGCGAACCGGTGGGTCCACTCCTCGATCGACCGCCGCAGCCGGAGGTCGACCACGGCCGCTCCCGGACGGGCCTCACCGGTCGCGCCGGGTGGTGGCGACTGGCGGGGGAGAAGAGCGAGGGCGAGCGTGCCCTGAGTCGGCGCCACCGGCACCGCCAGCCGGACGCCGACCAGGTCGGGGTGGTTGACGGACATGGTGCCTCCTGGGATGTGATCAGATGTGCGGCAGCCGCAGGTGCTGCCCGGGCTGGACGAGGTCGGGGTCGGGGCCGATCACGGCGGCGTTGAGGTCGTGGATCCGTCGCCAGTACGTCGCCACGTCGGCCACGTCCGCAGCCGGACCCAGCCGGCGGGCGGCGATCGCCCAGAGCGAGTCGCCCGGACGGACCCGCACCACGGCGTCGGCCTGGTCGGCCGTCCGGCGCGGCCCGTCGGTGACCCGGTCAGGCAGTGGCAGCCCGTCCAGGGCATGTGCCGGGAGCTGGGGCGACCCGAGCCCGTCCTGTCCCACGGCCGCGGCGGTGGTCGTCGTACCTGCCAGGGCGGCGACGCCGCAGGCCGCCACCAGGGTGGAGCGGACACGCCCCGCCCGTCGCGAGCCCACCCGTCCGGGGGTCCGGGCAACGGCGAGGACGACCTGGGTGGTCACCAGCCAGAGCCACACGGCGGCACCGATCGTGGCCGTCGCGCAGAGCTGGACGAGCAGCGTGGTGAAGTCCGTCCCGAGCCGGCTCCGCAGGAGGCGAGCCTCCGGCAGGCAGAGCCGGCCCAGGCCGAGCGTCACCGTGGTCACCGTGAGCCAGAGCAGTGCGGCCCGGAGGCGCACCGCAGCGGCATGTGCGAACAGACCCATCCCGAGATATCCTTGCGTTTGCTTCTGTTTGACGCAGTCTGTCCGCATTTGACGACCAATGCAACGGGCTCTCCACAGGCTGCTGCTGTGCGTCGCCGGGCACGAGCGTGCGAGGGTGGGGGCATGGGTTGGGAGCACGATCTTTTCGCGTTGTTCGACGACCTCGAAGGCCAGGCTTCCGCCCTCTACGCAGCCGAGCGGGACGTCGAGCTGGCCGACCGCAGCCGGGCCGAGTACCAGCAGGTGACACTCGCCAGCCGGCTGATGGCTACGCTCGGCACCGAGGCCACGCTCGGCGTGCATGGCATCGGCGGCCCGGTCACCGGGACGGTCGAACGGGTGGCCGAGGAGTGGGTTCTGGTGTCCTCCGGCGAGCAGGACTGGGTCGTCAACCTCGACGCCGTCCGGACCGTCGAGGGTGCCTCCGTGCGATCGGTGCCGGAGGTGGCGTGGTCACCGCTGACCCGGTTGGGTCTGGGCTCGGCGCTGCGCCGGATCGCCGAGGCGGGGGAGCGTTGCCTGGTCCACCTGCGCGACGGGAGCCGGCACGAGGGCACCCTGCGGCGCGTCGGCGGCGACTTCTGCGAGCTCGTCGAGGGCGAGGACCGGCGGATGATCCTGATCGCGTTCAGCGGCCTCGCCGCTGCCCAGTCCCGCGTCTGACCCCGAGGCGCCCTAGGTCGCGTCGACGTCGTACGGCGGCAGCTCACCTGTCCCGAGGGGGACCTGCGCGTCGTCGTCGGCGTCGGACTTGATGGCGTCCTCGATCTCGTCGAGCTCGGCCATCGCCTCGGCAAGGTGCTTGCGCACGATGGCGCGCGGATCGAGGTCGGCCAGGTCCAGGTCGGCGTACTCGGGTCCCAGCTCGGCGCGCAGCTCGTCGCGGGCGTTGGTGGCGAAGTTCCGCAGCTGCCGCAGGAACTTGCCGGCCTGCCTGGCGAGCTCGGGCAGCTTGTCCGGCCCGAAGACGAAGATCGCCACGAAGGCGATCATCACCAGCTCCCCGAACCCGATGTCGAACACTGGACGTCTCTCGCGCTCAGCCGGCTCAGGCCGCGATCAGAACTTGCTGGTGGGGGTGAGGCCGAGCTGCAGGCCCGCCAGACCACGGCCCCGCCCGTCCAGCCGGTCGGCGATCGAGGTGAGCGCCTCCGCCGCGGGGGCGGTCGGGTTGGACTCGACGATCGGCTTGCCCGAGTCACCTCCCTCGCGCAGCGACAGGTCGAGCGGGATCCGGCCGAGGACCGGCACGTCGTACCCGAACCGCTGTGACAGCGTCTGCGCGACCCGGTCGCCGCCGCCGGACCCGAAGACCTCGAGCCGGTGCTCCTTGCCCTCGGGGGTGCAGTGGGGGCAGGGCAGGTAGCTCATGTTCTCGACGACGCCCACCACCCGCTGGTGCATCATCGAGGCCATGGTGCCGGCACGCTCGGCCACCTCGGCTGCCGCCTCCTGCGGGGTGGTGACCACCACGACCTCGGCGCCCGGCAGGTGCTGGCCCATCGAGATCGCCACGTCGCCGGTGCCCGGCGGCAGGTCGAGCAGGAGGACGTCGAGGTCTCCCCAATAGACGTCGGAGAGCATCTGGACGAGCGCTCGGTCCAGCATCGGCCCGCGCCAGGCCACCACCTGGTCGCGGCGCGGCTTGAGCATGCCGATCGAGATCACGGAGACTCCCGACGATGTCGGCACGGGCATGATCAGGTCGTCGACCTGAGTGGGGCGTGCGTCGGCCACGCCGAGCATCGCCGGCACCGAGTGACCGTAGATGTCGGCGTCGACCACGCCGACCTTCCGACCGGCCTTGGCCAGCGAGAGCGCGAGGTTGACCGTGACCGAGGACTTGCCGACGCCGCCCTTGCCGGAGGCGATCGCGAAGACCTTGGTGAGCGAGCCCGGCTGCGCGAACTGGATCTCGCGCTGGGCCTGGCCGCCACGGAGCGTCTCGTGCAGCCCGGAGCGCTGCTCGGACGACATCACGCCCAGGTTCACCCTGACGTCGGCGACGCCGTCGAGGGCGACCACCGCGGCGGTGACGTCGCGGGTGATCGTGTCCTTCAGCGGGCAGCCCGCGACGGTGAGCAGCGCATTGACCGTCACCACGGCGGCGCCGTCACGCTCGGCGATGTCGACGCTCTCGACCATGCCGAGCTCGGTGATGGGCCGCTTGATCTCGGGGTCGTTGACGCCGCCGAGCGCGGTCATGACCTGCTCGACGGTCGGGGCGTGCTGCACAGTGCTCACAACACCCGAGTCTAGGCAGATCCCCGCTGGTCCTCGTCGTCGCCGTCCTCGTGAGACTGCGCACGCTCGTCGGCGCGGTCGTCGAGGTCGGAGAGCAGCGTCCGAAGCTCGCTGCGGAGGAAGTCGCGGGTGGCGACCTCGCCCACCGCCATCCGCAGCGAGGCCACCTCGCGGGCGAGGAACTCCATGTCCGCGTGCGCCCGCGCGTCCGCCTGCCGGTCCTGCTCGGCGATCACGCGGTCCCGCGCCTCCTGGCGGTTCTGCGCGAGCAGGATCAGAGGTGCCGCGTAGGACGCCTGCGTGGAGAAGAAGAGGTTGAGCAGGATGAAGGGATAGGGGTCCCAGTGCAGGCCGAACAGGCCGACCACGTTGAGGGTGACCCAGACGATCACGAAGAGGGTCATGTAGAGCAGGAACGTCGCGGTGCCCATGAACCGGGCGAACTGCTCGGCGAAGACCCCGAAGGCGTCCTTGTTGTACGACGGCCGGCGGACCAGGTGCCGACGCTCGTCGCGTGGCGTGTCGAGCCGCTCGCGAGTGCGGCGGGTCTCGCTCACGACCTGCTCCCCGGACGTCCGGGCGCGCGGTCCCGCCAGTTGGCCGGGAGCATGTGGTCGAGCAGGTCGTCCACCGTGACCGCGCCGATCAGGCGGCCGTTGTCGTCGATCACGGGCGCGGCCACGAGGTTGTAGGTCGCCAGGTGGGCGGCCACCTCGTCGATCGACGCGTCGGCCCGCAGCCAGTCCAGCGAGTCGTCGAGGGCGCCGGCGACCAGGGTCGAGGGCGGCTCGCGGAGCAGCCGCTGGATGTGCGCGATGCCGAGCAGCTTGCCGGTGGGGGCCTCGAGCGGGGGACGGCAGACGTACACCAGTGCCGCCAGCGCCGGGGTGAGATCGGGGTTGCGGACGTGGGCCAGCGCGTCGGCGATCGTCGCGTCGGGCCCGAGGATCACCGGCTGCGGAGTCATCATCGCGCCGGCTGTGTTCTCGACGTACTTCATCAGCCGGCGGACGTCCTCGGCCTCGTCCGGCTCCATGAGCTGGAGGAGGATCTCAGCGGTCTCCGGCGGCAGGTCGCGGACCAGGTCGGCTGCGTCGTCGGCGGACATCTCCTCGAGAACGTCGGCGGCCCGTTCGGAGTCCAGGCCCTTCAGGATCTCCACCTGGTCCTCGTCGGGCAGCTCCTCGAGCACGTCCGCGAGCCGCTCGTCGTCGAGTGCCAGCGCCACGGCGGTGCGGCGATCGGGCGGCAGGTCGTGGAGGATGCTCGCCGCATCCGCAGGTCGCATCTCGTTGAGCGCAGCGACGAGGTGGGTCGCCCCCTGCCGCTCGTCGGCGCGGGTCAGGCCGACGACCTCGCTCCACTCCACGACGTGGGTCTGGCCGCGACGGCGGAAGCCCTTGGCCGGCTCCCGCACCGCCACGCGGCTCAGCACCCAGTCCCGGGTGCGAGCGGGCTCCATCCCGACGTCGTACACGGTGCCGGTGACGCCGGTGCTCTTGATGGTGACCGTCCGGTCGAGCATCTGGCCGATCACGAGGGTCTCGGTCGAGCGCTGCTCGAACCGCCGCATGTTGAGCAGGCCGGTCGTGTAGACATGACCGCTGTCGATGTTGGTCACCCGCGTCATCGGCACGAAGATCCGGCGGCGGCCGAACACCTCGGCGACCATGCCGAGCACTCGCGGCTGGGTGCCCTCGGTGCGCATGGTGACGACCAGGTCGCGGACCTTCCCGACCTGATCCCCCTGGGGGTCGAAGATCGGGAGCCCGACCAGCCTGGCCGCGAACACGCGGGAGGGAGTGGTGCTCACGAAGCACCACGCTACCGGTGAGCGGTCGCCGGGGCCGGTTACGACGGGCCGCCTGATTGGTGTGAGGCGAATCGCAGCGGTTATCCTGCGACGGCGCCGGCCGAGGGGACACCGTCAGGTCGGAACATGGAGGTGGGTTCAGGGTGGGTGAGCATCGCGTGCGGGCACGCAAGGCCCATCCGATGAGCATGCCCGAGATGATCGTCGTGGCGCTCGCCGTCGTTGCCGGCCTCGTGGCTCTCACCTTCGGCACCCTCGTCGACACCTCGCCCGCGGCGACCAGCGCGAACGACCCCCACGAGGTGGGGACGTCGCCGGCGGCGGAGGCTTCGACCGAGGAGGGCGACGCGGCCGAGGAGCCGGTCGCCGCCGAGAAGGAACCCGCCCGCGCCGACGGCGAGGTTGGGACCGCCCGCTACGACCAGGCGCAGGTCGAGAAGCTCGTGGAGAAGGTCGAGACCGAGGTGAAGCGGTCCCGCTCCGCCACGTCGTCCTTCCGCATCGCCACCCTGAACATCCTTGGCAGCAACCACGCCGGTGGCGGACTGAGCCGCGCCGCGCGAGAGGTCGGGCTCCTCAAGAGCCGCGGCATCCAGCTGGTGGGCCTCCAGGAGGTCCAGCGCGACCAGCGGGGGGTCTTCATCAGCGGCCTGAGCAACATGCAGATGTGGCCGCAGGACGCCCTGGGTCGCGACGGCTACCGGGTCCAGATCATGTGGCGGACCGACCGCTTCGAGCTCGTCGACAGCGGGGGTCGGTCGCACACGTTCAACGGCATCCCGAGCGTCCCGATCCCCTACGTGCTGCTGCGCGACAAGAACACCGGCAGCCAGTTCTGGGTGATCGTGAGCCACCACTCGCCCAACGGTCTGCAGGCCCAGCGAGATGTGTCGACCCGGATCCAGGTCGACCTGGTCAACGAGCTGAAGGCGACGGGACACCCGGTGCTCCTGATGGGCGACTTCAACGAGAAGGCCACCTTCTTCTGCGAGGTGGCGCGTGATGCCGGGATGACCGCCGCCAACGGCGGCGGCTACTCCGGCGGCTGCACCGTCCCCGGCGGTCCGCTGCGCATCGACTGGATCCTCGGCACCGCCGCCGACGTGAGGTTCTCCGGATACCACCAGGACGGCACGACCAAGTCGACCGGCATGAGCGACCACTACCTGATCTACGCCGACGCCACCATCACCGACCGCGGAACCCGTACTGCGCGCCGCCGCGATTGATAGGGTCCCGCCCATGATGCGGCGACTCATGTGGCGGGTCGTCCCCGCGGCGGTCCTCGCCAGCAGCCTGGCCCTCAGTGGATGCGGAGGCGACACCACCGGCGAGGCCGGCGGACCGACGGCGTCATCGAGCACCCCCTCCTCCTCGGCCGGGACCGACACCCCGACCGCCGCCACCTCGTCTCCTGCCGAGACCACGTCCGCCGCCCCCGCACTCCCGGACTGCGCCGAGGTCTGGGTCGAGGGCAAGCGGATCCCGAAGCCCTACCGGGGCTGCCTCGAGGACGACGGCCGGGTCTCCAAGAGCCTGCACGGCTGCTCGATGGGCGCCAGCCTCGCGCAGTACGGCAAGCGGTTCTACGGGATCCCCGGCCGCCCGGCAGTGCGGGCGACCCCCGACCGCAACCACGACCAGACCTACCTGGACCTGCTCGCCACCTGCACAGGTTGACCGGGGAACCGGCCCGAAGTCACGAATCAGTCCCCCCATCAGGTTAGGCTGTTCCGGTTCGCGAGCGTCGGGGCACGAACGCCTCTCCTGTAGCGCGGGCCGCGATCTGGGGCGCGACCCAGAGGTTCTACTCAAGGGAGATGTTTGATGCGGCGAGTCGCACGTGGCCTCGGGCTCTGGTTCACGACGATCGCAGTCGTGGTCAGCCTCGGCACTCTGCCCGGCGCCAGTGAGGCGTCCGTGACGCCCACCGTGGCCGATCCCGCGCGCGCCGCCGCGGCGGCCGCGCCCGACAACTACAGCCCGCGCCCCGGGCTGCGGTTCAACGAGCCGTACGGCCGCAAGAACACCTCCCCGTCGCGGATCCGGCGGCACATCCTCCGGAGCATCGACAGCACGGTCCGGCGCGACCAGATCAAGATCGCCGCCTGGAACATCCGCGGCCGCAACTACACCGACGCGCTGATCCGTGCGCACCGTCGAGGCGTCTCCGTCCAGGTGATCATCGACCGGAGCAACTGGACCTCCGAGCACCCCAACCCCGACGCGGCGCGCCTGTCTCGTGCCCTGAAGGGCGTGGAGAACCGGCGGAACCAGAGCTGGCTCAAGCCGTGCCGCAGCTCCTGCCGTGGCACCCGGGGCATCCCGCACTCGAAGTTCTTCCTGTTCGACCACGTCCGGACCCGCCGCTACGTCACCATGTACGGCTCCAACAACGCCACCGACGTGGCCGCGAAGGACCAGTGGAACGACCTCTACACCTTCGTCGACAACAAGGCGATGTACGACGGGTTCAAGTACGTCTTCGACCAGATGAAGAAGGATCGGAACGTCGGCAGCGCGGGCTTCCGCCGGATCAAGTTCGGCGCCAACACGATCGACTTCTACCCCTACAAGGGCGCACTCCCGCGGGAGATGGGCGATCCCGACATGCGGCGCCTCAACCGGATCCGCTGCACGGGTGCCACCGGAGGTGCGGGCTACAACGGACGGACCAAGATCCGGATCGCCCAGACCGCGATCCACGGGGACCGCGGCATCCGCCTCGCACAGAAGCTCGTCCGGCTCCGCCGTGCCGGCTGCGACATCCGAGTCGTCTACGCCCTCATGGGCAACCGGGTGCACAGCCTGCTGAAGGCCAACCGGGTCCCGATCCTGCAGTACGCCTACGACCGCAACCGCGACGGCGTCTACGACATCTACGTCCACATGAAGGTGATGGCCGTCAGCGGCGTGTACGCCGGCCGCACCAACGCCCGCGTCGTGGTCAACGGCAGCGCGAACTGGAGCGCCGTCCCGCTGGTGAGTGACGAGGTCGTCGGTGAGTTCGCGGGCCGCGGGATCACCAACGCCTACATCAACTGGATCGACTTCATGTTCAAGAACCGGCCGCGTGTCTGGGGGCCGGTGAACCTCGCTCCGGTGGCGAGCACCTACGTCGCCGGCCGTGCGATCCGCGTGGACCCGTACTCCTTCATGAAGGAGTCCGGTCTCTGACCGACACCGACATCGACGGGGCTCCGCGTCAGCGGAGCCCCGTCGGCTATTCTCCGCAGGTGGTCATGCAGGGCAGTGGGATCCGTGTCGACCGCGAGGGCATCCACTTCCACGATCCGTTCTCCGGCGCCGCCGACGTGTACTTCGGGGACCACCGCGGCTGGTCCTTCTCCGTCGACAAGCCGGGCGCCCTGCTCGTCCGCTGGCCCAAGCGGATGCACCCGTTCCTCGACGGGTGGTCGGTGGTGCGGGTCGTCGCCGGCGACGAGGAGCTCTTCGACGGGCGGATCGTGTTCAGCGACTCCGACCGCGAGGTCGAGCTGCGCGACCGGCACGGCCTGCCGGTCATCATCGACAAGTGGGGACTGCTGCAGCGGCCCTTCGACTCCCGGATGGACGGCCTGCTGGGCCTGCTCGCCGACGAGTCGCAGCGGATCCTCGACATCCTCCAGGACACCTGCCAGGTGCCGGCCTGGATCTCGTTCGGCACCCTGCTCGGCGCAGCACGCAACGGCAGGGCGATCGGTCACGACTCCGACGTCGACCTCTGCTACCTGACCGAGAAGAGGACGCCGGCCGAGGCCCAGCGAGAGCTCTGGGCCATCGGCCGCGCGCTGCGGGCGGCAGGCATGCGGGTGCTGATCCGCAGCGGCAGCTTCCTCACGGTGCAGGTGCCGACGCCGGACGGGGCCGGCGCCGGGATCGACGTCTACACCACGTTCTTCCTCGACGGCCTCTTCTACGAGACCGCCACCGTCCGGGCGCCGGTCCCGCGGTCAGCGGTCCTGCCGATCACCCCGATCGAGTTCGAGGGCCGCATGCTGCCGGGGCCTGCGGATCCGGCCCGGCTGCTGGAGATCTCCTACGGACCGAACTGGCGGGTCCCGGACCCGTCGTTCCAGCACCAGCCCGGCCGGGAGATCGAGGACCGGTTCGACCAGTGGTTCGGGAAGCTCTGGCGCCAGCGCCGGGAATGGGCGGCGTTCAACAAGGCCAGCGCCGGGCAGGCGCGACGCCCCTCGGCGTTCGCCGCGTCCGTCGCCGAGCAGCTCCCACTGGGCACCCGCGTGATCGACATCGGCGCCGGTGACGGCTCGGATGCCCGCTTTCTCGCCGAGCAGGGCTTCAGCGTGGTGGCGCTCGACTACGCGCTGCCCGGCCCGCGGCGGTGGCCCTCCCACGAGCGGCTCGACCGGGGATACGTCAACCTGTACGACGGCCGAGACGTCCTCAGCCGCGGTGCGCTGCTCGCCCGCCACTCGGGACCCCAAGCGGTGTACGCGCGGCAGCTTCTGGAGTCGTTGGCGCCCGACGGCCGGGACCACTTCTGGCGGCTCGTCCCGCTCGCGCTGCGGCGGGGCGGCGAGCTCCACCTGGAGTCCCAGGCCTGGGCCCGGCCCGCGATCGCCCGACGCCGTGAGGAGACCGGTGGCCGGTTCTGGGCCGTGTCGCCCCGTGACATGGTGGAGGCCGCGAAGGCTGCCGGCGGCGTCGTACGACGGGCCGAGGGGATCGCCGAGGCCGAGCGGACCGTCGCGTCGACCGTGGCGGTCCCGCCGACGACGTGGGCCATGACCATCTCCTGGCCTGCCCGTGGAGCCGCCGCGCAGTCCACCACGACCGACGACCGATCGGAGAGCTCCGCGTGACCCGCACCCTCTACCTTCACGTGGGCGCCCCCAAGTCGGG
Source organism: Nocardioides sp. (assembly GCF_004803405.1). Classification (GTDB taxonomy): domain Bacteria; phylum Actinomycetota; class Actinomycetes; order Propionibacteriales; family Nocardioidaceae; genus Nocardioides; species Nocardioides vastitatis. The sequence continues at coordinate 679 of NZ_SSXI01000100.1, read as the reverse complement.
GACCACGTACGTGCAGCGGATCCTGGACGGCAACCGCCGCCGGCTCAAGGACGCGGGCGTGCTCGTCGTGGGCCGCCACCAGGCCGATCGGGTGCAGGCCGCGCTCCAGGTCCGCGAGGACCCTCGGTGGTCCAAGCTGCCGGAGAACCGGAAGGACATGTGGGGCCGCCTCGTGGCGGAGATCCGAGCATGGAACGGCCCGACCGCGATCCTCAGCTACGAGCTGTTCTCGGCGGCGTCGGCAGAGCAGGCCGAGCGGGCCCTGGCCGACCTGGCCGGCATCGACGTGCACGTGGTGATCACCTCGCGCGATCTCGCGCGCTCGGTTCCCTCGGCCTGGCAGGAGCGCCTCAAGTTCGGCCTCACCGTCCCGCTCGAGGCCTGGGAGCCGCCGCCGCCGCACGCCCGCCGGAGCGAGTGGGGCTGGCGCACCACCGACCCGGCCGAGGTCGCCGACCGGTGGGGGAGGACCCTGCCCGCGGACCACGTGCACCTCGTCACCGTGCCGCGGTCCGCGGCCGACCCTTCCGAGCTGTGGCGCCGCTTCGCGGGCGCCTGCGGCGTCGGCGAGGTCGCGATCGACGTCCAGGTCCCGCGCGTCAACGAGTCGCTGGGCGCCGTGGGCGCCGAGCTGCTCCGTCGCGTCAACCATCATCTGCGGCCGCCGCTCGCGGCTGCC
>NZ_SSXI01000230.1 GCF_004803405.1 Nocardioides sp. | reverse complement strand
AGGGGCCTCGGCACCGGGCCGCCGGACGCGCCTGCGCGCGGCCGTTGCGGCGCGGAGCCTCGGCCCCTCAGCTCACCCATCCCGTCAATGTCGCACGGGCCCCAGGACTGGTCAATGAGCGCGCGGCGTGGTGGTGGCCGTCGTGCCGTTGCGGCCGAGGGCCAGGCCGAGTGCGATCATCCCGAGCGCGAGCACCAGGTGGAGGATGTTGTCGGCGTCGTTGAGCGGGACGAAGTTGGCGTCGCTGTCCTGGTCGATGAGCAGCCCGTAGACGAACAGCAGGCCGTAAACGGCGCCCCCGCCGATCAGGAAGGCGCGTGCACCGCTCCACGTCCGCGCCAGTGCGAGCCCGACGAGCCCGAACAGCAGGTGCACGATGTTGTGGAGGATCGAGACCTGGAAGATGTCGAGGAGCTTGGCCTCGGACTCGTGCCCGGCGAACTTCATGTCGTCATAGCCCGTGGTGACGCCGGGGATGAACCCGAGTACGCCCACCAGCAGGAAGACGGCGGCGACGACCGTGGCCGCGGTCTGGATCGGTGTGGCGGTCATGGAACCGGGTGTGGTGGAGGTGTTCATGGCGACTCCTTGATGAGAGTTGGTGCTCGTCCGGTACCCGCGTCGGCCCAATACAGCCGGGCAGGGACTCGGGAGGTGGTTCGTCGCCCGCGGCGTCGCGGATGGGACGAGCTCACGGCGTCGGAGGGCGGACTCCGGTGATGCCGCGCACGGCCTGCTCCACCGCGTGGACGGCGAGCGGGTCGGTGGGCCCGGCGGCGGAGAGCAGCAGCTTGCCGGGCAGGTCCACCAGACAGTAGGTGACCAGCGTGGCGGCCGACCGGTCCGAGCGCCCCCACAGTCGCTCGGCCAGCTCGACGATCAGGTCCCACAGCAGGCGGCGTTGACCCTCGATCAGCGACCGCTCGGTGGGCCCCAGGTCGGCGTTCACGATGTCGCCGATCGGCACCGCCAGCAGCAGGCGAGCCGCCTGCTCGTCGGTCCTCGCGTACGTCGCCGGGGCCAGCGCCGCCGCCACGACGGCGTCCTGCGCGGTACCGGCGCGGCCCGCGTGCTCGACCGCCTCCCGCTGGAAGGCGAGGAAGGCGTCGGCCTCGCGTGCCCACACCCGGGCGAGCAGGTTGTCGCGCGAGCCGAAGGCGTTGTAGATCGCCCCGTTCGACACCCCGGACCGCGCGCTCAGCCGGCGGATCGTGAGGCCGGCCGCGCCGCCGTCGACCCACAGTGCGCGGGCGTGGTCGAGCAGCAGGTCCAGGTCGTGCGACCGCGGCCGGCCCACCGTCAGCCGCGGGGCCGCAGCGAGGCGACGACGTCGGCGAACATCGTGGCCTTGATCTGGGCGAGAGTGGCGCGGTCCTTCCCGGCGAGATGGTCGGCCGTCGCCCGGGCGAGTGCCGGCAGCTCCTCGAGGGCTCCGGCCCCGTCGACGAGCCCGGCGCTCGCGGCGTCCTCGCCGCCGTACCGTCGTCCGGTGGTCATCGACTCGAGCGCGGCGCGCGGGGTCAGCTTCGACTGGATCAGCGCGGCCATGCCCGGCGTGAACGGGATCCGGATGTCCACCTCGGGGAAGCAGAAGTAGCCGCGGTCCCGGCGCATGAATCGGTGATCGTGGGCCATCGCGAGCATCGCGCCACCGCCGAACGCGTGGCCGTTCACCGCGGCGACGGTCGGCACGGGAAGCGTGAGCATCCTCGCCAGCAGGTCCTCCACGCGCGCGACGTACGAGGTCATCTCCTCAGGGTGGGCACCGAGCCAGTCGAGGTCGAGCCCGTTGGAGTAGAACCGGCCCCCGCCGGTGGTGACGAGCACGGCCGGCTCCGTGGAGTCGGCGACGGCGTCGAGGGTGTCGGTGACCGAGGCGAGCCAGTCGGGGGAGAAGCGGTTCTCGTCGTCGCCGAGGTCGAGGGTCCAGACCGGACCGTCCTGGGTCAGCTGGGGCATGCGTGGCCTGCTTTCGATGATTATGGAGCAATCGCTCCGGAACCGTAGCAGAGCAGATGCTCCAGAACAATCGCCGGTGAGACCGCGCGCGGACGCCTACGGTTTCGGCTGCCGCTGTCGAAGGGAGAGGCGATGAATACGATGCGCAGGCTTCTCGCCACGTCGGTCGCCGTCGCAGTCCCGCTGCTCCTTGCGGTGAGCCTGGTGGGCCCGTCGGAGGCTGCGCTCTCCGCCAACCCGAGCAACCCTCTCGCCAAGCCCGGGCCGTGGAACCACTCCACGATCGCCACCCGCGCGAACCCCGAGTTCACCAACTACCGGGACGAGCCGGACCCGGCCAGGAAGGCCGCGTTGGCCAAGATCGCGAAGTCGCCGAAGGCCCGCTGGTTCGCCAACTGCCGCTCGTGCAACGTCGACAGCGTGCGCAAGAACGTGGCCGCCTACGTCGTCGACGCGCAGCGGAGCAACCCCGACGCACTGGTGCAGCTGGCCATCTTCGGGCTGTGGCCCGACGGCGAGGTCGTCGACGGCAAGCGCCCGGCCATGTCGTGGTCCATGGAGCGCTACCAGCGGTGGATCCGCCAGATCGCGGCCGGCATCGGCACGGCGCGGGTCGCCATAATCCTCGAGCCCGACCTGGCGATCTCCGCCAACCACGCCAACGGCGGACGCGAGCTGCGCGACCCGACCCCGGGCGTCCGGATGCGGATGACGGCCTGGGCTGCGAGATACCTCTCCCAGACGCTGCGCCGCGAGGCGATCTACATCGACGCCGGCTCCGCGGACTGGCTCTACGTCGACGAGGCCGTCCGGCTGCTCCGCGCCAGCGGCGTCCAGTACGTGCGGGGCTTCGCGCTCGGCGCCACGCACTACGACTCGGTGGCCTCCAACGTCGCGTTCGCGGCGAAGGTGAGCGCGGCCCTCTCCCGGGGCGGGATCCGGGGCAAGCGCGCCGTCATCGACACCGCCGACAACGGCACCCCGTTCACGTGGAAGCAGTGGGATGCCCGGTGGGGCGCGAAGTATCGGGCCACGCGCAACGAGTACTACCAGTTCGACAACACCCCCACCTGCGGTTCGCGCACCGAGCGGGTCTGCCAGTCGCTCGGCCATCGGCCGACCTGGAACCCGGTCGGCCCCGAGTCGGCCAAGCTCGGGCTCGGCCCCGACGCCCCCGGGCTCCGGCAGCAGGCGGCACGCGTGGTCGACGGCTACCTGTGGTTCGGCAGGGGCTGGCGCTGGATGCAGCAGGGGGGCCTCGACTCGCGGACCGAGTTCCGCTCGGTGCGGATGGCGAACTCGACCAGGTTCACCCAGGCGCGCTAGTCCGCAGCCAGCGATGGCCGTAGCCGTCGAGCGCGAGCTCGACGGCCCCGGCAGGTCCGGCCTCGAACCGCTTGTGGGCGAACAGGTCGTGGAGGAAGGTGGGCCCGTCGGCCGCGAGGTCAGCGGGATCGAGCTGGACCGTCGCCGTCACCGACTGCGCCGAGAGGTTGTGCACGGCGATCACCGACGACCCCTGCCAGCTGCAGCGGTGCGCGAGCACCTGGCGGTGCTGCTGTGGCAGTACGGCGAACTCGCCCCAGCCCAGCTCGGGGCACTCCCGGTAGGTCTGGATCAGCTCGCGCAGGAAGCTCCACAGGGACTGCGGATCGTGTCTCTGGTCGGCGACGTTCACGTGCTGGGGACCGTAGCCGCCGGGCACCGGCCGCTGCACGAGACGGCGGGGCGACGCCGTCGAGAAGCCGCCGTTGGGGGAGGAGTCCCACTGCATCGGCGTACGCACAGCCATCCGGCCCTCGGCCTCCAGATCCTCGCCCATGCCGATCTCCTCGCCGTAGTACAGCGTCGGCGTGCCCGGCAGGCTGAAGAGCAGGCTGTAGGCCATCCGGAGGCGGCGCGGGTCGCCGTCCAGCATCGGGGGCAGGCGGCGCTTGAGGCCCCGCCCGTAGAGCTGCATCGACGGCTCAGGCCCGAACGCCGCGAACACCTCCTGCCGCTCGCGCTCGGAGAGCTTGTCGAGGGTGAGCTCGTCGTGGTTGCGGACGAAGGTCGCCCACTGGCAGTCGGGATGCACCTTCGGCCGCGCCTTCAGCGCCCTCGCCAAGGGGCGCGCGTCCTCGCGGGCCATGGCCAGGTAGAGCGACTGCATCCCGATGAAGTCGAACATCATGGTGAGCTCGTCGCCGTCGGAGCCGCCGAAGTAGGCGCGTTGGTCCTTGTGCGGAAGGTTCACCTCGCCGAGCAGGATCGCGTCGCCGCGTCGTCGCCCGAGGAAGGACCGCAGCGCCTTGAGGTACTCGTGCGGGTCGCCCGGCACGTCGTCGCGCGTGGTGTCGATGTCGGCGACCAGGAACGGCACGGCGTCCACCCGGAAGCCGGCCAGGCCGAGCTGCAGCCACAGCCCGATCGACTTCGCGATCTGGTCGCGCACCTCGGGATTGGCGAAGTTGAGATCGGGCTGGTGGGAGTAGAAGTGGTGCAGGTACCACTCGCCGGTGCGCTCGTCGAGACTCCAGATGCTGTCCTCCCGGTCGGGGAAGACCACCTGCTTGGAGGTGTCCTCGGGTGGGTCGGACCGCCAGACGTAGTAGTCACGGAACGGGTTGTCCCGACTGCGGCGGGCCGCCTTGAACCACGGGTGCTTGTCAGAGGTGTGGTTGACGACGAGGTCGGCGACGACCCGGATGCCGCGGTCAGCCGCCGTCCGGAGCAGCTCGACCAGGTCCCCGTGCGTCCCGAGCCTGGAGTCGACGCCGAACAGGTCGGTGACGTCGTACCCGTCGTCCCGGTCGGGGGTGGGGAAGAAGGGCATCAGCCACAGGCAGGTCACTCCGAGCTCGGCGAGGTAGTCGATCCGCTGCGTGAGGCCGGCGATGTCCCCGATCCCGTCACCGTCGGAGTCCTGGAAGGTCTCGATGTCGACGCAGTAGACGACCGCGTTCTTCCACCACAGGTCGCCGGTGCTGACTCCGCCTGTCATCACGCCGCCCGGAGCTTCGGGAGGACCTGCTCCCCGAAGGCGTCGATGAACGCCGCCTGCGACTGTCCGACGTGGTGGAGATAGATCTCGTCGAAGCCGAGGTCGGCGTACGCGCGCAGCCGGTCGCAGTGCCACTCGAGGTCGGAGGACACGTCGACCACGGTGCGCACCTGCTCGGGCGTCACGCCCTCGGAGATGGCATCGAACCCCTCGGCCGTCTCGGTGTCCCAGCAGACCGGCTCTGCGAACACGTTGCTGCGCCACTGGTCGTGGGCGATCGCCTCGGCCTCTGTCGCGGTCGGCGCCCACGAGAGGTGGACCTGGAGAGCGATCGCTCCGGACCCGCCCGCGCCCCGGTAGGCGTCGATCATCCTCCGCAGCTGCTCGAGCGGCTGGTTCACGGTGACCATGCCCTCGCCCCACGCCGCGACACGGGAGGCGCTCGGCAGCGACACCGCCGGTGCCGCGAGCCGTGGTCGTGGTTCCGGCACCTCCCACAGTCTCGCCCGGTCGACGGTGACCAACCCGTCGTGGCTGACCTCCTCGCCCTCGAGCAGCCGTCGGATCACCTCGACACACTCCTCCAGCCGCCTGGTGCGGACCTCCTTGCGCGGCCACCGCTCGCCGGTGATGTGCTCGTTGGAGGCCTCACCGCTCCCGAGCGCCACCCAGAACCGCCCGGGGAACATCGACCCGAGGGTGCCGATCGCCTGCGCCAGCACGGCCGGGTGGTAGCGCTGACCCGGAGCGCTCACGGTGCCGAAGGTCAGCCCGGTCGTTGCCAGGGCCGCACCCAGCCAGGACCAGGAGTAGGCCGAGTGCCCCTGCCGGCTGCTCCACGGCGAGAAGTGGTCCGAGCACATGGCCACCTCGAACCCCGCCTGCTCGGCGCGCTGGACGTCGGCGAGCAGCTGTGCGGGCGGGATCTGCTCGTGGCTGGCGTGGATGCCGTAGCGGGTCATACCTCCCCCGATAACCGCTGGTCGTGCCCACAGACCCAGTTCGTGCCGGGCGGTCGCTCAGGCGGCCGGCTCGCGGGCCGATCAAGAGTTGGTGACCCCCACTCGTCGATCGCTCGTCGCCGCCACCGCAACCGGTGCGGGCGTCGCGCTGGTGGCGAGTCCGGCCGAGGCAGCGGGGTATCGGGTACGCGCCTACACCCGGACCAAGATCCCCGCCCCCGCGACGTTGCACGCACTCCAGCGCCTCACGGCCGGCTACACCCCGGCGCTGCTCCGGCAGGTCGGCGCAGCGGGTGGCTTCGGGCGATGGTTCGACCGCCAGCTCCGTGGGCACTACGACGACGGGTGGTACTCGGCCACGGCCAGGTGGTGGCACTCGATCAACGCCTCCGAGGCCGACCTCTGGCAGCGGCAGAAGGACGGCGTGGAGATGTTCTGGCGCGCCGACGCGAACTACCAGTGCTGGGCGATGGTGCGCCGCGTCGGCTCGCAGCGCCAGGTGCTGGAGACCATGGCCGAGTTCTGGGAGCACCACTTCCACGTGCCTGCCAACGGCGAGGTCGGGCCGTTCCGGACGTCCTACGGGAAGACGATCCGAGGCCTCGCGCTGACTCGCTTCGACCAGCTGCTCCCAGCCGCAGTCACCCATCCGGCGATGTCGGTCTACCTGAACAACGCGAACTCGAACAAGTCCGCGCCCAACGAGAACCTCGGTCGGGAGCTGCTCGAGCTGCACACGGTCGGCCGCGGCCACTACACCGAGGACGACGTCAAGAGCTCCGCTCGGATCCTCACCGGGTTCCGGGTCGGACTGTGGTCGGACTGGAAGGCCTGGTACGACCCCACCCGTCACTGGACCGGGCCGGTGCAGGTGATGGACTTCGCGCACCCCAACGCCGACCCCGACGGCCGGGCCGCGCTGGGCGCCTACCTGCGCTACCTGGCCCACCACCCCGCCACGGCGCGCCGCATCGCCCACAAGCTGGCCGTGCGCTTCGTCTCCGACAGCCCGCCGGCCGACCTCGTCGACCACCTCGCGAGGGTCTACCTCGCCAACAAGACCGCGATCGGGCCGGTGCTGCGGGCCCTGGTGGCGAGCTCGGCCTTCCGCGCGTCGGCGGGCAAGAAGGTGCGCACCCCGTCCGAGGACGTCGTGGCCACCTACCGCGCGATCGGCGCCCGGTTCACGACAGGGCCGTCGGCCAGCAACGACTCCTCCGCCGCGAACGCGATCCTCTGGCAGTCCAGCTCCTTGGGTCTGCCGGCGTTCGGCTGGCAGCGACCCGACGGACGTCCGGACAACGGCGCGGCATGGTCGTCGACCTCGCGGTTCCTGGCATCGCTGGACCTGCACTACACGGTGTCGGGCGGATGGTGGCCGAAGGTCGGCGTGGCCTACCGTCGGCCGGCCGCTTGGCTACCGCAGCCGAGGATCAGGTTCGACCATCTCGTCGACCACCTCTCCCGCACGATCCTGGGTCGAGGCTCCACGCCGCTGCTGCTGCGGGTCGCCTGCGAGGCCGCCGGCTGTGGTCCGGCAGCGGTGATCACGACCGGGCACCGGATCGTGCGCTGGGAGATGGCCCGCCTGGTGACCGTGTTCCTCGACTCCCCGACCCACATGACCAGGTGAAGCAGATGACGACCGAGACCTGCGGCTGCCCCGAGTACTCCCGGCTGGAGGGCGGGCTGTCCCGGCGCGGCCTGTTCCGTGGTGCGGCCGCCGTCGGCGCGGGCCTCACCTCCGTGGCCACCGTCGGCACGGCGTTCATCGAGACGTCGTACGCCGCCACCCGGTCGGCGCCGGCCGTCCTCGTGGTCTTGTCGATGCGTGGCGCGGTGGACGGGATGAGCCTGGTCGTGCCGCACGCCGATCCCGTGTACTACGCCGCGCGCCCGCGGATCGCGATCCCCTCCGAGCGGCTGCTCGCCAAGGACGGCTTCTTCGGCCTTCATCCCCACCTGGAACCCCTGCTGCCGCTGTGGGACGCCGGGCGGATGGCGACGGTCCACGCGACCGGCCTCCCGGTGCCGAACCGGTCGCACTTCGCAGCGATCGAGCAGGTCGAGGACGCCGACCCTGGATCCGCCGCGCGGGTCGGCTGGCTCAACCGCCTGATCGGGCGCGACACCTACACCAACCCGCTCGAGGCCATCCAGTTCGGTGAGTCGGTCACGCCGATGTCGTTGAGCGGGCCGCAGCCGAGCGTCGCCGTCAGCAAGGTGAGCGACATGCGCCTCCCGGGCGCCGACAAGTGGGACACCGGCGGCCGGCGCCCGCGCTCGATGCGCACCATGTGGGGGAGCGTGCCAGGCCCGCTGGGTGCCGGCGCCCGGGCGGCGATGCAGGCGATCGCCGACTTCGGTCCGGTGCGCGCCACCTCGGAGACGCCCGCCAACGCAGCCACCTATCCGCGCGGGGACTTCGGCGAGTCGCTGGCCTCCGCTGCCCGGACGATCCGCGGCGACGTCGGCGCCGAGGTGATCGCCATCGACTACGGGTCCTGGGACCACCACGTGGACCTCGGCACGCTGGCGTGGGGCCAGATGCAGCGGATGACGAAGGAGCTCGCCGACGGCATCGCCGCGTTCTTCACCGACCTCGGGCCGCTCGCTTCGAAGGTCACCTTGGTGACGCTCTCGGAGTTCGGCCGCCGGACCAAGGAGAACGCCAACTACGGCCTCGACCACGGCCATGGCAACGTGATGATGCTCTTCGGGGCGGGCGTGAAGGGCGGCTACTACGGGAACTGGCCGGGCCTGACCGACGAGGCCAACGGCGACCTGCTCGTGACCACCGACTACCGGAGCGTGCTGTCGGAGATCGCCGTCAAGCGGATGGGCGCCTCGTCCGCGCAGGTGTTCCCCGGGTTCCAGCCGGAGCCGGTGGGCGTCCTCGTCTGATTCCCTCCGATGGTCGACCCGTATGGCCGCCTCGTATGGCGGACCCGTGCCGGGGCACCGCAGGAGCATGGGCGACCTGGCGACGTACCGACGCAAGCGGGACTTCCGGCGCACGCCGGAGCCGTCGGGCGGTCGGACGCGCCAGGACGGCGAGGCGAGCGGTGAGCGCCGGTTCGTCGTTCAGCGCCACCGAGCCAGCCGCCTGCACTACGACCTGAGGTTCGAGATCGACGGGGTGCTCGTCAGCTGGGCCGTCCCCAAGGGGCCGACCCTGGATCCATCGGTGAAGCGGATGGCCGTGCACGTGGAGGACCACCCGATCGACTACATCGACTTCGAGGGCGTGATCCCGAAGGACGAGTACGGCGGGGGCGACGTGATCGTCTGGGACGCGGGCACGTGGGAGCCGGCGAAGGGCGAGGATCCCGCCGCGCAGCTGGAGAAGGGCGAGCTGCACGCCGAGGTGCACGGGGAGAAGCTGCGCGGGCGACTGGTCCTGGTGCGGCGCGGGGAGGCCGGCGACAAGGAGCAGTGGCTGCTGCTCCACAAGAAGGACCGGCACGCCGTGGAGGGCTGGGACCCGGAGCAGCACCCGCGCTCGGTGATCAGCGGGCGCACCAACGAGGAGGTCAAGGCCGACCCCGACAAGCTGTGGCGCTCCGGTGTCCCGGCGGAGGAGGCGGAGGTCTCGCTGCTCCCCGATCCCGTGTCCGAGGAGACGATCGTGGCCCTCGAGGAGCTCGGTGAGGAGGGGACCTGGGAGATCTTCGACCGCACGCTGAAGGTCACCAATCTCGACAAGGTCCTCTTCCCCGGAGACCCGCCGGTCACCAAGCGAGAGTTCCTCGCGTACGTCGCGCGGGCCGCTCCGATCTCCCTGCCCTACCTCGAGGGGCGGGCGATCAACCTGCACCGCTATCCGGACGGCGCCGAGACCAAGGGCTTCTGGCACAAGGAGCTCCCCAAGCACGCGCCGGACTGGCTGCCCCGCTGGGACAACCCCGAGGCCGACCCCGGGGAGACGCAGACCTACCTGGTGGTGGACGAGCCCGCGGCGCTGCTGTGGGCCGCGAACTTCGGTGCGCTGGAGTGGCACCCGTGGACGTCGCGCACGACGGCGATGCACGAGCCGACCTACGCGCTGGTCGACCTCGACCCCGGCGAGAGGACCTCCTGGGACGAACTGCTGCAGCTCGCGCGGCTGCACCGCACCGCGCTGGAGCACCTCGGCGTGACCGCACGGGCCAAGGTCACCGGCAAGCGCGGTATCCAGATCTGGATCCCGATCCGCGCCGGCTACTCCTTCGACGAGACCCGGGCGTGGACCGAGAAGCTCTCGAAGACGGTCGGCAAGGTGCTGCCGGACCTCGTCAGCTGGAAGTGGGAGAAGAAGGCGCGCGGGGGACTGGCCCGCCTCGACTACACCCAGAACGCGATCAACAAGACGCTGGTGGCGCCGTACTCGACGCGGCCGGCCGCCGAGGCGCCGGTGTCGGTGCCGATCGGCTGGGACGAGCTCGACGACCCGGACCTGCGGCCGGACAGGTGGACGATCCGGACCGTTCTCGACCGGCTCGAGCGACGAGGCGACCCGTTCCGGACCCTGCTCGGGGTCGAGCAGGAGCTGCCCGAGATCACCTGAGACACGCCGCGGATCCGCCCGCAGCCGCGCGTGGCAGCCTGTCGGCAGATGGTCGAGCACGTCGAGGCGATAAGGCCGGCTCAGCGCTGACGCCTAGCGAGCGGCGCTGGCCCTGATCATCGCTCGCAGCTCCTCGCTCACGTCCTCCAAAGGGCGCATCGAGCGCTCGGCCCGGCACAGGGCGACACCACCCTCCAGGGCGGCGATGACCGTCCGCGCCAGCCGCGGCGCGTGGTCGGCGCTGGTGCCGGCGTCGACGAGCACTGCGACGAGCCGGTCCTGCCACATCGAGAAGACGTCGGTGGCGGTCTGGCGCAGCTCCGGGTCGTCCTCGGTGGCGACCGCGAGCACCGCACAACCGGTCCGGAAGCCACTCTCCTCGAGCACCGTCCGCCACTGCGCCACGAGGGCGTCCAGGGCGCCGTCCACACCGCCCTCACGCGACGACTCGATGAGCCGGGTGACGCGCTCGCCGAGGAACCGTACCGACTCGTCGACGAGCTGCTGCTTGCCACCGGGGAAGTGGTGGTACGTCGAGCCGAGCGGTACGCCCGCCTCCTTCGCGAGGTCGCGCAGGCTGGTCGCGCCCGGTCCGCGGGTGCCGACCATCCGGGCAGCACCGACCACCATTCGGGAGCGAGTGTCGCGGGCCATGGGCACATCCTATTGCGCGGCGTATGACGATCGTCATATTCTCGGCCCATGGAATATAACACTCGTCATAACCTCGGTTCGAGCGTCGTCGCCGACGACGGTCGGGAGCTCCCGCTCGTGACCTACGAGCCCGCGCAGGCGCCGGTGGGCGTCGTCCTCGTCGTGCCGGCGATGGCGACGGCCGCCTCGTTCTACGAGCCGTTCTGCCGCTGGCTGGCCGAGCAGGGGTTCCGCGCGGTGACCTTCGACTACCGCGGCATGGGCGGGCCTGCGCAGATGCGGGCCGAGACCGCGGACGTCGACCGCTGGTTCGCCGATGCCGCCCTGATCCTGGACGCCGTCGCGGACGCGGCGGACGGCCTCCCCATCACCTGGGTCGGTCACAGCCTCGGCGGCCAGATGGTGCCGTTCGTCGACCACGGTCGGCTGGCGCAGGTGATCACCGTCGCGGCAGGCGACGGCTACTGGCGCCGCAATGCGCCGCGCATCAAGTGGGTGACGCCGCTCCTGTTCGCGGTCGTGGCTCCACTCGCGATCCGGGTGGCGGGCTACTACCCAGGGTCACGGCTGCGGATGCTCGCCGACGTACCGGCCGGCGCGATGCGGCAGTGGGGGCGCTGGTGCCGGCACCCGGAGTACCTCCAGGCCGACCACCCCGAGGCGCCGGGCCTCTTCGCCTCGGTCAAGGCGCCGCTGATGTCGCTGTCGTTCGAGGACGACGAGCTGTTGAGCGCCGAGAGCATCAAGCACCTCCACGACTGGTACGTCAACGCCGACCAGGTGCGCCAGCGGTACTCGCCGGCACAGCTCGACGGGCGCCGGGTCGGCCACCACGGGTTCTTCCGGAAGGCCAACGTCGACCTGTGGGAGGAGCTGGTGCTGCCGTGGGTGGCCTCGGCGGTCTGAAGGCGGCCGCCCGTGACCGCTGATCGGCGATAAAGGCCAGATATGACGAGAAATTGGTAAAAGTATCTGTGATTGAAAAGTAAAGAAACGGGACGATAGCGGGAATATTTCGTCGTTCCCATAACGCGAGATCGGTGCCGGTGTTTCTGTTGGCACAGCACTCGGGGGCTGCCACATACTCCGAGATGCTAAGGACAAAACCATGCTTCGAAACGCACTTTCCCGCGCCCGCAACGTCCGTCGTGACGAGGGTGGATTCACCCTGATCGAGCTCCTGATCGTCATCGTGATCCTGGGCATCCTGGCCGCGATCGTGGCGTTCTCCGTCCGCGGCATCGTGGACCGGGGTGGCGTCTCGGCCTGCAAGGCCGAGGTCAAGACCGTCGCCACCGCCGAGGAGGCGCACTACGCCAAGAACGGCAGCTACGCCACCATTGCGAACCTGCAGTCCGGGGGCTTCCTCCGGGCCGGCACTCCGGAGTACGTCGCCAGCGCCGACGCTGCCAACGGCAGCCTGACCATGGTTGCCGACGCGCCCTGCTCTGCTGGCTGACCCGAGGACGCTCGTTCCAGCGGAGGGCCGCCGCTCGGCGGCGGCCCTCCTTCGGACCTTCCGGAAGGCGCAAACCCTTGTCCTCCCACCTGCACCGCATCGGTGACCGCGTCGACCGCCTCCTCGAGGCGCTCTGGGACGCGAAGGGCACCGACCTTCTCCTGACCGTCGGCCTGCCGCCGATGATCCGCGTCGACGGCAACCTCGCCCCCGTCACTGGTGAGCCGGTGCTCACCGCCGACGACACCGACGCCCTGGTCGCCGAGGTGCTCCTGCCCGAGCAGCACGGCGCCTGGGATGCTCGGAAGGAGTACGACTTCTCGTTCTCCTGGCGCGAGCACGCTCGGATCCGCGGCAACGCCTTCACCCAGCGCGGCCTGACCGCCGTGGCGCTGCGGATGATCCCGCGGACGATCCCGAACCCGGACGACCTCGGGCTGCCGCCGATCCTGCGTGACCTGTCGCTGAAGCACCAGGGCATGATCCTGATGACCGGACCCACGGGCTCCGGCAAGTCGACGACGCTCGCCTCGCTGGTCGGGCTGATCAACGAGACCCGCGGCTGCCACATCATCACCGTCGAGGACCCGATCGAGTACGTCCACGACCACAAGCGCGCCGCAGTCAACCAGCGCGAGGTCGGCACCGACACCGACAGCTTCCACAACGCCCTCCGGTCCGTGCTGCGCGAGGACCCCGACGTGCTGCTGGTCGGCGAGATGCGCGACCTGGAGTCGATTGCGTTCGCACTCACCGTGGCCGAGACCGGGCACCTGGTGTTCGCCACCCTGCACACCAACGACACCGCCCAGTCGCTGGGCCGGATGATCGACGTCTTCCCCGCCGAGCAGCAGGCGCAGATCCGGGTGCAGCTCGCGGCCGCACTGAGCTGTGTGGTCTACCAGCGGCTGATCCCTCGCATCGGCGGCGGAATGGTGGCTGCCCACGAGGTCCTGGTCGCCACCCCGTCGGTGCGCAACCTGATCAAGGAGGGCAAGACCCACCAGCTGCGCAACTCGCTGGTCACCGGGTCACGGGACGGCATGGTCACCCTCGAGCAGTCGCTCTCCCACCTGGTGCAGCAGGGCGTCGTGGCCGAGCAGGACGCGGTCGCCCGCAGCCTCTATCCCAAGGACATCGAGGCCCGCCCGCGGTTCAGCGCGGGCGTCGGCGTCCCGGCGGCGCAGCAGCGATGAAGGTCAGGAGCAAGCACCGGGCCGATCCCGTCTCGTCCGCTCCGAGCCGGGACGAGGACGAGGAGCGTCTCGCGAGGGTCCTGGTCGCGGCCGGTCTGGTCGAGCCCTACCAGGTCGACGCGGCGCGCGCCTCGAAGGACGGCGCGACCCTCGCGCAGCGGCTGATCTCCTCGGGGCTGGTCAAGGACGAGCTGATCGCCCGCGCCGTCGCAGCCCACTACGGCACGGTCCTCCTCGACTTCCGCCACACCACCCCGGACCCGGAGGCGGCGGCGGTGCTGCCCCGCGACCAGGCGGTGGCACTCCAGGCCCTGCCGATCTCGGTCGAGGACGACGCCGTCACGGTGGCCGTGGTCGATCCGTCGCCGGCGCGGGTGAAGGCGGTGACCGCAGCGGTCGGGCGGCCCGTGCGCGCCGTCGTCGCGACCCACCGGGACCTCGAGCGAGCGATGGCCACGGCCTATCGCGCGACCAAGGACGTCGGCAGCCACGTGCAGGCGTTCGAGGCGCGGGACGCCCTGCGTCGCGAGGCGTCCCATCTCGACGGGGTCAGCGCCAGCGAGGACGCGCCCGTCGTCCGGGTGGTCCAGATGATCATCACCCAGGGCCTCCGCGACCGCGCGTCCGACATCCACGTCGAGCCGACCGGTGACCGGGTCCGGGTCCGCTACCGCATCGACGGCGCCCTGGCCGACGTGCTGGACCTGCCGGGCTCGATCGGCCCGGCGCTGGTCAGCCGGGTGAAGATCCTGGGCGGGATGAACATCGTCGAGCGCCGGCGCCCGCAGGACGGCCAGATCAGCATCACCGTCGAGGGCCGCGAGGTCGACATCCGGGTCGCCACCACGGCGGTGGTCGGGGGCGAGAAGGTCGTGATGCGGCTGCTCGACAAGAGCCGGTCTCTCTTCAAGCTCGAGCAGCTCGGCATGCCGCCGGACACCGCCGACCGCTATAGCGCGCTGATCCACTCGCCCTACGGCATGGTCATCTGCGCGGGTCCCACCGGCGGCGGCAAGACCACCACGCTCTACGCGTCCCTGGGCGAGCTCAACAGCCCCGACCGCAACCTGATGACGATCGAAGACCCGGTGGAGTACACCTTCGACTCCATCAACCAGATCCAGATCAACGAGCAGGCCGGCATCACCTTCGCCGGTGGGCTCAAGTCGATCCTGCGTCAGGACCCCGACATCATCCTGGTCGGCGAGATCCGGGACGTCGACACCGCGCGGATCGCCGTGCAGTCCGCGCTGACCGGCCACCTGGTCCTCTCCTCGCTGCACGCCACCGAGGCGGTGTCCGCGCTCTACCGGCTGCTGGACATGGGCATCGAGTCGTTCCTGATCGCCTCCTCGGTGACGGCGGTGGTCGCGCAGCGCCTGGTCCGGCGCAGCTGCACCTCGTGCCTGGCGGTCTACCAGCCGTCGCCCGAGGAGCTCGGCTTCCTGCGCGCCTTCGGCGCCGGCGAGCCCGAGGGCGGGTTCGTGCACGGCACCGGCTGCCACTTCTGCGCCCACACGGGGTTCATGGAGCGGATCGGCGTCTACGAGCTGCTCGTGGTGACCGACGAGGTGCGCGAGCTGATCATCGAGCGTGCGCCGCACGACCAGATGCGCAAGGTGGCCCGGACCCAGGGCATGCGAACCCTCCAGGAGCAGGCCGTGCGGCTGGTCGAGAACGGCACCACCACGGCCGCCGAAGTGATGCGCTCCATCTATGTCGCAGGAGTCTGACGATGCCGAAGTTCGCCTATGTGGGCACCACGACGGAAGGCCGGCCGGTCAAGGGCGTCGAGCGGGCGGGCAGCCGCGGTGACGCCGAGATCGCACTCTACGAGCGGGAGCTCCGCGATCTGCGGGTGACTGAGAAGAAGAGCGTCCTCCAGTACGAGATCTCCGGTCCGCGGATCAAGCGGGACGCCGTCATGCACCTGTCCCGGCAGATCGGTGCGTTCCTCAGAGCGGGCCTGCCGATCCTGGACGCCGTGCACTCGATCGGATCGGAGGCGGAGAACTCCTCGGTGCGCCGGATGATGAACGAGATCGAGGACGGGCTCCGCAGCGGAGAGCGGTTCTCCGACTGCCTGGAGCGCTTCCCGAGAGTCTTCCCGGAGTTCTACCGCGGCATGGTGCGGTCGGCAGAGCTCACCGGAGAGCTCGACACCGTGCTCGCCCGGCTCTCGAAGTACATCGAGCGCGACCTGGAGGCACGCCGCAAGATCAAGTCGGCGCTGATGTATCCGATGGTCGTGGCCGGGTTGTCCGTGTTCGTCGTGGGGGTCCTTGCGGTCTACGTGCTGCCCAAGTTCGAGCAGTTCTTCGCCGACCTCGACGCCGAGCTCCCCCTGCCCACCCGGATGCTGCTCGGCTTCACGGGGTTCCTGGGCAACTGGTGGTGGGCGCTGGCCGGCGGACTCGGCACGATTGTGTTGCTCTTCGTCGTGATCACTAGGTTCGAGCCTGGGAAGTACGCCCGGGACGCCTTCCTGCTCAAGGTCCCGGTGCTGGGTGAGACAATCCAGTACGCGCTGGTGGAGCGGTTCTGCCGGGTGCTCGCCTCGATGGTCGGCGCGGGTGTCAACCTGCCCGAGGCGCTCAGGGTGACGACGGCCGCGCTGCGCAACCGGGTCTTCATCAGGAGACTCAGCCTGGTCGGGGAGGCGATGCTCGAGGGTCAGGGCATCGCCACGCCGCTGGCTCGGACCGAATTGTTCCCGGGCACCGCCACCTCGATGCTGCGGGTCGGTGAGGAGACCGGCTCGATGGACGACCAGCTCGAGCTGACCGCGCAGTACTACGAGGTCGAGCTCGACTACAAGATCAACAAGCTGACCTCGCTGTTCGAGCCGATCGTGATCATCGTGATGGGCGTGATCGTCGGGTTCGTCGCGGTCGCCCTGATCTCGGCGATGTACGGCATCTTCACCCAGGTCGACATCTGATGGATGCTCGCCCTGACCTCGGCTCCGATGCCGGTGCGACGCTGGTCGAGACGCTCGTCGCGCTCGTCATCCTGAGCCTCGCAGCCGTCGCGATCCTCGCCGGGGTCCAGCTGAGCGTCCAGGCATCCGACATGCATCGCAAGCAGACGACCGGCGGTGCCTATGTCCGCAGCTACGCGGAGGCGATCGAGAAGCACGTCACCGCGCCCGGGGTGGATAACTACCAGCCCTGCGCCGCATCGAACGGCTACAACGTGCCGGCGGTGATGAGCCAGCTCGACCTGCCCACGGGCTACACGGCCACCCATGCGGCGGCGGTCCCGCTGGCAGGCGCCGGCGGTCCGGCGACCTGCCCGGACGACCGGGGCGTCCAGAAGCTGCAGCTCACCGTCCGCAGCACCGACAACCGTGCCGCCGAGACGCTGACCGTGATCCTGCGCCGTTCCTGCGATCCGAGTGTTGCGCCGTGCACGAGCTGATCCGCGGCGCGCGCCGGAGGCTGCGCGAGGACGCCGGCTTCACGCTTCCCGAGCTCGTGATCACGGTGGCGATCATGGGCATCATCGCGTCGGGCCTGGCCGGCGTGGTGATCAGCTACCTCAAGCACACCGTCGACACGCAGGCGCGGCTGACCGAGTCCCACGACGTGCAGTTCGCTGCGGCGTACTGGCAGCGGGACGTGGCCAGCATCGGCGTGCGCGGTGCCTACGACAACGACCCGGCCGTCCACTCGTTCCCCCTGCAGCAGTCCGTCAACGTCACACCGGCGTGTGCCCTGCCGGCGGGCACGGAGGTCGTCACCCTGGCGTGGAGCGAGTACAGCTCGCTCAGCTCGACCGACCCGCCGGTGAAGGTGACGGTCAGCTACGTCGCCCAGCTGCAGGGCACCACCTACGACCTCCTCCGGGTGCGGTGCGGGACCGCGCCGGCGACGGTGAAGGTGGCGGACAACCTCTCTGTCGTGCCGACGGTGAAGTGTGACGGCACGGCTGCGGACTGCGACGCGAGCGCGGTGCCGGTCGTCGTCACCATGGCGCTCACCGTCGTCGACCCGGACGGGCACGGCACCTCGACCTATGCGGCGACGCTCACGGGTGAACGGAGACAGACATGATCCGCCTGACGGCCCGTCGTCGACGGGCAGGCGACGACGAGGGCGCGATCCTGATCATGGCGATCCTGGTCGTGACCGTGGTGTCGCTCGTGGTCGGCATCGTGCTCACCCGCGGTGACGGCAGCCTGCGGGCGACGGTCGCGCTGCGCGAGGTGGCCGGATCGTCGTACGCCGCCGACGGAGCCGCTCAGGTGGCGATCAACGGTCTGCGAACCGGTCACTGGGCCGGCACCGACCCGAAGCCGCCGGGGTGGGGCTTCAACAACACCTTCGACGGGTCCGGGTGCTTCGGCAGGAACACCGACAACAGTGCCGTCGACACTCTGGTCCTGCCGAACCTCTATCCCGCGACCGGACGCCAGGGCGCGCCGACCTCGGCGGCGGTGACCTGCGAGGCGGAGGACGCCACCGGGGCCCAGGGCTCGCCGGTCCCGATCACCAACGCCAACAAGCCGGGCAACGCGATCCTCACGCTCGGCACCGGTGGCGAGACCGGGCTCTACGCCAAGCCCCAGGGCAACTCGATCGGCGAGTTCCGGGTGCACGGCGGGATCTGGTCCAACTCCAACATCGTCGCGGACAACGGTGACATCCGCTCCAGCACCAGCATCCGTGCCAACGCCGGGTGCTCGCCGATCGCGGCCATGAAGGCGCCCGTGGTGGACTGCAGTGCCGTGACGGTGCCGGACCCCGACTATCCGAGCGACATCGCCCTGGCGGGCACCGGCGTTCCGCCGTGGCAACAGGTGCCCGGCACGTCGGCCTGCGACGGGGTGGTCGAGTTCGAGCCCGGCTACTACGACGACGCCAGAGCGCTGAACGCCATCACCAACAGCACGGTCAACGCCTGCAAGGCCAGCACCTTCTGGTTCAAGCCCGGCACCTACTACTTCGACTTCCACAACAACACCGCCGATCCTCTCTTCGACGCCGACGTGGCCCCCAGCGGGGGAAGCGAGTGGGTCGTCGGCCAGGGTGACCTGGTCGCCGGCACGCCGATGGGAGACGTCGCGAACCCGAGCTACCCCGGCTCGTGCCAGAACCCCATCGACGACGTGACGACCGTGGGCGTGCAGTTCGTGTTCGGTGGCGAGAGCCGGATGAAGGTCAACGACGGGGCCAACGCCGAGATCTGCGGCAGCTACCATGCCGACCGGCCGCCGATCGTCCTCTATGCGCTCAAGGCCGGAACGGCGACCCCGATCGTGCTCAGCGACGCGTCGGGTGACGACGGCGACTCGCTGACTGCGACCGGCGTGTCGGTCTCGCCGAGTGGCACCTTCAACACGCCCACGCCTGAGGAGGTCCGGGGTCCCGGCGACGGCGGAGCCACGTGGACCAAGACCACCAGCGGCACCCAGACCGGCACCATCTCACTCACCGGCCTCACCCCGCCCGCGAGTCTCCCGAAGGGGTCCGTGCTCAAGGGCGCGGTCCTGCGGGTCACCCACAACGAGACGACGGCCGCGTCCACCATCAAGGTCACCCCGGCCGGCGGGTCCGCGATGCCCGCCTTCGACCTCCCGGTGAGGCTCGCCAGCACTACCGACGTCGTCGACCTGTCGACCAAGCCCGGGTGGGGCGCCTTGCAGAAGGCGGTGCACGACAACGGCCTCACCGCCTTCGGCATCGACTTCGCGGCGACGCTCAAGCTCAACGAGTCGGCGGGTCTCGACGGGGTCCGGTTGGAACTGACCTACTACGTGCCCCAGCTCCGCGCGCAGAACGACGTCGGCCTCGGCGCGTCGAACTGCCTGCAAGTCGGCCGTGACTGCGGCGGCGGCACCCCTGGCGCGATGCTGTCGACACCCACCAACTACAAGAACCATCTCTACATCCAGGGCACGACCTACGCGCCGATCTCGAGGCTCGACCTCAACCTCAACCAGGCAACGGCCCAGGTGATGCGGTTCGGCGTGGTCGCGCGGTCGCTCGCCATCCGCGAGACCGGAGCCTTCGCCTACGAGGGACCCGTGATCGAGCTGCCGGACAACTCGCCCGGCTGGGGATTCGGCGGCACGCTCGTCCAGCTCAAGGTCTACCTGTGCCCCGGTCAGGCCACGTGCAGCGTTGCCCCCGACAGGCTGGCGCTCAAGCTGCGGGTGCAGGTCTGGGACCCTAGTGGCATGCCCGAACCACCGCAGCGGCAGATGACCGTGCTGAGCTGGAGCCACGTCCGCTGAACGAGATCCCCGTCGCGGCCGTCGCCGCCCTCGCCGGCGCGCTCGGACTGGCGATCGGATCCTTCCTCAACGTGGTCGCCCACCGGCTGCCACGAGGCGAGTCGGTGGTCAGTCCTCCGTCCGCCTGCCCGGACTGCGGCACGGAGATCCGGGCGCGCCACAACGTACCGGTGCTCGGGTGGCTGGTGCTCCGCGGCAGGTGCTACGACTGCGGGGCGCCGATCAGCGCTCGCTACCCGCTACTGGAGGCGGGCACCGGGGTGCTGTTCGTGCTGACGGCGCTGCGGTTCGGCGACGAGCTGCGGCTGCTGCCCGCGTACCTGGCCTTCGCGGCGATCGGCGTCGTGCTGGCCGTGATCGACCTGGACACCCGCCGCCTTCCGAACGCGATCGTGCTGCCGTCGTACGTCGTCCTCGGGGCGCTGCTCGCGATCGGCTGGGACGGGGAGTCGCTGCTGCGGGCCGGCTTGGGCGCGGCGATCCTCTTCGGGTTCTTCTTCGCGGTGGCGATGGCCGCCCCGGGCGGGATGGGGTTCGGCGACGTGAAGCTGGCTGGCATCGTCGGCGGGATGACCGCCTACCTGTCGTGGGGGTCGCTGCTGGTCGGCGCGTTCCTCGGGTTCCTGCTGGGCGCCGTGGCCGGCGTGCTGCTGATGGCGGCCAGCCGGGCCGGCCGCAAGAGCGCGGTGCCGTTCGGGCCGTTCATGATCCTCGGCGCCTGGGCGTCGATCCTCGGCGCCAGCCACCTCGGCGAGTACTACCTCGACCTGATCGGCCTCTAGCAGGTGTAGCTCAGGGCGCGCTCACTGCTCGGCGAAGCAGACTAGGCAGGACCCCGGGCCGTGGTGGATGTTGCTCCGGTGCATCCGGTCGGCTCGGTCGATCAGCTCGTCGAGCGCGCGCTCGGAGTGCGCGATCTCCACGATGACCTCCTCCAGCTCCGGTGACAGGCCGGTTGCGGCGGTCTGCGGCTGTTGCGAGTCAGCAGGCTGTGCGGCGGCGGTCATGGTCCCTCCCAGGTCCGGTGGACGGCGGAGCTGCTCCGCAGCACCGCTCCTGATGGTCTATCGGCACCAGATCGCGCCAGACAACTGGTTGGTCGACGGGTTTCTCTCGGCGTCCTCGGGTACCGCAGTCCAGGACACGACGAGAGGAGAGCGCTGATGAGCACCATCGAGAAGACGGTCACCGTAGACGTCCCGGTGAGAACCGCCTACGACCAGTGGACGCAGTTCGAGACCTTCCCCCAGTTCATGGAGGGTGTGGAGGAGGTCAAGCAGCTCGACGACAAGCACCTCCACTGGAAGGCGAAGATCGCGGGCGTATCCCGTGAGTGGGACGCCGAGATCGTCGACCAGACCCCTGACGAGCGGATCACGTGGCGCGCGGTGGACGGCGCGGCGAACGTCGGAACCGTCTCGTTCGCGCCCGAGGACCTGGGCCAGGGCACACGCGTGACGCTCCGGATGGAGTTCGAGCCCGAGGGCATCGTGGAGAAGGCCGGCGACGCGCTCAAGATTGTCGACAAGAGGACCGAGGGCGACCTCCAGCGGTTCAAGGAGTTCATCGAGGCGCGCGGCACCGAGTCCGGTGCCTGGCGCGGTGACATCAACCCTGGTCCGCCATCGAGCTGACCGACGCGTGCTGGGAACCGGTCGCGGGCATGTCGCGGATGCGCGGGGTGCAGGAGCGGCCGGCAGGTCTGGTGGTCCACCAGGACGTCCTATCTGTGGGGGAGGAGGCGCGCCTGGTGGGCCGCTTCGCGTCCCTCGACCTCCAGCCGGTGGTGATGCGTGGCGTCGCGTCGCGGCGTCGCGCCTGTCACTTCGGTGCGGGGTACGACTTCGACGCCCGGACCGCAACCGCGGCCATGCCGATCCCGACGTACCTGTTGAACCTGCGGACCCGCTGCGCGGACCTCGCCGGCGAGCACCCCGAGTCGTTCGTCGAAGGGCTCGTGACGGAGTACCGCGCCGGATCGGGCATCGGCTGGCACAAGGATGCGCTCGTCTTCGGCCACGTGGTGCTGGGCGTCTCGCTCGGCTCGGATGCCGTGATGCGGTTCCAGCGGCGCGCTGTCGGGGGCGAGCGGCGGGTCCACGAGGAGCCGCTGCCGCAGCGCTCCGCCTACGTGCTGACCGGCGCCGCGCGGTGGGTCTGGCAGCACAGCATCCCGCCGGTCACGGAGCTGCGGTACTCGGTCACGTTCCGCCAGCTGCAGTCCGGTCGTGAACTCGGCGGCCGCAGTCCGGGATGAGGTTCAGAGCACGGCGAGCAGCTCGCGGCACGCCTCCTCGCACCGCCGGCACACCTCGGCGCACACCTTGCAGTGCTCGTGCATGTCGCCATGGGATGCGCACTCCTCGCCGCACGACCTGCAGGCCTGAGCGCAGGCCTCCAGCACGGAGCGGGTCGTCGCGGCGTCGTACCCGGTGCGGCGGGAGAGGACGCGCGCCGTGGTGCCGCAGACGTCGGCGCAGTCGAGGTCGCCGCGGATGCAGGAGCGGAGGTCGGCCACCATCTCCTCGCTGAGGCAGGCGTCGGCGCAGGCGGTGCAGGCCTGGGCGCACTCGAGGCAGGCAGCCACGCAGCGCGCGAGGAGCTCGTTGTTCTCGAGGCTCCCGGCAGGGTGGGTCTTGCTCATTCTGGTGATGGTCTCGGTCATCCTCAGGTGGTAACCGGTACCAGGCCGGTCAACCGGGAAGCCCGGGTCTTTCGCTCCTGGGACGACGGAAGGTCGACGCGAACGCGGGACGGCGGCCCGGTCCGGCGACTACTGTCGGCGACTGACGTCACCCGCTCCCAGCCAGCTGTAGGTCCTCTTGAGCCCGACGAAGCCCGATCCCTTCGGCCCGTACCCCTCTCCCGAGGAGCTCGCGCGAGGCAAGCGCCGGGCCGCGGTCAACCTGCTGGTCGCCGCGGTCGCGGCCACCCTCGCCGTGGTGGCGCACCGTGCGGTGGGCGACCCCCGTCTGGTGCAGACCTACCTCGTCGCCGCCCTCCTGTTCCTCGGCGCCGGCCTCGGCCCGCTCGTCCGGGTGACCCGGACCGGTGACTTCGAGCGGACCGGGTCCGGCGCGGACTGATGGGGTGGGGGGCTGGGCGATCTGCAGGTTTCCCAAGGGATGCAGGCGAACCTGCACTTCCCCGGGCGTGCAGAGGCTGGGAAGCGTCGGTTCGCCTGCATCCCTTGGGAAAGCTGACGTGCGCGCAGCCCCCCGCTACAGCGTCACGGCCAGCTCGGTGCCCTGCCTGATCGCCCGCTTCGCGTCGAGCTCGGCCGCGAGGTCCGCGCCGCCGATCAGGTGCACGGCACCCGGGAAGTCCGAGGCCAGCAGGTCGTCGTACAGGCTGCGGACGGACTCCTGGCCGGCGCAGACCACGACGTGGTCCACGTCCAGCACCTGGGGCTCGCCGTCGATGGTGAGGTGAAGGCCGGCGTCGTCGATGCGGTCGTAGCTGACTCCGGTGAGCTGGTGGACCCCGAGGTCCTTCACCACCGCCCGGTGCACCCAGCCGGTGGTCTTGCCGAGGTCCTTGCCCTGCGCGGACTCCTTGCGCTGGAGCAGCCAGACCTCTCGCCTCGCGGTGCGCGGCGTCTTGGCGGTGACGCCACCGGGAACCAGATCGGGGTCGGTGACGCCCCAGTGCGCCTTCCACTCCTCGAGCGTCTCGGGCTCGTGGGTGAGCAGTTCGGTGACGTCGAAGCCGATGCCGCCGGCGCCCATCACCGCGACCCTGGCGCCGACCTGGACCCGGCCGGTGATCGCGTCGGGGTAGGAGACGACCTTCGGGTGGTCCATGCCGGGGATCGCGGGGGTGCGCGGCTCGACACCGGTGGCGACGACGACCTCGTCGAAGCCCTCGAGCAGCTCCCGGGTCGCGCGGGTGGAGAGCTTGACGTTGACGCCGAGCACCTCCATCCGGCGGCGGTAGTAGCGCAGGGTCTCGGCGAACTCCTCCTTGCCCGGGATCTGCATCGCGAGCCGGAACTGGCCGCCGATCTCCTCGGACGCCTCGAAGAGGGTGACCGCGTGGCCCCGCTCGGCGGCGGTCACGGCGGCGGAGAGCCCGGCCGGTCCACCCCCGATGACCGCGACCCGCTTCGCGTCGCGGGTGGGGCCGATCACCAGCGTCGTCTCGTGGCAGGCACGGGGGTTGACCAGGCAGGAGGCGCGCTGGGCCTGGAAGGTGTGGTCGAGGCAGGCCTGGTTGCAGCCGATGCAGGTGTTGATCTCGTCGGCGCGGCCGTCGCGCGCCTTCGAGACGAGGTCGGCGTCGGCGAGGAACGGCCGGGCCATCGAGACCAGGTCGACGCCCCGCTCGAGCACCGACTCGGCAACGTCAGGGGTGTTGATCCGGTTGCTCGCACAGACCGGGATGCCGACCTCCCGCTTGAGCCGGATCGTGGTGTCGACCCACGCGCCACGCGGCACACTGGTGACGATCGTGGGGACCCGCGCCTCGTGCCAGCCGATGCCGGTGTTGATCACGCTGGCGCCGGCGGCCTCGATCCGGTGGGCCAGCTCGACGGTCTCCTGCCAGGTCTGGCCGTCGGGGATCAGGTCGAGCAGCGACATTCGGTACATGACGAAGAAGTCCTGGCCGAGCTCCTCGCGGATCCGGCGGACGATCTCGACGGGGAAGCGCATGCGGTTCTCCACGCTGCCGCCCCACTTGTCCGTACGACGGTTGGTGGGCGCCGCGAGGAACTGGTTGATCAGGTAGCCCTCGGACCCCATGATCTCGACGCCGTCGTAGCCCGCCTTGCGGGCCAGCTTGGCGCTGTCGACGAAGTCGTTGATGGTTCGCTCCACCGCCTTCGCTGAGAGCGCCGACGCCTTGAACGGCGTGATCGGCGACTTGGTCGCGCTGGCGCTGACACTGAACGGGGTGTAGCCGTAGCGCCCGGCGTGCAGGAGCTGCAGCGCGATCCGACCGCCCTCGGCATGCACCGCGGAGGTCACCCGCTGGTGACGGTGCGCGTTGAGTCGCGTCGTCATCTGCGAGCCGAACGGCAGCAGCCAGCCGCGGACGTTGGGGGAGTAGCCGCCGGTCACGATCAGGCCGACGCCACCGCGGGCGCGCTCGGCGAAGTACGCCGCCAGCTCGTCGACGTGCCAGGGACGGTCCTCCAGCCCGGTGTGCATGGAACCCATGACCGCGCGGGACTGGAGGGCCAGGCCGCCGACGGTGGCAGGGCTGGTGAGGAGGGGGTACGACGTCATCGGTCGAGTTCCTTGCTGTCGGGCTGGTCGGGACGGTCGGGCTGGTGCCGGTGGGGCTGGTCGGTGTGAGCGTCGAGGTACTCGGTCAGCCAGCGGATCCAGAACTCCTCCATCAGGAGTCCGCCCCGCAGCACGAGGAACATGTCGAGGTCGGCGTCACGCAGGTTTCCCGGCGCGGGGAAGTCGCGCGCGGCGATGGACTCGTAGAGCGAGTGCCGCTTCGCGTGCTCGTCCAGCTGGCGTCGTACGTCGTCCAGCAGCGCGGTGCGGTCGCCGAGCGTGGCGCCGCGCATCTTGACCACGATGTCGCTGCGGACCGGGTCGAGGATGGTCGGCTCGGCGATCCAGCGGCGCAGCTCGGCCCGGCCGGCGCCGGTGACGACGTAGACCTTCTTCGCGGGCCGGTCGGCCTGGGGGACGACCTCGGCGGTGATCCACCCGTCCGCCTCCATCCGACCGAGCACGCGATAGATCTGCTGGTGCGTGGCGCTCCAGAAGAAGCCGATCGAGGCATCGAAGCGGCGGGTCAGGTCCGAGCCCGATGCAGCCCGCTCGCTGAGGGAGACGAGGATCGCGTGCTCGAGGGCCATGGGCCTAAGCGTGCCTTGCCAGCAGCCCCTATGCAACTAGTTGCAAAGGTGATCCTCGCTACGCCGCCGATCGGACGCTCACGCGCCGAGGGACGCGATCAGCGCCTCGACCCGCGCCCTGATGTCGTCGCGGATCGGCCGGACGGCCTCGATGCCCTGGCCGGCCGGGTCGTCGAGCTTCCAGTCCTCGTACCGCTTGCCGGGGAAGTAGGGGCACTCGTCGCCGCAGCCCATCGTGATCACCACGTCGGAGGCCTGCACCGACTCGGTCGTCAGCACCTTGGGCTGCTCGCCCGCGATGTCGATGCCCTCCTCCCGCATCGCCTCGACGGCCACCGGATTGATTTGGTCGGCCGGCTGGGAGCCTGCGGAGAGCACCTCCACGCGGTCGCCGGCCAGTGCCTGCAGGTAGCCCGCGGCCATCTGCGAGCGCCCGGCGTTGTGGACGCACACGAAGAGAACGGTCGGCTTGGTCATCAGGAGGACCTTCCTGGTCGGGTCGCCTCGGACCGGGTGGGGGCGGTCGAGTGGACGACCGTGGTCGGGAACAGCACTCGCACGGCGCCGTACCCGAGCAGGCCGCCGACGACCTGCATCGAGACGAACATCGCAACCGAGCTGGGATCGATGCCGGCGAAGGTGTCGGAGAACATCCGACCGACCGTGACGGCCGGATTGGCGAAGCTCGTGGAGGAGGTGAACCAGTAGGCGGCAGCGATGTAGCCGCCGACGGCGTAGGCGATGGTCTCGGTCCGGCCGGTGCGGATCGCGCCGAACACGACCAGCACGAGCCCGAAGGTGGCGACCACCTCCGCGAGCCACAGATGAGCGGCGCTGCGCTCGGTGGTCGCCATCGCCACCGCGTCGAGGTCGAACATCAGGTTCGCGAGTACGGCGCCCGCGACCCCGCCGGCGACCTGGGCCGCGACCAGGACGACCGCGGCGGCGGCAGTCACGCGGTGCAGCAGCACCTCGACGAGGGTGACCACCGGGTTGAACGCCGCGGAGACCGGCTGCAGGGTGAGGATCAACGCCACCAGCACGGCGCCGGTGGCGATGCTGTTCTGGAGGAGCTGCAGGCCGACGTCGTCGGGTGAGAGGCGGGTCGCCATGATCCCGGAGCCGATGACCGCGGCGACCAGCAGCGCGGTCCCGATCAGCTCCGAGACGGCGTTGCGGACCAGGTCGGCGCGCCGCGGTGCGGTCACTGGGCCGTGCGGCCGAGCAGCCCGGCCAGGTCGGAGAGGGCGGCGGCGTTGACCCGGTAGTAGACCCACACCCCGCGCTTCTCCCGGTCCAGCAGACCCACCTCGTGCAGCACCTTGAGGTGGTGGCTGATGGTCGGCTGCGAGAGGTCGAAGGCGTCGTTGAGGTCGCACACGCACGCCTCGCCCCCCGCGCCGGCGCCGACCAGGGACAGCAGCCGGAGGCGCACCGGGTCGGCCAGCGCCTTGAGCAGCGGGGCGATCTGCTCCGCCTGCTCCTGGGGGATCGCCTCGGCAAGCAGGGGCGAGCAGCAGGCCACGGTCTGGACCGGCGTCAGCTCCAAGGACTTCGACATGCATCTATGTTGACACAGGTCGATGTGCCGTCCACGCCGTGGAAGCGTCAGGCGGAGCCGTCGGACTCGCCGTCGGTCAGGTTGAACGCCGCCGCTGCCGCCACGGCCACGGTCGCCGCGGCGGTGGTGGCGACGGGTCCCGCCTTCTCGGGCTGGGTGGCCGTCTTCTTGGCGGCGGCCCGGTCCGCGCGCTCCCGCGTCGCCTGGGCCCACGGGCTCCAGAGGAACCAGCCGGGGAGTGCGCCGGTCAGCCCGGGCGGCCCGGCCACCGCCATCCGGCCGGCCTCGAGCGCCTCGGCCCAGGTGCAGTACCCCTGGAAGACGTCGGCGAGCGCCGGGGTGGTCGCGACCACCTCGACGTCGACCTGGAGGCCGGGGTCCTGCATGCAGACCGAGGCGTCGCCGCCCTCGATCACCAGCCAGGTCGAGATCGACTCGGGCGCGGTGTGCCGGAACTCGATGACCGTGCGGACGGATGGCAGCCGGTCGTGGTCGATCCGGCGGTGCATCCACCACATCAGGGTGCTCGCGGAGACGTCCTGCGGCCGGATCTCGTCGAAGAGCCACTCGATCGCCCAGCGGCCGAGGCTGTCGATGACCCGCTCGAGGTCCCGGCCGGCGGGGGTGAGGTGGTACTCGCTACCGCGGCCGGTCGGCGACGGCCACGTGTCGAGCACCCCGCGACGCTCCAGGTGGCGCAGCCGTTGCACCAGCAGGGACCGCGAGATGCCGGGCATCGCCCGCGCGATGTCGTTGAACCGGGTGTTGCCGAAAACCAGCTCCCTGATGATCAGAGGCGTCCAGCGGTCGGCGACAACCTCGGCCGCCATCGACACGGGGCAGTAGTTGCCGTAGGTGGGCATCGACCCATGGTCCCTGTGCGGACCTCGGGCCGGAAGACATTTGCAGGTAGCGAATCTGGACCGATCGGCTCACCTCGTCCCACGAAGGGGCGCAGTTCGCGCCACGAACCGGCGAAGTTCGCGGCGCGAACCGGCGCATCTGCTCAGCGAGGCCCGCCGAGCACCCCGGCGTCGTAGGCCTTGAGGACGGACGTCTTGTCCGCAGCGGTGAGCTTCCCGTCCTCGATCGCCTGGTCGAGCCGCTCGCCGAGCTCGGTGCGGCGTTCGGCGGCGTCGGCCGACCGGATCGACTCGAGGGCGGCCGTCACCTTGCTCTCCGCGATGCCGAGCTCGTCGGCCAGCGCCTTGGCGAATGCCGCCGTGCGCGCCGCCCGATCCTCCTCGGTCGGCGGAGTCCGCTCCTCGCCGTCGGCAGGCTTCTCGTCGGGAGCCAGGTCCTTGCGCACCGCCTCGAGGGCGGCCTCGAGCTTCTCCTCGGTGACGCCGAGCGACTCGGCCAGCTCGGCGGTGTCGGCGCCGAATCCTCGGCCGTGTCCTCCCGGGCCACCGTGGTCCCCACCCGGACGGGCCTCGGCGCTTGCCGCTCCGGTGGTGCTGTCCTCGCCCTCCACGGCGTTGGCGGACAGGGACACAGCGGTCGCGCCGCCGGCGACGGCGCCGGCGGCCAACAGGGCAGCGGCCCTCATGCGGTGCTTGGTCACGTCTTGCTCCTCTCGTGGTCCGCGGTGTGCGGACCCTCGACCCTCACCATCGCCGGCGGTTCTTGGCATGGCCTTCGCCGCACCTGGCAGGACCCTGTGAGTCCGGCATCGGCACTCGCCGGACGGCCGGCACGGCCGTGCGCTAATGTGGAGACCACCGCCGGGATGCCGCCCCAGGACGTCTCTCCTGGCGAGGAGCACCCGATCGGCGCCCTCCCGCAGCAGCGCGAGCCGCCGGCGAACTCTGCGGATCCGTCCGCATCGGAAGGACACCTGTGGCTCGAGGCCAACGGGGTACGACGCAGCAGCGCCGTACTCAGCCGGCGCGTCAGCGTCGGAACGAGGAGGGGATCATCCCTCAGCTCGCGCGCGCCGTACGCGAGGTCGAGGCGGCGGTCGCCCGCCGATCGGCCATGCCCGAAGTGCGCGCCAAGTTCCAGGTCGTCGCCCTCCTTGCCCGCGAGGAGCGGGCACGGGTGAAGGCCGACGAGTCGCTCTCCGACAGCAAGCGGAGCGAGGAGCTCAAGCGGCTCGACGGCATCGCGACGATCCTCGCCCAGACCGCGGCTCGCGACTCGACGCTGTTCACGCTGCTCGACGAGAACGCTGTGGTCTCCGAGTCTGCCAAGGCGATGCGTCGCGAGCTGCTGCGCAAGGCCGGCGTCGACGAGCCCGAGCCGGAGCCGGAGCCGGAGGTCGAGGAGGACGAGTCGACGCAGCTGGAGCGCCGGATCCCGCTCTCCGTGCAGGCCCGCCAGCTGTCGAACCCGTTCCTGGTGCCCGACTTCTCCCATGCCCGCGCTCAGGTGCGCCCGCGGCGCCTCGCCGGCTGGGAGCTGCTCGAGCCGTTGTTCCGCTCGTTCGAGCGTGCCGCGCCGGACGCGCCCGCCTGCATGCCGCTGCCCGACGCCGACAGCCTCACCGAGCTGACCGGTCGCCACGGTGCTCCGGTCGGCCGCGAGCTGATGCCGCACCAGGCGCAGCTCGTCGCGGCCGCTGCCTCCGGCCACCGCACCTTCCTGCTCGCGGACGAGCCCGGACTGGGCAAGACGGCCCAGGCGCTCCTGGCCGCGGAGGCTGCCGGCGCGTTCCCGCTGCTCGCCGTCGTGCCCAACGTCGTGAAGACGAACTGGGCGCGGGAGGTGGAGCTCTGGACACCCAACCGGCGCGCCACGGTCGTGCATGGGGACGGCGAGGACGTGGACGGCTTCGCCGACGTCATCATCGTCAACTACGAGATCCTCGACCGGCACACGGGCTGGCTGGCCCAGCACGGTCTGCGCGGGATGATCGTCGACGAGGCCCACTACATCAAGAACAAGGCGTCGCAGCGGTCGCAGAACGTCCTGCACCTCTCCGCGAAGATCCGTGAGCGGATCGCCCGACCCCTCCTGATGGCGCTGACCGGCACCCCCCTGATCAACGACATCGAGGACTTCCGTGCGATCTGGCAGTTCCTCGGCTGGATCGACGCGGTGGTGCCGCAGGGCGAGCTGATGGAGTCGCTGGAGGAGGTCGCACTCACTCCGGCCGACCCCGGCTTCTACCCCGCAGCACGTCGCGCTGTGGTCGAGCAGGGCATCGTGCGCCGTCGCAAGATCGACGTCGCCGCCGACATCCCTGCCCGCCGCATCGCCGACATGCCCGTCGAGCTCGAGGGCGAGGCCGGACGGTCGATCCGCCGGGCGGAGCAGGAGCTCGCGCGCCGCATGGTGGAGCGGTACGACGCCGCGCTGTCCACGCGTCGCAGCGGCGCCGTGGTGGAGGGCATCGACCACGAGCTCGTGCGTCGCGTCGCGACCTGGGAGCGGGAGGACACGTCGACCAAGACCGGCGAGAACGTCTTCGGCATGCTCCGCCGGATCGGCCAGGCCAAGGCGGGGCTCGCGGCCGACTACACCGCGCAGCTCGCGCGCAACGTCGGCAAGGTCGTCTTCTTCGCCAAGCACATCGACGTGATGGACATCGCCGAGCAGACCTTCGCGGAGCGGGGCATCAGGTACAGCTCCGTGCGCGGCGACCAGACCTCGACGGTGCGTCAGAAGCAGATCGACGCCTTCGTCAGCGACCCCGAGGTCCATGTCGCCGTCTGCTCGCTGACCGCCGCCGGCGTCGGGCTCAACCTGCAGGTGGCCTCCAACCTGGTGCTCGCGGAGCTGTCCTGGACGGACGCCGAGCAGACCCAGGCGATCGACCGGGTGCACCGGATCGGGCAGGCGGAGCCGGTGACCGCATGGCGGGTGATCGCCACGCAGACGCTGGACGTCCGCATCGCCGAGCTCATCGACAAGAAGGCCGGGCTCGCCGCCCGGGCTCTCGACGGTGCCGGCGAGGAGGTCGAGGGGGCCGCGATCGACCTGCAGACCGAGGCGCTGGTCGCGCTGCTGACTGCGGCGCTCGAGGCGCGCGGGTAGCCTGACGCCGTGCGTGCAGAAGGTCGGAGGGTCGCTGTCGCCGGCGGCACCGGAGTGGTCGGACGCCACGTGGTCGTCTCGCTCCAAGAGGCGGGTGCCACCACGGTGGTGATCTCCCGCGCCGCGGGGGTGGACGTGACCACCGGTGAGGGCCTGGACGCGGCCATGGACGGTGTCGACGCGGTGATCGACACGAGCAACGTGCAGACGCTGAGCGGCAAGAAGTCGGTCGCCTTCTTCGCGCCCGCCACCTCGAACCTGCTGGCCGCCGGTGAGCGGGCGGGTGTGCGCCACCACGTGGCGCTGTCGATCGTCGGCTGCGACCGAGTGGACCTGCCGTACTACCTCGGCAAGCGCCGCCAGGAGGAGCTGATCGCGGCCGGGACGGTGCCGTGGACGGTGCTGCGAGCGACGCAGTTCCACGAGTTCGCGGAGCAGATCGTCGAGCGCAGCCCGGGACCGTTCGCGATGGCGCCGAAGATGCTCACCCAGCCGGTCGCAGCGCGCGAGGTCGCGGGGGCACTGGTCGACCTGGCGCTCGGAGAGCCACGCGGCCTGGCCGCTGATCTCGGCGGGCCGAGGCAGGAGCGGATGGATGACATGGTGAGACGAGTGGTGCGCCGCCGGGGGACGGCGTGCTGTCGTCGTCCCGGTGCCGATGATGGGCAGGGCCGCACGGCAGATCGCCGACGGTGGACTGCTCCCCGGCGAGGGCGCGATGCTCGGCACCGAGTCCTTCGCGGAGTGGCTCGCGCGACAGTAACTGCTGGCTTCGGGGCGCGACTGTCGGCCGCGCTCGCCGATGTGACGCGGCTCACACCGCTGCCCGAGATTTCCGTGACAAGACATCACGGATATCCGGAACCTTGGCCGATATGATTCGTTGAATATCACACAAGGCCACCGGTGGCCGCCGGCTCGACCGGTGGCCACATGGTCGGCGTGCTGCGGTGACTGGGGGGTCTCGCGGCGCGTCGGGCGGTCCCGGATCCATGATCCGGGGCCGCCTTTGCTTTTGCGGAAGGATGACGGTCGTGACCGGCCCCCTCATCACGACCGACCCCTCAGCCGACGCCCATCGCCGCAGTGCCCTGCGGCGGATGCGAACCGTCGCGGTCTCGCTGCTGCTCCTCGCCGCGGCGGTCTACGGCGCGACGCTCGGTCAGGACGATGGTGTCCTGGGATATGTCAACGCCGGCGCCGAGGCCTCCATGGTGGGCGCGATCGCCGACTGGTTCGCGGTCACCGCGCTGTTCAAGCACCCTCTGGGCCTGCCCATCCCGCACACGGCGCTGATCCCCAAGCGCAAGGACGACCTCGGCAAGGGCCTCGAGGAGTTCGTCGGGGAGAACTTCCTGCAGGAGGACATCATCCGCGAGCGGGTCCTCGGGGTCGGGGTCGCGCAGCGCGTCGCGGACTGGCTCGCTGAGCCCGCCAACGCCGAACGGGTCGTCAACGAGGTCGCCGAGATCGCGGCGCTGGGCCTGAGCAAGGTCCGCGAGGACCACATCGAGTCCCTGGTCACCGAGGCGCTGGTGCCGCGGTTCCGTGAGGAGTCGATCGCGCCGCTGCTGGGCGGGCTGCTCGCCGAGGCGCTCCGTGACGACCTTCACCACGGCCTGGTCGACCTCATGCTCGAGGAGATGCACGACTGGCTGGTCGCCAACCCCGAGACGGTGCGCGAGGTCCTGGGGGAGCGGGCCCCGTGGTGGGCTCCGGAGAGTGTCAACACCTACGTCATCAACAGGCTCCACCTCGAGATGGTGCGCTGGATCGCCGAGATCCGAGGCAACCAGGAGCACCGCGCCCGCAAGGCGCTGGACTCGATGCTCGGCCAGCTCTCCGCGGATCTGCTCGACAACCCGGCGACCCAGCAGCGCGCAGAGCGCCTCAAGGAGCGCGTGCTCGACCATCCCGCGGTGATCGCGACCGCGATCTCGCTCTGGAACGCCCTGCGCAAGGCGCTGCTGACCTCGCTGGGCGACCCCCACGGCGCCGTACGACGCCGTCTGCTCGTCGAGGTCGAGTCCGGTTCCGCTCGACTGCGGTCCGACGGGGCGCTGCGCGACCGCCTCGACAAGGCGGCCGCGGACGCCGCGGTCTTCGCCGTCGACAGGTACGGCGCCGAGCTGACTGCCGTGATCACCCACACCATCGAGCGGTGGGACGGCAAGGAGGCCGCGCGCCGCATCGAGCTCCACGTCGGCCGCGACCTGCAGTTCATCAGGATCAACGGCACGATCGTCGGCGGGCTGGTCGGCCTGCTGATCCACGCCGTGTCCGTCGCGCTGCACTGACGGCCCTAGGCTGGACCCATGCCCGATCCCATGGACGTCCCGATCTCCGACGGATCGATCAAGCTCGGTCAGTTCCTCAAGCTCGCGAACCTCGTCGAGTCCGGCTCGGACGCGAAGGCGCTGCTCGCAGGCGGGATGGTGCGCGTCAACGGCGAGCCGGAGACCCGCCGCGGACGTCAGTTGACGACCGGCGACGTGGTCTCGGTGGCAGCCCAGTCCGCACGTGTCGTCGCAGGGGACGCCCCTGACAACCTGCCCTGGTGAAGGGCCGCTAGCTCACCCCGAGCAGGTCGACGACGAAGACCAGAGTCTCGCCGGGCTTGATCACGCCACCGGCGCCGCGGTCGCCGTAGCCGAGGTGGGGCGGGATGACGAGCTGGCGGCGGCCGCCGACCTTCATCCCCTGCACGCCGGTGTCCCAACCCTGGATGACCTGGCCGACGCCCAGCTTGAACTGCAGCGGCGCGCCGCGGTTGTACGACGCGTCGAACTCCTCGCCGGTGGAGTGGGCCACGCCGACGTAGTGCACCGAGACGGTGTGGCCGGCGGCTGCTTCGGGGCCGTCGCCGACGGTGAGGTCGGTGACCACGAGGTCGGTGGGCGGGGTGGGGTCAACGAAGTCGATCTCGGGCTTCTCGGTCATGGCTCCACCCTACGGCGCGATATGGTGCCCACCAGTGTCCTACCGCCGGGGGTGGGACATCGGCATGCTCGGGAGACGAAGGTGCAGTCCAGGACAACGGCGGCCGGCTCGTGGCTGTCGCCGGACGGCGCGGCGCACCTCGTCTTCGCTTCGGCGACCCACCCGGGTCAGGTGCGATCGCTCAACGAGGACGCGTGTCTGGCCGCACCTCCGGTGTTCCTCGTCGCCGACGGCATGGGCGGCCACGCGCGGGGAGACGTGGCCAGCCGGCTGGTCGTGGAGTCCTTCGTCCCGCTGCGTGGCCAGGTCGTGGTGCATCCCTCGGACCTGGACGCCGCCATCGAGACGTCACGGCGGAGCGTGGCTGCGCTGGCCGCGGAGTTCACCTCGGCCCCCGGCTCGACCCTGATCGCCGCCTCGTACGTGCTCGAGGACGGCCGTGGCTACTGGCTGCTCGCGAACATCGGCGACTCCCGGGCGTACTCCTACGCCGACGGGGTGCTCGACCAGATCTCCAAAGACCACTCGGTGATCCAGGAGCTCATCGACGCGGGAGTGATCACCCGCGACGAGGCGCTCGGGCATCCCGAGCGACACGTGATCACACGCGCGATCGGTGCGCTGACGGACTCGGAGGCAGACTTCTCCCTCGTGCCCGCCGAGCCCGGCTCGCGGTTGCTGCTGTGCTCGGATGGACTTCACTCGGAGATCTCCGAGACCGCCATCGCGCACATCCTGTCCGAGCACGCACCGCCGGCCCAGACCGTGCACACGCTGGTGGGCGCAGCCGTCTCGGCCGGCGGGCACGACAACGTGACGGTGGTCGTCGTCGACGTCGCCGGTGATGACGAGCGGCCCGCGGAGAACACGATGCCGACGGCCGGGGCGCGGCGATGACCACGTATCCGGCGGGGTATCTGGCGGGTGAGCTCGCCACCCTCGTGACGGTGGACGGAGTGGTCCTCACGACCCCCGACCGGCTCGCCGACGTGGTCGACCTCGCCGAGCGCGGCATCGCGCCGCTGACGGTCGTCGAGGTCCTCTCGCGCGGGACTCTCAGCAGCCTGCCGGACTTCGTCGCGGCGGCCGTCGTCGACGCCGAGGTGCGAGTTGTCGTCCGTGGGGCGTTCACGGTGCGCGTCGACGGCTTCGCCGTCGACGGCGAGGGTGTCGCAACCTGGACGGAGAGGTCCATACCGTTGGTGCCCGGCGCGGTCGTCGAGGTCATGCCGGTGGGCTCGACGCCGGTGGGCCCGGCATTGCCGCTGACCGGTGGCGTGGTCCGTAGCGGGGGTGTGCGCTGGGTGCCGTTCGGATCGCCCTCCGGGGCACCGGCTCCGGCGAGGGCGACCGCGACGGCAACCGTGACGACGCCCGAGTCCGTGCCCGTGCCGGAACGGACGGTCGTGAAGCGGCCGCGACCGGGGAGCTCGCCACCCTCGGCTCCGCCCTCCGGCATGCCGACCG
>NZ_SSXI01000121.1:239-5298 GCF_004803405.1 Nocardioides sp. | reverse complement strand
GGCCCCGCCGCGATCACCGCCCGTGGCCGGGTGTCGCTGGACCGGGCCACCGCCTCGGCGATCGCGTCGGAGGCGGCGCCGACCTCGCGTCGTACGCGGGCGCCGGACTCGGCCAGCGTGCGCAGGCGCAGGTCGGCCGAGCCGAGCGCGACCTCGTCGTCCAGGCGGGACTCGTCGAACCAGACCATGTCGATCAGCCTGGCTTGCGGGCCTCGTCCACGAGCAGCACCGGGATGCCGTCGCGAACGGGATAGGCGAGGCCGCAGCCGGTGCAGACGAGCTCGGGTGTCTCGGTGAGCTCGAGCTCGGCCCGGCACGCAGGGCAGACGATGATCGCCAACAGCTCCGGGGAGACCTCGGGGGCGCTCACTTGCCACCCCGGATGGTCGCGAGGAGCTCGTCGCGGACTCGGGTCATGGTGGACTCGTCCTTCCCTTCGACGTTGAGCCGGAGCAGCGGCTCCGTGTTCGAGGCGCGCACGTTGAACGCCCAGTCGGCGTGGCTGACGCTCAGTCCGTCCAGCTTGTCGACCGAGACGCCGTCGCGGGTGTAGATCTGCTCGATGGCCTCGAGCACGGCCGCCTGGTCCTCGACGGTGCTGTTGATCTCTCCGCTGAGCGGATAGCGGTCGTATTCCTTCAGCAGGTCCGACAACAGCCCGCCGGACTCGGCGAGCGCAGCCATCGCGTGCAGCGCGGCGAGCATGCCGGAGTCGGCGCGCCAGAAGTCGCGGAAGTAGAAGTGGCCGCTGTGCTCGCCACCGAAGACCGCGTCGGTCTGGGCCATCGTGCCCTTGATGAAGGAGTGGCCGACGCGGGTGCGGACCGGCTTCCCGCCGAGCTCCTCGACGATCTCGGGGACGGCGCGAGAGGTGATCAGGTTGTGGATGATGGTCGCTCCGGGCTCCTTGCGCAGCTCGCGCGCCGCGATCAGGGCCGTCAGCGTGGACGGCGAGACGAGCGCGCCGCGCTCGTCGACGAGGAAGCACCGATCGGCGTCCCCGTCGAAGGCGAGTCCGATGTCGGCCTTCTCCGCGAGCACCCGCTTCTGCAGGTCCACGAGGTTCTCCGGCTCGATGGGGTTCGCCTCGTGGTTGGGGAACGTGCCGTCGAGCTCGAAGTACATGGGCACCATCTCGACGCGGTCCGCCAGCCGCTCGAACACGGCGGGCGCGGTGTGGCCGGCCATCCCGTTGCCGGCGTCCACGACGACCTTGATCCTGCGCCCCTCCACCGGTGCGAGGGTGAGCAGGTGCGCGGCGTAGGCCTGGAGGACGTCGTCCTGGCCCACGGATCCGGTGCGGGCCCGGCGCCCGATCGCCACGTCAGCCGCGCCCCGGGCCGCCACTCGGTCGCGGATCTCGGCGAGACCGCTCTCCATGCCGACCGGCTGGGCGAGCGCGCGGCACATCTTGATGCCGTTGTACTGCGCGGGGTTGTGGCTCGCGGTGAACATCGCGCCCGGCAGGCGGAGGTGGCCGGAGGCGAAGTAGAGCTGGTCGGTCGAGGCGAGGCCGATCATCGTCACATCGGCGCCCGCGGCGGTCGCGCCGTCCGCGAACGCGCCCGCGAGGGCCGGCGAGCTGGGCCGCATGTCGTAGCCGATCACGAGCGCGTCGACGCCGAGCACCTCGACATAGGCGGCACCCGTGGCACGGGCCAGGTCCTCGTCGAGCTGGTCGGGGACGGTTCCCCGCACGTCGTAGGCCTTGAAGACCTTGCTCAGGTTGTCCGGGGACGTGGTGCCGCTGGCCATGCTCGGACCCTAGTGCAAGGACGGTCGGTCCGATCAGTCGGTCGAACCCGCAGGGCGGCCGACGGCGGTCGGTCGTGGGTCAATCGGTACTGAGCATGCGGAGATGGCCCTTGCGGGCGATCTCGCGACCGGACTCCCGGGGCTGCTCGACGGCGCGCGGCGCCGGGCGAGCGGCCTCGCGGACGGCGTCCGCCAGGGCGAGCAGGTCGTCGTTGCTGGGACCGTCCTGCTGGCTTCCGAGCGCGAGCCGGAGGACCTCCCAGCCGCGTGGCGCGGAGAGCCGCTCGCTGTGCACGTCGCAGAGGTCGTAGGCGTGCGGCTCGGCGAAGGTCGCGAGCGGACCGAGGACCGCCGTGGAGTCGGCGTAGACGTAGGTCAGCGTGGCCACGGCGCGCCGAGCGCACGCCGTGCGCGAGCAGGTGCGCAGACTGCGGGGTGCCGGGCTGACGCTCACCCGGGAGACGGTACCGCCCACGGCGCGTCGCGACGGATAGGCTCGCT
Source organism: Nocardioides sp. (assembly GCF_004803405.1). GTDB lineage: Bacteria > Actinomycetota > Actinomycetes > Propionibacteriales > Nocardioidaceae > Nocardioides > Nocardioides vastitatis. The sequence goes on along the minus strand of NZ_SSXI01000121.1, from coordinate 3,042 downwards.
GATCGTGGAGGAGTCCGGTCCTGGCGATCACCGACCTGTCGTGCCGCGGTCCCGCAGGGACCGACGCGGTCGCGGCATGCGCGGCCCGGCGGTGCTGCCGCTGACCGGCCCGATCGGGCCGAGTGCGACCCACCGTCCGCCCCGGCCGCGCAGCCGGCGTGAGGTCTTCGACAGGATCCTGCTGGATGTGGTGACCGAGATCGACGAACGCTGGTCGTCGCGCCTGGGCCTCGTGGAGTACGCGGTCGAGGACACCCCCCAGCTTCCCGACGACTGGGACTCCGGCCGGGTTCCCCTGTCCTCGCTGGTCCGCGGCTCTGGCACCACACCGACCCGGTTGGTCGTGTTCCGCCGGCCCCTGGAGCACCGGGCGGGCGATCGCGGCGACCTCGAGGCGATGGTGCTGACCGTGGTGGTCGAGCAGGTCGCCGAGCTGCTCGGCATCGAGCCGAGCGAGGTGGACCCGCGCTACCCGTCCGACGACGACGGGTGAGGGCTACTGCGGGCGGACCCCGGGGATCCGCGCGTAGACCTCGCCGGCCCGCAGCCGCAGCGTGGCGAGCCCGGGATGAGCGCCCCTCGCCGGGATCATGACCAGTCCGCCGACCGCGGTGTTGCGGGCCTCGACATCGATCGTCACGGCCCTCGGCCGCAGCGCGAGCGTCGCCGCACGGTCGGGGCCTACCTCGACCCGTTCCTCGGCCAGCACCTCGCCGGCCGCGTCGTAGGAGCGGACGTGCACGGTCCCGATGCCGGTCGCCCCGCCGAGCAACAGGGTCTTGGCGCCTGCGGGCAGGACCGCCGAGGTCGGCTCCCGCAGCTCCGGCACCGGTGCCAGCAGCGCCAGGTCGCCCTTGGACAGCAGCCTGACCGACGAGGCGAGAGGAATGGTCGACTCGACCACGATTCCGACCACCCCCGTCGCAGCCTCGCCCTGCAGCATGGAACGCAGGTTGACGGACGTCATCGACTGAGGCGGCACCTGGATGTCCTCGGAGTCGGCGGGCGTGAAGACCGACTCCTCGGTGATCAGCCGCACCGTGGCCCGGGCCTCGTCGACGCCCGGGTTCGCGAGGTCCAGCATCGGTCCGCTCGGCGATGCCGGCAGCCCGAGGATCAGCGCTTCGGTGCTCGGCTCGGACTGCGCCGGGAGGAAGTCGCTCGTCACCCGCCCGCGACCGAGCGGGTCGCGGGTGTTGCGGACGGTCGCGGTGACCCGTCCCCGCGTCGAGGTCAGGTGCGCGGCGGTCGCACCACGTCGTGGCGCCTCCTCGGCGAGGTCGATCCGTTTCACGCCGTGCGCCGGCACCTGGATGCCGCGCAGCGCGGGCTCCTCGATCGGCCCGCCGGCGCCGTAGAGCGTCACGTCGACGACCGCGTCGCCGTCGTCGGGGTTCACCAGCTCCAGCGTGGAGGAGTAGCGCGCCGACGCGCCGAGGCCGACCAGCCACTCGTCGTACGAGGGGGCCCGGCACTCGGGTACCGCGAGGCGGTCGCTGCGTCCGGCGATCAGGCCTGGGGCCGCGGCTCCCTCGCCGTCGAGCGTGGTGGCGCCACCGCTGTTCGGTACGACGACGCTGCTGCCCTCCTCCACCGTGACCGGAGGCGCCTCGGCGAGGATGTCGGCACCCGCCTGCGAGGTGTGCACCGCCACCTCTCCCCCGGCCACACCGGGGCTCCGGGTCACCCGGACCGGCCTTGCCGAGCCGGCCGACGCCTCCGGGCAGACCACCGTCGCGGCGGTCAGCGGAGAGGTCTGCGGGGCGGTGCGTCCGGCGAGCGGGTCCGGCTCCTCGCCGATGAAGGCGATGCTGATCGCGACCACCATCGGCAGTGCGATGGCGAGAGCGACGACGATGTCGACCCGTCGCCTCCTCAGCACGGACGCCCGGCGACCGGGACTCTGCTCACTCATCGCGACTCCTTCGCAGCGGGGGCAGCGACAGCACGGCCAGCACCGGGATGGAGATTGCCTGCACGAGAAGCAGGATCCAGCGCGACCATGAGCCGTCCTCCTGGAGCGACTGCGGCTCCGGCGTCACCTGCCACGAGCGTGTGCCGCGTTCGGAGCTGGCCTGGACCAGACCGGAGGTGGCGTCCAGGTTCGCCGAGACGGCGCCGTCGGCGGGCGCAGCCTGGACGATGTAGAGGATCCCCCGGTCGGAGAGCTCCGCGACCGCTTCGGAGTCCGGGGCGGTGACGAGCGACCGGATCACCTCCGTGATCTCAGGGTCCTCGGGGGTCAGCGCTGCGATCTCGTCCTCGCCGACCGTCGGGCCGTCGCCGCGGTGCACGTCGTAGCGCAGGCCCTCGGCCACGCTGCCGCGGAGGACGAGGACGCCGTCCTCAGGCGCTCTCTCGGCGCGCTGGGCCATGTACACCGGCACGTCGGACTCGGGCGGGTCGGTCAGCCGCTCGCCACCCCAGCCTGCGAACCACACGAGCCCGACCAGCGGCGCCGTGACCGCGGCGACGCCGGTCACTGCGAGCCCAGCCTGGAGCGGCTTGGGGAGGTCGCCGAGGTGGCGCAGCGAGAGACCGCCGAGCACGGCGGCGGTGATCCATGCCGCGTGGAGCAGCAGCAGCGCCGAGCTGACGCCGGGCTGCTGCGACGCGACACCGGGGAGGTCGATCGACATCACCGCGAGCGGCACGGCCGCCGCCGCGGTCACGGCCGCCACCAGCCAGCAGACCAGCACCGGGATCCGGGTCGCCCGCGGGACGAGGGCCAGCACGGCGAGGACCGGCAGCACGATGCCTACCCACCACGGGGCACCCAGGTCGCCGAGGCGCCCGAGCAGGA
>NZ_SSXI01000121.1:0-150 GCF_004803405.1 Nocardioides sp. | reverse complement strand
CACCGTGGCGGCGAACGCGCCCTCGAGCAACGCCGGCAGCCACCAGGGCACGAGCACGAGCAGAGGCACCGCGAGCGCGGCGACCGGCGGCGCCCACACCGACCGGTCCCGCACCTCGCCGGGCACCAGACGGGCGGCGCAGGCGAGGAG
>NZ_SSXI01000010.1 GCF_004803405.1 Nocardioides sp. | reverse complement strand
GAGCGCCACCCCGGCGAGCGCCGCGAGGCCGGCCGCCGGCCCGTCCGCCTCCGCGACCGCGACCGCCCGGTTGAGGCGGACCACGGGGGAGTCGGTGATCGCCAGCAGCTCGTCATACCTCGCGACGATCCGGTGCCAGGCCGTGGCGGCCGGGGTGGGGGCGATGGCGTGCTCGGCGGCGATCAGCGCCTGGAGGAGGTACGGCGAACCAGGGCGGCCCGCGAGCGGCGCCAGGAGGTCGAGCGCCTCCTCGATCTCGCCCTGGTGCCACCGCGTGCGGTCCTGGTCCGGCAGCAGGACCAGTGCGCCTGCGTGCACCCGGGCGTCCCGGCGGGCGTGCTGGAGCAGCATCAGCGCGAGCAGTGCGTCGAGCTCGACCCGCTGGTCCGGCGGTGCGTCCGGTGGGAACACCGCTCGGAGCACGCGGACCAGACGTACCGCCTCCCCGGCCAGGTCGACGCGCAGCACGTCCGGGCCCGACGCCGGTGCGTAGCCGGCGGTGAACGCGAGATAGGCCACCTCGGTGACCACGTCGAGCCTTCCGGCCAGCTCCGCGCCGCCGGGGACCGCGAACCGCTCGCCCGCGAGCCGCTGCTTCGCCCTGGTCAGGCGCGCCGCCATGGTCGCCGTCGACTGGAGGAACAGCCGGGCGATGTCGGCTGTCGGCACGCCGAGCACGAGGCGCAGCGCGAGCGCCGCGGCGGCCTCCCGAGAGAGCAGGGGATGGGCGCACAGCAGCGCCAGCCGCAGCCGTTCGTCGGTCAGCCGCTCGCCACCGTCGGCCATCACCCGTTGCGCCTCCTCCGCGAGCTCGGCCTCCACCGCCAGGAGCGGCATCGACGTGGCGAGTCCCTCCTCCTTGCGCAGTCGGTCGAGGACCCGTCGCCGAGCCGCGGTCAGCAGCCAGCCCGCCGGATTCGCCGGTACGCCGTCCCGGGGCCAGGTGCGCGCAGCGGCCTCGAAGGCGTCGGCCAGCCCGTCCTCGGCGAGGTCGAGCCGGCGGAACCGCGCGACGAGCAGGGCCAGCAGACGGCCCCACTCGTCGCGATGGGCGCGATCGAGGGCTGCGCCGACGCCGGTCAGCTCATTCCTCGCCGCTGTGGTCGACCGCGGCCCGCACCTCGACCGGTGCGTTGTCCGGCTCGGCAAGGATGGCGCACACCTGGACCAGGTCGTCGAGGTCGTCGGAGTCGACGACGTAGAACCCGCTGAGCTGCTCGACAGTCTCGGCGTAGGGCCCATCTGTGACGAGAAGGCTTCCGTCGCCGCTGCGCGCCACCTTTCGGGTGGTGCGGGAGTGCGTCAGCTCCGCCCCGCCGGTCACGGTGTGACCCCGCTCGGCCAGCGCCCGGCTGAACTCCTCATGCTTGGCGAAGATTGCGGCCTGTTGCTCGGGAGTTGCGTTCTCCCAGGTGGTCTCGTTCCCGGCCAGGAGTACGACGTAGGTGGTCATGATCAGGCAACCTCTCAGTTGTCGGGCGGGTTTGTCACTGGGATGACGCGCGGGGAGCGGGAAATCGACAGCGCGCGACCGCCGGCGTTGTCCATATAGCGGACAAGCGTCTCGGATATCGGGATGCGATTCGTTGATCGCCCGGCCCGGCCGATAGGTTGAGGCCTGCTCATCCAGAGGGACTGAGGGAACGGCCCTGAGAAGTCCCGGCAACCGCCACGAACTCCCGGACGCGCCAGCACGCTGGCGCGGACGTCGTGGAGACGGTGCCAAATCCGACCCGGTGCGACCGTCGCGCGGGACAGATGAGAAGGAGGACACCCATGAGCGCCGCCGTGACCGAGACGACGACCGACCCAGGCACCGAGTCCACGTCCGATGACCAGACGGGTCGCCGTACCCTCCGCGCGGGGGCGTTCGGTCACGCGACCGCGCTGTCGTGCCGCGAGTGCGGGCACAAGGTCGACCTCGGCCCGTTCTACGCCTGTCCGGAGTGCTTCGGGCCGCTGGAGATCGTGTACGACTTCCCGGCCGTGACCCGCGAGGAGATCGAGGCCGGCCCCCGCAACATCTGGCGCTACAAGGCGCTGCTGCCGGTGCCGACCGACATCGAGAGCAGCCCCAACACCGAGCCCGGCTTCACCCGGCTCCTCGCGGCGAACAACCTCGCCCGCGAGCTCGGCATCGAGAAGCTCTGGGTCAAGGACGACTCCACCAACCCCACCAACTCGTTCAAGGACCGCGTCGTCGCCTGCGCGCTGAGCGCTGCGCGCGAGCTGGGCGCGACGGTGTTCGCGTGCCCCTCGACCGGCAACCTCGCCAACGCGGTGGCCGCCGCCGGGGCCCGGGCCGGGATCAAGACCGTGGTCTTCATCCCGAGCAACCTCGAGCACCCCAAGCAGGTCAACTCGGCGATCTTCACCGAGAACCTCGTCGCGGTCGACGGCAACTACGACGACGTGAACAAGCTCGCCTCCGAGATCGCCGGTGAGGAGGAGGGCTGGGCGTTCGTCAACGTCAACGTCCGGCCCTACTACGCCGAGGGCTCCAAGACCCTGGGCTACGAGATCGCCGAGCAGCTCGGCTGGCGGCTGCCCGACCAGATCGTGATCCCGGTGGCGTCCGGCTCGCAGCTGACCAAGGTCGACAAGGCGTTCCAGGAGCTGATCAAGCTCGGCCTGGTCGAGGACAAGCCGTACAAGGTCTTCGGTGCCCAGGCGACGGGCTGCAACCCGGTCGCCACGTCGTTCAAGGCCGGGGTCGATGCGATCCGCCCGGTCAAGCCGGACACCATCGCCAAGAGCCTCGCGATCGGCAACCCGGCCGACGGCATCTACGTCCTCGACATCGCCCGCCGCACGGGCGGTGCGGTCGAGGAGGTCACCGACGACGAGATCCGCGCCGGCATCGTGCTGCTTGCCCGGACCGAGGGCATCTTCACCGAGACCGCGGGTGGCACCACGCTCGCGGTGACGAAGAAGCTCGTCGAGACCGGCCAGCTCGACCCCACCCTCGAGACCGTCGTGATCAACACCGGTCACGGTCTGAAGACCCTCGACGCGATCTCCGGGCAGGTCAGCGCTGCCGCGACGATCGCCCCCACCTACGCGGCCTTCAAGGCCACCGGCATCTGACCGGCATCCGACCGGCATCCGAGAACAGGAAGAAACGAACATGGCAGTGAGCGTCCGGGTCCCCACCATCCTGCGCACCTACACCGGCGGCGAGTCCGAGGTGACCGCCGAGGGCGCGAACGTCGCCGAGGTCCTCGAGGACCTGGACGCGAAGTACTCGGGCATCAAGGGCCGCATCCTCGACGAGGACGGCAAGCTGCGCAGGTTCGTCAACGTCTACGTCGGCAACGACGACGTGCGCTTCCAGGACGACCTCGCCACACCCACCCCCGACGGCACCGAGATCTCGGTGATCCCGGCGGTCGCGGGGGGCTGACCGGTCCGGCTGCAGGAATCGCCGGTTCACCGGTGATTCCTGCACTTCCCGGCCGTTGCAACGCCCCAAAAGTGCATGAAAACCTCCGACCTGTGACCGATCATCACTACGCCCTCCACCTGACCTGGGAGGGCAACCGAGGCACCGGCACCAGCGGCTACCGCGACTACGCCCGCGACGCGCGGCTGCGCGCAGAGGGCAAGCCGGACCTGCTCGGTTCGGCTGACCCGACCTTCCGGGGTGACGCCTCGCGCTGGAATCCTGAGGAGCTGCTCGTCGCGGCGCTCAGCCAGTGCCACCTGCTGTCCTATCTGCACTCCGCGGTCAACCACGGGATCGTGGTGACCGCGTACGACGACTCGCCGGTCGGGAGCATGAGCCAGGTGGGGCAGGGTGGCCACTTCACGTCGGTGACGCTCCGGCCGCGGGTCACGATCACCGACCCGGCACAGGTCGACCTGGCGCGCGAGATCCACGCCGAGGCCAGCCGCAACTGCTTCATCGCGGCGTCGGTCAACTTCCCGGTCGGGCACGAGCCCGTGATCGAGGTCGCGTCCGCCTGAGCACGGCCGACACCCCCGGGCCACCGCAGCGCCACGAGCCGTTCAGCCGGGTCTGGTTCAAAGCACCCATGAGCCGCAAGCGCACCGCCCTCCTCGTCGCCGTCGCCGCCGCCGGCGTCAGCCTCACCGCCGGAGGGACCCGCGAGCTGCTCCGTCGCCAGGCGGCGATGGCGCGGCGCGCGATCGGCAAGCCGCTCGGCGAGGATGCCATCGATGCTGACAAGACCTGGAAGGCGTCGTACGGCGACCCGCTGGACCTGCTGCTCCTCGGGGACTCGATCGCGGCCGGCCTCGGGGCCGAGCGGCCCAAGGACACGCTGGGCGCTCGGCTGGCGCGCGGCCTGGCCAAGGAGGTCCACCGTTCGGTGCGACTCACCACCGGTGCCGTCGTCGGCTCGGAGTCGGCCGCGCTCGCCGATCAGCTGGACGCGCTGCCGGAGGGCTATCGGGCCGATGTCGCCGTGATCGTGATCGGCGGCAACGACGTGACCCACCGGGTGCCGGTCGCGACCGCCGTCGCGCACCTCGAGCAGGCGGTCTCACGCCTCCGCGCGCAGGGCACCGAGGTCGTCGTCGGCACCTGCCCCGACCTGGGCGCCCTCCGGCCGGTCCCGCAGCCGCTGCGCGCCCTCGGCTCCCGGATGTCGCGCCAGCTCGCCGCGGCGCAGGCGGACGCCGCCGTCCGCAACGGGGCCCACGCGGTCTCGCTCGCCCACGTCGTCGGACCCTTCTTCATCACCAACCCCGACGAGATGTTCAGCCTCGACCGCTTCCACCCCAGCGCGCTCGGCTACAAGCGGACCGCCAAGGCGCTGCTCCCCTCCGTGCTGCTCGCCCTGGGCCACGCCGCGACGGTGCCGTTCGGGCACCACCGGCCGGTCGCGCTCCGGGTGGAGTGAGCCGACCCTCCAACCTTTCGGTCCGCCCGTGCGTTGATGGGTCGTGACCACCGACGAGGAGTCGTTTCGCCGCTGGGCCGGCGAACGGCAGCTGGCGCTGCTCCGCAGCGCAGTGCTCCTGACCGGGGACCGGCACCGAGCCGAGGACCTGGTCCAGGAGGCACTGGCGAAGGTCGCCCTGCGGTGGCGTCGGCTGCGCGACGGCAACCCGGAGGCGTACGCCCGCCAGGTGATCGTGCGCGACAACATCTCGTGGTGGCGCAAGCGCCGGCACGAGATGGTGACCGACCGCTCGCCGCAGGTCGCGGTGCCCGATCCTTCGTCGGCGTCGGACCGCCGGATGCTGCTCGACGCGGCGCTGGCATCGCTGACGCCGCGCCAGCGGGCGGTGGTCGTGCTGCGGTACTACGACGACCTGACCGCGCGGGCCACCGCCGACGTGCTCGGGGTCAGCGTCGGCACCATCAAGAGCCAGACCCACCTCGCGCTGGCCCGGCTCCGCGAGGCTGCCCCCGAGCTCGCCGAGCTGCTCGGAGAGGAGATCGAGCAATGACCGACCAGCGACTGCGCGACCTGCTCCACGACCGGGTCGCTGACCTCGATCCCGACGACCTCGGTGACCTCGGCGGGCCGGCGTGGGCCCGCGCGCGGCGGACCCGGCATCGGCGGGCAGCGGTCGTGGGCGGTGGTGCCGTGGCCGCCGTCCTCGCTGCGACGGCGGTCGCCGTTCTGCCTGGCGACGGCCCCGCGCCGCCGGCGCAGAACCCGACCAAGACCCAGACCCCGAGCGTGCCGAGCCCCTCGGTCAGCGCCCCGACGGGACCGGCGCCGAAGGCCGTCAGGGCGGGAGAGCAGCACGGGGCGCAGGTGTGGTGGGCGCCGGACAAGTCGGACGAGGCTGCACTCCCGCGTCTGCAGGTCGCTGGAGTGCCCGAGCAGGTCGACCTGTCGGCAGGATCGCCGCCGCACCGGGCGGGGGTCCGCGCGACGGCGATGTTCATGGTGGGGGACGGCGACCGGTTCGCTGGCCGGGTCGTGATTCTCGGCACCGACGCGTCGACGTACTCCCTCGACGTGGGGCGGCTCGAGCCGGTCGCAGACGAGCAGGGCAACCAGTACCTGCCGTTCAACGAAGAGAGCCTCTCGCCGAGCGGTCGCTTCGTGTTGTTCCGACAGCAGCGCTCACTGGAGGTCTACGAACTGGACACGGGGGAGTGGACCACGATCGACACCCCGGACTGGCTGGCCGAGGGCGCACGCTGGTCGAGCGACACCGAGATCTGGGTGCCGCACCTGCTTGGCGCCGGGGCCGTCCGGGGCACGACCTATGACGTCGACCGCGGTCGCGTAGGGCCCGCATCGTCGACGTACGTCTCCATCTGGGAGACGGGCGCCGGCTCGGGCTACGGGCCCCTTCGTACGGAGCAGACCGGACAGTTCTCCGGTCGCGGACCGTCGGTGGCGCAGGCCCAGTTCCCCGGAGTGAGCCTGACAGACCCGACGGGAACGCTGGTCAGCGGCGCGGACGCGGTGGTGACGGGCGACCAGAGCGGTCAGGAGGTCTCCGTGCTCGTGCTGCCATACGGGCTGAACGCGCCGGAGGGCCGGTGGAAGATGTGCTGCCCGGTCGTCGGCTGGCTGGACGGAGGACGGGACACGTTGCTGTTCGCGTCCCGCGGATCGGACTCCCGCGTGCTGGCGTGGCGGGTCGGCACGCCCGACCTGTTCCGGGTCACCCAGCTGACCGGATGGGTGCCCGGGCAGGACTACCACGTGGCGAGCTACGCGGACCTGAAGAGCTGAGGTCGTAGCCGCGAGGCCGCCACCTCGTCGTCGACTGCTCGCCCGGACGATCCGCTGCGTTCAATCGCCGGGGCTGGGATGGCGTCGGCCCCCTTCCGCTCGCTCACCTTTCTCGGAGGTACCTGAGCATGCCCACCCCGCCCCTCTCCTCAGTCAGTCGTCGCGGCTTCGTCGGCGGCGCCGGCGCCGCGGCCGTCCTGCTCGGCACCGGTGCCGTCGCGAGCCACCTCTCGCCGGCTCGCGCGGACGCGCCGTCGTACCCGTTCCGCCTCGGCGTCGGCTCCGGCGATCCGCTGCCCAACTCCGTGGTCCTCTGGACCCGCCTCGCGACCGACCCGCTGGCACCCGACGGCACCGGCGGCATGCCCCCGCGGCCGGTCGCCGTGCTGTGGGAGATCGCCGAGGACGAGCGCTTCCGCCGTCTCGTCAAGCGCGGCGCGGTCACCGCCACGCCGGCCCTCGGCCACTCGGTCCACCCCGAGGTCTGGGGCCTGCGTCCTGGCCGCGAGTACTTCTACCGGTTCAAGGTCGGCAGCCATCTGAGCCCGGTCGGCCGCACCAAGACGGCGCCCTCGATCGACGCCAGGCTGTCGGCGCTGTCGTTCGCGTTCGCCAGCTGCTCCCGCTGGGACACCGGCTACTTCACCGCCTACCGTCACCTCGCGCAGGAGGACGTCGACCTGGTCGTGCACCTCGGCGACTACCTGTACGAGTACGGGATCAGCGCCACCGGCGGCGCGCGGAACGTGCCCATGGGCGCGGAGTTCCGGTCGGAGACCACCGACCTCGCTCGTTACCGGCTGCAGTACGGGCTCTACAAGAGTGACCCGGACCTCATGGCCGCGCACGCCGCCCACCCCTTCGTGGTGACTCCCGACGACCACGAGGTCGAGAACAACTGGGCCGACGAGATCCCCGAGGCCTCCAGCCAGAGCCAGGGTCCGCTCTGGATGCCCCGCCGTACGGCGGCGTTCCAGGCCTACTACGAGAACCTGCCGTTCCGGGCCTCCTCGGTGCCGAACAACGCCGACATGCAGATCTACCGGCGGCTCACCTACGGCGACCTCGTCGACTTCAACGTCATCGACACCCGGCAGTACCGCGACGACCAGCCGTACGACGACGGCAGCGACGCGCCGGGACCCGAGAGCAAGGACCCCGCGAAGACGATGATGGGCTTCGAGCAGGAGGCCTGGCTGCTGAACAACTTCAGCAGGTCGAAGGCGCGCTGGCAGGTGATCGCCAACCAGGCGCCGATGGCGGAGACCGACCTCGATGCCGGTCCCGCGAAGCGGCTCTACATGGACCCGTGGGACGGCTACGTCGCGAACAGGGAGCGGGTGCTGGGCGGCGCGGTGGACCGCGGCGTGGAGAACCTGGTCGTGATCACCGGGGATCGGCACCAGAACTACGCCAGCAACCTCCTGCTGGACTACGACGACCCGGCGTCGCGCGTGGTCGGCAGCGAGTTCGTGGGGACGTCGATCACCAGCGGCGGCGACGGTGCCGACATGACTCCGTCCGGCCAGAACCTGCTGGCGGCCAACCCGCACATGAAGTTCTTCAACTCCCAGCGCGGCTACGTGCGATGCCGGGTGAGCAAGGACGAGTGGCTCAGCGACTTCCGCGTCGTCCCCTACGTGACCCGGCCGGACGCACCGGTCTCCACGCGGGCGACGTACGCCATCCAGGACGGCGTGCCGGGCGTCCAGCTCGACTCGCGCGGGCCCGTGGTCGGACAGCGGCGCAGCTCGACCACCGAGTCCGAGGGCGAGCTCGACGAGAGGCGCACTAGAACGCGTTGAGCGGACCCGTGGGCGCCTGCGTAGGGTTCGCGGGTGCCCACGGTCCTGCTCGCCACCTTCAGCCTGCTGCCGGACGGCGAGTACGGCGGGGACCGGCTGGTCGCCGCGGTCGCCGAGCGTGGCATCGAGGGACGCTGGGTCTGCTGGGACGACCCGTCGGTCGACTGGGCCGCCGCCGACCTGGTCGCGGTGCGGTCCACCTGGGACTACCACCGCCGACTGCCCGACTTCCTGGCCTGGGCGCGGGCGGTGGAGGCGACCACGCCGGTGCTCAACGGCGCCGAGGTCTTCGCGTGGAACGCCGACAAGTCCTACCTGACCGAGCTGGCAGGTGTGGTCCGGGTGGTCCCGACCGCCCTCCTCGACGACACCACCCTGGTTGCGGGCCTGGAGGAGGCGTTCGCGCGCTGGGGCAAGGTCGTGATCAAGCCACGGGTCTCGGCGAGCGGTCTCGGCCTGGTGATCGCCGAGCGCGGGCACATCGAGCAGCTGCAGGGGCTGCTGCCGGCTCCCTGGGTGATCCAGCCGCTGGTCGAGTCCGTCCGCACCCGGGGGGAGACGTCGGTGTTCGTCTTCGAGGGGCAGGCGGTCACGCAGGTCGACAAGCGGGTCGAGGGCGCGGAGGTGCGCGTGCACGAGGTGTACGGCGGCAGCAGCGCGCCCGTGGCCCTCGACCCGGAGCGGGCGCGGGTCGCCGAGGACGCCATACGCGTCGTCGCGGAGTGGCGGGGCGCCGACCTCGCCTACGCCCGGGTGGACCTGATGGTCTGGGAGGGGGAGTGGGTCGTCAGCGAGCTGGAGCTGATCGAGCCCGGTCTCTACCTCGACGTGGCCCCGGACAACGCCGACCGGTTCGCGGACCTGCTCGCTCGAAGACTGCGGCGTCGCCGCTGAGGACCCGTCTGGGAGGCAGACCCGTTCTTGCACTCGCAGGGGTCGAGTGCTAAACATGACGTTGGCACTCTCAGCACGAGAGTGCTGAAAACCAGATCCCCGGTCCGGGGAGTTGAGGTCAGCAGCGACGGCGGGAAGGGTCCGCCGGTTCGGCCTGGCCGTCCGTCGCGGGCAACGAGCCGGATCCCACAACTCGATTGCGAAGGATCGCAGGAGTTATGCCGAAGCTGATTGCTTTCAACGAGGAGGCCCGGCGCGGTCTCGAGCGTGGCATGAACACGCTCGCAGACGCCGTCAAGGTCACCCTCGGCCCCAAGGGCCGCAACGTCGTGCTGGAGAAGAAGTGGGGCGCCCCCACGATCACCAACGACGGTGTGTCCATCGCCAAGGAGATCGAGCTCGAGGACCCCTACGAGAAGATCGGCGCCGAGCTGGTCAAGGAGGTCGCGAAGAAGACCGACGACGTCGCCGGTGACGGTACGACGACGGCGACCGTCCTCGCCCAGGCGCTCGTCAAGGAGGGCCTCCGCAACGTGGCCGCCGGTGCGAACCCGATGGGTCTCAAGCGCGGCATCGAGGCCGCGGTCTCCGCCGTCTCCGAGCAGCTGCTCCAGATGGCCAAGGACGTCGAGACCAAGGAGGAGATCGCCTCCACCGCGTCCATCTCCGCCGCTGACTCCACCGTCGGCGAGATCATCGCCGAGGCGATGGACAAGGTCGGCAAGGAGGGCGTGATCACGGTCGAGGAGTCGAACACGTTCGGCCTCGACCTGGAGCTCACCGAGGGTATGCGCTTCGACAAGGGCTACATCTCGGCGTACTTCGTCACCGACCCGGAGCGCATGGAGACGGTGCTCGAGGACCCCTACGTCCTGATCGCCAACTCCAAGGTCAGCAACGTCAAGGACCTGCTGCCGCTGCTCGAGAAGGTCATGCAGTCCGGCAAGCCGCTGGTCATCATCGCCGAGGACGTCGACGGCGAGGCGCTGTCGACGCTGGTCGTCAACAAGATCCGCGGCACCTTCAAGTCCGTCGCGGTCAAGGCCCCCGGCTTCGGTGACCGCCGCAAGGCCATGCTGCAGGACATCGCGATCCTCACCGGCGGCCAGGTCATCTCCGAGGAGGTCGGCCTCAAGCTGGAGACCGCCGGTCTCGAGCTGCTCGGCCAGGCCCGCAAGGTCGTCATCACCAAGGACGAGACCACCATCGTCGAGGGTGCCGGCGACCAGGCCCAGATCGAGGGCCGGGTCAACCAGATCCGTGCCGAGATCGAGAAGTCGGACTCCGACTACGACCGCGAGAAGCTCCAGGAGCGCCTCGCCAAGCTGGCCGGCGGCGTGGCCGTCATCAAGGTCGGCGCGGCCACCGAGGTCGAGCTCAAGGAGCGCAAGCACCGCATCGAGGACGCCGTCCGCAACGCGAAGGCAGCCGTCGAGGAGGGCATCCTCCCGGGTGGTGGCGTCGCGCTGGTCCAGGCCGGTGCGAACGCGTTCGACAAGCTCGAGCTCGAGGGTGACGAGGCCACCGGCGCGAACATCGTGAAGGTCGCCCTGTCGGCTCCGCTCAAGCAGATCGCGGTCAACGCCGGCCTCGAGGGCGGCGTCGTGGCGGAGAAGGTCGCCGGTCTCCCGGTCGGCCAGGGCCTCAACGCCGCGACCGGCGAGTACGTCGACCTGCTGGCCGCGGGCATCATCGACCCGGCCAAGGTGACCCGCTCGGCGCTGCAGAACGCCGCGTCGATCGCCGCGCTGTTCCTCACCACCGAGGCCGTCGTGGCCGACAAGCCGGAGAAGGCCGCCCCCGCGGGCGACCCGACCGGCGGCATGGGCGGCATGGACTTCTGAGTCCCGCCCGCTCAGGTCACTGAGCACGTCGCAGGGCCCTCGCTTCGGCGGGGGCCCTGTGGCATTTGACCGGCATCTGACCGGCCATGGTCATTCCGCGTCGCGAGGCTGTGCGCGTTGCTCGACGGAGGGGCGCCGGTGGCGCTGGGCCTCGGAGACCGCCCGTTCCAGGGCCGCCACCAGCCGCTCGGCCTGGGGCGAGGCGGCGTCGGTTGCACCCGCGGGAAGGCTCGCGTAGATCCCCCGAGTGGGTGGGTCGGCGAGAGAGACGGCGACCACGTCCCGTCGGAGCGCGGGCGCGAGCACGCCGGGGACCAGCGCCACCGCGTGACCCGCCGCGACCATTGCGGTCTTCCCGGTCAGGTCTGCGGCGGCGAGGTCGATCCGCGGCTCGAAGCCTGCGCGGGCCGCCGCAGTCCTCAACAGCGCGGCCGAGCCCTCGTTGTCCTCGACCCAGGTCTCGCGGGAGAGGTGCGCGAGCGGGACGGCGACGCTCGCCGACGCGGCTGGGTGGTCCTCGCGCACGACGACGCACATCGCGTCGATCCCGATCGGGTGCCGCACGAGCCGCTCGTCCATCGCCAGCCCCGGCGGTGCATCGGTGACGACGGCGACGTCGAGCCGACCCGTCGCCACAAGCTCCTCGAGCTCGGGCGTGAGCGCCGTCAGCAACGACCAGCTCGTCGGCGTACCGCTCTCCTGGACGGCCCGCAATGCTGCCGGGACGATCCCGGCGGCGGTGGACGGTGTGGCTCCGATCGCGAGCCCACCCGTCGCTGTGGCGGCGTCGCGAGCCGCGTGCCGGGCACGATCGGCAGCGGTGACGACCACTCGCGCGTGGTCGCGGAACGCCTGGCCCCCGGACGTCGGCACGACCCCGCGGGCCCGGCGCTCGAGCAGAGGCACGCCGACCTCGCGCTCGAGGGCGGCCACTTGCCGGGACACCGCGGACTGGGTGTAGCCCAGCTCGGCGGCCGCCGCCGAGAGGGATCCGAGTCGGCAGACGACCAGGAAGGTCCGCCATGTCGTCAGCGTCATAGGCCGAGCCTATGCGAGATCGGCATGGCGACTAGTCGAATCTTGCGCTGGTCGATCGGCTTAACCGGGGCGAGCATGGAGGCATGTCGCATCAGACCTCTGTCCCTCCCGCACGGGTCGCGGTGCTCGGCCTCGGCCGGCTGGGAGCAGCCTGCGCAACCCGCCTCGCCTCCCGCGGCCACGAGGTCGTGGGCTGGTCCCGCTCGGGCCGCGCCGTTCCGGGCGTGGCGCTCGCTGACACCGCGGCCGAGGCGGTCGCTGGAGCGCGGTGCGTCCTGCTGTGCCTGTACGACGGCGACGCCTGTCGCGAGGTGCTGGGGCTGGTGGGCGACCGCCTGGCGCACGAGACCACCGTGGTGAACATGAGCACCGTCGGGACCGACGACGCAGTCGCTCTGGAGAAGGAGGTCCAGGCGAGCGGCGCACGGTATGCCCACGCCCCGGTGATCGGATCGGTGTCCGCCGTCGCGGCTGGCCGCCTGGCCATCCTGCTCGGCGGCACGGACGACACGATGGTGCGCGGCGTCCTCGACGATCTCGGCGACGTGCTCGCGTGCGGTGGCGTCGGTCGTGCCGCGGCGGCGAAGCTGCTCGCCAACGGGGTGCTCGGCGGCGCGCTGCTCGCGATCCGGGACAGTCGGCTTCGCGCCGAGCAGCTCGAACTGGAGGCCGAGCGCGCCTGGTCGGTCCTCGAGCGCACGGCACTGGGTGGCCTGGTGAGCGGGAAGCGCTCGCGGCTCGAAAGCGGTGACCTCGGGCAGGCGGAGTTCACGGTCGGTGCGCTCGCGAAGGACCTCGAGCTGCTCGCGGCCGAGGCGCCGGTCGCCGCCGGGCTACGGGACTCGTTCGCCGCCACGGTTCGGGAGGGTGCGATCGCGGTGGAGTCTGACATCGCCGCGCTGTGCCTGGCCGGCCGAGGCTCCGACCAGGCGCTGCGCCCTCATGGGTTGACCGTGGCACCCCACGTCGCCGAGCCGCCGGAGGTACTCGCGCCCCTCGAGGCATACGTCGCCGGCCACGCGACCGGGAACCCCGACCACCATCGCCGCGCCTTCCTCCCGACGGCGCACGTCGAGGGCCTTCGCGACGAGCACCTGGTGTCGTGGACCGTCGAGGAGTACTGCGCCCTCTTCTCCGGGACGCCCGCCCCCGACGAGGCGTCACGCCGTCGGCGGATCGACCATGCGGCGGTGAGCGGCTCGGTCGGGACCGCATCGATGACGCTGTGGCACGGCGACAGCGTGTTCGTCGACGTGTTCCTGCTCCTCCTGGTCGACGGCGAGTGGCGCATCGCCAACAAGGCCTACCACCGTCGGACCCGTGCTGACGGGTACCGACTGACCGGTCACCAGGTGTCGGGACGCGAGCTGTCGCCGTCCTCGTAGCGCTCCAGGTCCTCGTAGAGCTCCTGATCCTCGCGCCGCTGCTCGAGGCCGCGCTCGTTGTTGCGCTCGAGTCGCTCCTCGCGGGGGTCCTCCTGCCCCTCCCCGCTGTCGGGCTGCTCCTCCTGGGGCTGCTGCGGCTGTTGCTGGGGCTGCTGCTCCTGCTGCTGGAGCTTCTGGCGCAGCCGCTCGTCCAGCGTCTCCGCATCGGCGGTCTGCTCCTCCCCGCGACCGGACTCGTCAGGGCAGCCACCCTCGGCGAGCACGTCGACCCCCGTCTGCCAGGACTCGATCGCGGCCTCGCTGTCCATCTCCTCGGCGTGCTGATCGCCGATCGCCTCGTGGGCGAGCGCGAGGTTGATCCGGACCGTGCACTCCTCCCGGTGCGGCACGTGCTCGAGCGCCGCCTCGTAGTCGGGGACGGCGGCGTCGTAGCCGCCCGCGGCGTGGTGCGCGGTGCCCTCGTCGAAGGGAGCGATCCACGACTCGAGCCAGTTCAACGAGCGGGTGTCGGCGAAGGCGACCTGCGCGGCGTCGTAGTCGCCCCGGTCGAAGGCGCTCCGGCCACCCGCGTTGTCCTGCAGCATCAGCGCGACCTTCAGCCCGAACGCGATGGTGAGGACCCCGGGCAGGATCCCCGCCAGCAGCAGGGTCCGGCGCAGCTGCGGGTGGCGGCTCATCGGCGCGTCCCCTTCGCCACCGGCGCCAGCAGGGTCTGTTGGGAGGTCCACAGGGCGCGCCAGCCGGCCCGGAGCTCCAGGAGCACCAGACCGAACAGGACCAGGCCGAACAACCAGGTCAACTCGTGTTGCGCCGGCCGAGAGCCGCCGTCCTCGGCCAACGACGCCTCGAAGGACGCCGCGATCGGGCCCATGCCGCCGCTGGCGGTGCGATGCTCGAAAGGCACGCCCAACTGGTCGGCGATGGTCTCGAGCTTCTCCGGATCGGCCCTGGAGACCGCGTCGCCCCCGGTCTCGGGATCGCGGATGTAGCCCTCGCCGGTGCTGAGGTCGTCGGAGACCGGCATGACGGCGCCGTCGGTGGTGCCGTACCCCAGCACCACGCCACCGTCGACGAGCTCGCCGATCGGCGAGAAGGAGTGGTCCTCACCCTCGCGGGTGTCCTCGCCGTCGCCGACGAAGACGACGACGCGCCGACGGTCGGGGTCCTGCTCCTCGGCTCGCCCCAGGATCTCCATGAGCTCGAGGACGGGCCGGTCGGCACGCGATCCGACGCCGTCCTGGGGACCCTCGAGGTAGAACGTCTCGACCGCAGCATGGAAGGCGTTCGTGTCGGTGGTGAACGGCAGCACGAGCCGCGCCTCGGCGCCGAAGGCCAGCATCCCGAACCGCGCACCGGGCAGCGCGTCCGCGAGCTCGGCGAGGTCCTTCTTGACGCCGTCGATCCGCGGCTCGCGGCCCTGATGGTCGAGAGCCGCCATGGATCGGGTCTGGTCGACGACCACCAGCACCTCGACATCGGAGAGTCGTAGCGCAGTCTCCGCCTCGCCGATGCCCGGCCGCAGCAGGACCACCCAGAACACCAGCGCGATGCCGACGCGGCGGGCGATCACGAGACCGGTGGCGGCAGCGGGACTCATGCGTGCTCCTGTCGGCCGCGCAGGGCGAGCACGCCCTCCACGATCCAGATCACGAGCAGGCCACCGACGCCGATGCCCGCGATGACCGTGCCGAGGGTCGGTCGGTCGAGGACCTGGACGAGCGGCGGCCGCTCGATCTTCTTCGCCTCGAGCTCGCCGATCGCCGCGACCACTGCCTCGGTGCTCCCGTCCTCGCCGAGCAGGGCGAACGTGCCGCCCGTGCCGGCCATGGCGTCCTCGAACTCCCGCGCCGCTCGGGGGCGCTCGGCCGTCGTCGGCGCCGCGATGCCGTGCACGACGATGCCCTCGTCGGCGGCGAACTCGGCAGCATCCGGCACGGTGAAGATGCCGCGGCCGATCGGCTCGTTGTCGGAGGCGAGCACGATCGCCCGGCTGCGCTGTTCGTCCCGGCGGTCGAAGCGCTGCACGCAGGACGCCAGCCCGTCTCCCAGCTGGGACTGAACCTCCCAGTCGACCACGGTGCCGGCGGTGAACAGCGCGTACTCCTCGCTATAGATACCCCCGTGACCGAACGCCGCCTCCGCCTCGACCAGCTGCTCCTGCACGAACTCGTAGTCGTCGGTCAGCGGGAAGACGGTGATCGCGACGCCGCTCCAGATCGTCAGACCGATCCGCTCCCCCTCGAGCCCGGTGACGATCTTGCGGAACTCTCGCACCACCTCGGCGTCCACCTGGGCCATCGAGCCGGAGGCGTCGAGGCACAGCACGATGTCGCGGGTGCGGTCCTCCTGCGCCGTCGTCTGCTGCTCCTGGACCCGGCCGGCGAGCACGATCGCGCCGGCACACGCGACCAGCGCCGCCAAGCTCAGGCAGCCGCCGAGGATCACCCGGCGTCGTACGAGGTGACGGTAGCGCGGCAGGGCGCGCAGCCGCGCGGCGTGAGCGACGTAGGCAGCACCGGACGGAGTACGACGACGCCCGGAGAGCCCCCAGAGCGCCAGCAGCAGCGGGACCAGCACGCTGAGCACGACGACGAGCCACAGCCACTTGAACCCGGTCTCACCCACGGCGCCGGTCAGCTCCATGTCGTCACCAGCGCTCGAGCCTGCCCGAGGGCGTCGTCGAAGCGGTCACGGGCGACGACGTCGTCGGGTGCGAACTCCGGCGGGTACATCAGCTCGATCGCGTCGACCAGCTCCTTCGGCGCGCGGGCGCGGAAGTCCGCGAGGGCCATGGTCCGCGCCGGCAGGGTGGTCACCGAGGCGACGTAGGACCGCACCACGTCGCTCAGCTCCTGATGACCGCCACGCGGCGACAGCGAGCCGGTCCGCACCTCGTCCTCGATCCGGTCGATCCGGTCGAGGTGCTCCCGCCTCGCGTCCGGTGCCTCGACATCGGTCGGGGCGGCCGGTCCCTGCCGTGGCCGGGTCAGCCACCAGGCGGCGGCGTAGTAGAGCAGCACCAGGACCGCGAGCACCAGGGCGATCCACAGCCAGCGGTCGGAGTAGGCGACCGGGCCGGCGAACTCCTCGGGGAGCTCGACGGCGGCCGGCCCGGGCCTAACGGCGGCGGGCATGGCGGTGCCTCTCCAGCAGTCGGAAGACCGCCGCGATGGCGCTCTCGTGGTCACGCACCCGCTCCTGGACCACGCCGAGCTGCTCGAGCCGCCGACGCATCTGCTGCTCCTCGGCCGACAGGAGGGTCGCGTACTCACGGTGCAGACGGGCGTCATGGCGCAGCCAGCTCGGGACCTCGGCCGCCGCATCGACGTCGACCAGCCGGCGGTCGGAGCCGGCGGGCCCCGTCGGGTCGAGATCGCCGATCGTCAGGAACAGCACCTCGTGCTGCACGGTGAGCCGCCGCAGCAGGTCGGCCATCTCCTCTGAGACGCGGGTCTCGTCGGACACCACCAGCATGATCGTCCGGCGTCGGACGGTCCGGGCCGTGAACCGCAGCAGCTTCGTCAGGTCGCTCGGCGGCCCGTCCGGCCGGATGTCGTCGTGGATCGCGCCGAGCAGGCGCTCGAGGTGGAGCTCGCCGCCCTCGGCCGGCCGGCCGCGCTGACGTTCTGCGTCGCCGTACACGAGGGCGACCAGGTCGCTGTGGCGCACGGCGAAGTAGCCGAGCATCCCGGAGACGAAGACGGCGAGCTCGCGCTTGCTGGTCATCGTGTCGGGCGTCGTGCCCACGCTGTTGAGCGCCGCCATGCTGCGGCCGGTGGACACGCACAGCAGGACCGTGTGCTTGCGCTCCGCGACGTACCGCTTGATCAGGAGCTGGCGACTGCGGGCGGACGCCTTCCAGTCGATGTCCTTCACGTCGTCGCCTCGGACGTACTCACGCAGGTCGTTGAAGTCGATGCCGCGGCCGACCTGGAGTGCGGCGTACTCGCCTTCGAGCAGACCGCGGACCTTGCGGTGCGCATGTATCGAGAGCCGTGCCTTGATCATCGTCAGGTGAGCGGTCACGACGGGCTCCGTCAGGGCGTCGGGACGGCGCGGAACACCGCGTCGATCACCATCTCCGGGCGAACCCGGTCGGCGAGGGCCTCGAAGCTGAGGTGGATCCGGTGGCGCAGCACGCTGTGCCGTAGCTCCCGGACGTCCTCAGGGATGACGTAGTGGCGGCCCTGCACCACGGCCATGGCCCGGGCGGCCTGGAAGAACGCGATGGAGCCCCGGGGGCTGGCGCCGATCTCGACGTAGTTGCCGAGCTCCGGGCCGAGCAGCTCGCCGACGTGCCGGGTGGCGCGGATGACCGAGACGACGTAGCGCTTGATCGCCGGGTCGACGTAGACCCGTCGGACGAGCGACTGCAGCTCCGCCACCGCGCCGGTGGTGATCACCGGGTCCACGTCGGTCATGTGCTGGCCGAGAGTGCCGTCGTCGATCCGCTCGAGGACTGTCAGCTCGTCGTCCTCGGTGGGGTAGTCGACGATCTCCTTGAGCAGGAACCGGTCCATCTGGGCGTGGGGGAGGACGTAGGTGCCCTCCTCCTCGATCGGGTTCTGGGTCGCGAGCACCATGAAGGGGTCGGGCAGCGGGTGCATGGTCCCGGCGATCGAGGTCTGCCGCTCCTGCATCGCCTCGAGCAGCGCGGACTGTGTCTTCGCGCTGGCGCGGTTGATCTCGTCGAGCAGCACGAAGTTGGCGTGCACCGGGCCGAGCTGGGTCTCGAACTCGTGACGGCGCGGGTCGTAGACCTGGGTCCCGATGATGTCGCTGGGCAGCAGGTCCGGCGTGCACTGGATCCGCGCGAACCTCGCGTCGACCGCCTGCGCCAGCGTCGAGGACGCCAGCGTCTTCGCGAGACCGGGGACGCTCTCCAGGAGGACGTGCCCCTCGGCGAGGAGCGTGACGAGCAGGGCGGTCCGGACCCGGTGCTGCCCGACGACCCGGCTCGAGAACGCCTCCGAGACCCGATGGATCGACTCGCTGGCCCGTGCGAGCTCGTCCACGCCGAGCGGCGTGCGGTGATCCACCGGGGGGCGCCCTACGGTCAGTCCCTCGGGGTTCGTCGGCTCGTCGGAGACGTGGGTCATGTCGGGCAGTGCTCCTGTCCGCGGCACGGGCGCGGTGCGCCCGCCCGGTTCCGGCTCTCCCCAGCGTGCCTCGCCGGGGTGGGCTCAAACCTACTGGCGCGCCGGTGGCGGCGTGGCCGGATGACCGCTCGTCTCCCCGGGTTCAGCGGCCGGAGACCAGGCGCCTGCGGAAGTCGTCGTCGCGACGCAGCCGGACCAGGTCGCGCTCCCGCCGCTCGGCGATGATCGCCATCAGCACCAGCTCCGGCGGTGCGCCGGGCGGCGGTGCCGGCGCCACGTGGGGGAGCACGTCGGCGAGCAGCGCTCGGCCGACCCGCTCGCGCGACACCGGATCCAGGGTGGGCAGCCTTCCGAGGAACTGGCGTACGGCGAGGGCGGTGCCGGTCGGCAGCGTCCCGAGGTCGGTACGACGCGCCCACGACGCCAGCTGCGGGGGCATGGGTGGCGGCATCGGCAGCCGTAGCGGGACCCGGTCGCGGACGACGTACGTCCCGGCGGCGTAGTCGCCGAGGCGCTTGCCGCGGGAGCTGAGCATGATCGCGAAGAAGGCGGGCGTGCCCAGGAACCCGTAGATCTCCACGAAGCCGATCAGGGCCCGGACCAGGGCGTGGTGGAAGCTGATCGGGCCCCCGTCGTCGCGGACGGCGCGCAGGCCGAGGGCGAGCTTCCCGAGGGAGCGGCCGCGAGTGAGCGTCTCCAGCGCGGTGGGCAGCCCCAGGAACGTCAGCACCATCGTGAGCACGAACGCAGCTTCGGTCAGCGCCTCGTCCTGGAAGGGGACCGTCGCAGCGGTGAGCAGGATGGTCAGCACGATGAACGTCCCCAAGGTGACCAGGACGTCGAGCAGTCCGGACGCCATCCGGAGCCCCAGCGACGCGGCGGGCAGGTCGAGCGCCACTCCTTCGCCGGTGACGAGGTCGTCAGCGGTGATCGTGGCGTAGTCCGGCGCGGGCATCGATGGCAGCCTGCCACACCAGCGGTCAGGCCGTAGGCTCCTTCCCGTGCCGCGCATCGACCTCGACGCCTACGTGGCCGCCCATTCCCACGAGTGGGTGCGCCTGGAGCACCTGGTGCGACAGCGGCGCCGCACCGGCAGTGAGAGCGACGAGCTGGTCGACCGCTACCAGCAGGTCGCCACGCACCTCTCGGTGATCCGCACCTCCGCGCCCGACGGGGAGCTGGTGGCATACCTGTCCTCCCTGCTCGGCCGGGCGCGGATCGCCATGCTGGCCGCGCGGGTCCCCAGCTGGCGAGCGGTGGCCTACTTCTTCACCGACCAGTTCCCGGCTGCCCTCTACCGGCTGCGCTCGTGGTGGCTCGGCTGCTTCGCCGGCAACGTCGTGGTGACGGCGGTGATGATGATCTGGCTGCTGGAGAACCCGCAGGTGGAGCAGAGCCTGCTCTCGCCGGAGGAGGTCGACCAGCTCGTCAACAACGACTTCGAGAACTACTACAGCGAGAACGCCGCCAGCGCCTTCGCGACCCAGGTCTGGATCAACAACTCCTGGGTGAGCGCACTGTGCATCGGGCTCGGCATCCTCGGCGTCCCGGTGATCTACCTGCTCTTCCAGAACATCGCCAGCCTGGCGATCGTCGGATCGATCATGACCCGGCACGACCGCGGCGAGCTGTTCTGGGGCCTGATCCTCCCGCACGGCCTGCTCGAGCTGACCTGCGTGTTCGTCGCCGGCGGGGTCGGGCTCCGGTTGTTCTGGTCCTGGATCGAGCCCGGGGGCACCAGCCGCGCCGCGTCCATCGCCCGCGCCGGCCGGACCGCCGTCACCGTTGCGCTCGGCCTCGCGGTGGTGCTGTTGATCAGCGCGGTCGTCGAGGCCTTCGTGACACCCTCGCCGCTGCCCACCTGGGCCCGGGTCGGCATCGGCATCCTCGCCGAGACGGTGTTCCTGGGCTACGTGTTCGTGATCGGCCGGGCCGCCGCCCGGCGCGGGGCCACCGGCGACATCTCGGTCTCGCTGCTGGAGGACCGGGTCGCGACCCAGGGCTGACCTGGGTCGCGGACGCCACAGGAGTCACGTGTCCCGGCCGGTCCTGGCACTTCTCGGGTGTTGCAACGGCCGGGAAGTGCAGGAATCGCCGGTTAACCGGTGATTCCTGCGCGCCCTCACAACAACCCCCGCGCCTTCAGCTGCAGATAGTGGTCGGCCAGCGCGGGCGGCAACTGGGCGGCGTCAGCGTCGACGACATCGACACCGAGCCGGGCGAGCACGTCGCGGATCCAGGCGCGGCGGTGCAGTTCCTGCTCGGCCGCCGCGGCGCCGTACACGGTGTCGATCGTGGGGGCGTCCTCGCCGGAGCTCTCGGCGAGGCGGTTGAGCTCGGGGTCGCGGACGGAGGCGACCACCACGCGGTGGTGGCGGGTCAGCGTGGGCAGCACCGGCAACAGGCCGTCGGCGATGGCGGAGGGCTCCAGCGCGGTGAGGAGTACGACGAGCGCCCGCTGACGACCGAAGCCCTGGATACCGCTGGCGAGCGCGTCCCAGTCTGCCTCGGCGAGCACCGGGTCCAGGCCGGCCATCTGCTCCTGCATCCGCGCAGCGACGTCGCGGACGCCCGCGAGCCGTTGGCGCGCGCGGACCCGGCGGTCGCCGGCCAGGAAGTCGACGCGATCGCCGGCGCGGGATGCCAGGGAGCCGAGCAGCAGGGCGGCGTCCATCGCTGCGTCGAGGCGGGGCATCCCGTCGTCGGGGTCCTCGTCGGCGACCCGGCCCGCGGAGGTGCGGGAGGTGTCGAGCAGGATCACCACGCGGCGGTCCCGCTCGGGCTGCCAGGTTCGTACCACGACGTGCGGAGTGCGCGCGGAGGCCCGCCAGTCGACCGAGCGGACGTCGTCGCCACGGACGTACTCCCTGAGCGAGTCGAACTCGGTGCCCTGCCCGCGCACTCGGACCGCCGACCGACCGTCGAGGTCGCGCAGCCGCGCCAGACGCGAGGGCAGGTGCTTGCGGGAGTCGAATGGCGGGAGAGCGCGGACCGACCCGGGGACGTCGTAGGTGCGCTGCCGCGCGGCAAGGCCCAGCGGGCCCCACGACCGGACCGTCACTCCGGCCGCCCGCAGATCGCCGCGGCGACGGGGGAGCAGCGACGTGGTCAGCCGGAGGCGCTCACCGGGCGGTAGGTGAGGCCGGTGTCGGTTGTCCGTGGCGCCCGCCGACGGCTGCCAGGCGTCGCGGACCTGCAGCCGCAAGGACCGGTGGGAGTCGTTGGCGACGACGAGAACCGACGTCGCGGGGTCGCCGAGGCGCACGGTGCCCGGCTGGCGGCGGGTGATGCCGAGCAGTCCGGGCGATGGCGTCAGCAGCAGATCGATCCCGACCAGCAGCAGGACGCCGAGGAGCCAGAGCGCGACGGTGCTCCCGGAGGGACGCAGCAGCACCGCCACCAGGCCCAGCACGAGCAGCAGCGGGACCCGCCCGGAGATCGCCATCAGGCCAGCACTTCTGCTCGGCCTACCGCGGGACCGGCACGGAGGCGATCGCGGAGGCCAGCACCTGCGCCACCTCGACACCCTCGAGCTCGGCCTCGGGTCGCAGGCCCAGGCGGTGCACGAGCGACGCCTGCGCGAGCGCCTTGACGTCGTCGGGGGTGACGAAGTCGCGACCCGACAGCCAGGCCCAGGCGCGGGCGGCGCGCAGCAGGGCGGTGGCCCCTCGCGGGCTGACACCGAGCGACAGCGAGGGCGAGTCGCGGGTCGCCCGTGCGATGTCGACGATGTAGGACGCGACCTCGGGCGCGACCTGCACCTGCTTCACCGCGGCCTGGCCGGCCTCGATGTCGGCGCCGCTCGCGACGGGCTGCACGCCCGCGCCGACGACGTCCCGCGGGTCGAAGCCCTCGGCGTGCCGCGTCAGGATGGTGATCTCGTCGGACCGAGGGGGGATGGGTAGCTGGACCTTCAGCAGGAAGCGGTCGAGCTGCGCCTCGGGCAGCGGGTAGGTGCCCTCGAACTCGATCGGGTTCTGGGTCGCCGCCACCAGGAAGGGGCGCGGCAGCGGGCGGGTCACGCCGTCGGCCGACACCTGACCCTCCTCCATCGCCTCGAGGAGGGCGGACTGTGTCTTCGGGGGGGTCCGGTTGATCTCGTCCGCCAGGAGCAGGTTGGTGAAGAGCGGGCCCTCGCGGAAGCTCAGCTCGCCGGCCTTCGAGTCGATGACCAGCGAGCCGGTGATGTCGCCGGGCATCAGGTCCGGCGTGAACTGCACGCGACGGGTCTGCACCGACAGGCTGGAGGCCAACGTGCGCACCAGCAGCGTCTTCGCCGTTCCCGGTACTCCCTCCATGAGCACGTGGCCGCTGCACAGCAAGGCGACCAGCAGGCCGGAGACCGCGGCGTCCTGGCCGACCACGGCCTTGCCGACCTCGTGCCGCACGGCGAGCAGTCGCTCACGGGCCTCTGCGTGCGCCCGTGCGTCGACCTGCGCCGGGCGGGTCAGCCCCTCGGGTTGATCGAGCTTCTCGAGACCTTCGGTCATCCGCGTCGTACCTCTCTTCTCAATCGGGTGAGCCCCTGGGCGAGCCGGATCAGCTCCTGGTCCGTCGCCGGCGGTGGTTGGTGGTCGCCCAGCAGCAGGGCGTCGATCTCCCCGACGGGCCTGCCCAGGTGGCGGGCCGCAGCCTCGGCGACGGTGTGGGCGTCGGCGCCCCGGTCGAGCCGGAGCCGGGCGGCGAGGGCGGCGCAGGTCGCGGACC
>NZ_SSXI01000131.1 GCF_004803405.1 Nocardioides sp. | reverse complement strand
CACGCCCGCGGTGGCGCCGGACGCGGCGGCCGCCTTCTGCCGGAAGCCCTCGGCAACCGCGTCGACCGCGGCGTCGTACGCGGCCAGGGCCGCCTCGGCGTCGGCATGGCCGCCGTCGCCGTACGAGCGAACGGCGTCCTCGGGCACGTCGGCCACGGCCAGCAGAGCTGGACCGAAGGCGACGCCTGAGACCACCGGGGTGCCGTGAATCGTCGTGACCATGCTCACACGCTAGACCGACTCACCCTTGACAAGCAACAGAAACGGGCATAAAACAACATGAACACAGATCGTGAGGGAGGTCACAACGGTGTATGCCGAGGAGCGTCAGCAGGCGATGGCTCGCCAGGTGACGACGCGCGGACGGATGTCGGTTGCCGAGATCGCCCGTGAGTACGACGTCACGACCGAGACCGTCCGCCGCGACCTCAGCGCGCTGGAGCAGCTCGGGCTCGTGCGCCGCGTGCACGGCGGGGCCGTGCCGGCCACGGCGCTGACCTCCTTGGAGCTCGGTCTGGGGGAGCGCGACGCCGCCAACACCGAGGCCAAGGAGCGGATCGCGCGGGCGGCGCTCGACCTGCTGCCGCCTGCGGGCGGGTCGGTTCTCATCGACGCGGGAAGCACAACCGCTCGACTCGCCGCCGCGCTGCCGCGGTCGCACCGGCTGGTGGTCTTCACCCACTCGGTCCCGATCGCCTCCCGGCTCGGCACGAACCCCGCGGTCGAGCTCCACCTCCTCCCCGGCCGGGTCCGTCCGACCACCCAGGCCGCGGTCGGGGCGGCGACCGTCGCCGCAGTCGAGTCGCTGCGGGTGGACGTCGCCTTCGTCGGCGCCAACGGGGTGAGCTCCGGACACGGCCTGTCCACGCCCGACAGCGAGGAGGCCGCGACCAAACGCGCTCTGGTCCGGTCCGGTGAGCGGGTGGTCGCGCTCGTCGACTCGACCAAGATCGGCGTCGACAGCGCGGTGCGGTTCGCCGCCCTCGAAGAGATCGACTTCGTGGTGACCGACGACGCGCTGAGCACGGCGGACCGCAAAGCGCTGGCCGCCGCCGGCGCAGAGGTCGTGGTCGCGTGATCGTCACCGTGACGCCCAACCCCAGCATCGACCGCACCGTCAGCCTGCCGGGCGCGCTGGTCCGCGGCGGCGTGCACCGGGTCACCTCGATCCTCGAGCAGCCCGGCGGCAAGGGCGTGAACATCTCCCGGGCGTGCGTCGCGGCGGAGGTGCCGACGCTCGCGGTCCTCCCGGTGGCTGAGGACGACCCGTTCGTCAGGGACCTCGACGCGCACGGCGTCCCGTGCCTGCCGGTCGCTCCAGCGGGCCCGATGCGGGTCAACCTGACCGTCACCGAGCCGGACGGCACCACGACCAAGCTCAACACCTCCGGCCCGACCTCGACCATCGACGACCTCGAGGCGTTGGCGGCCGCGGTGCTCGCCGGGCCGGCCGGCGACTGGGTCGTGCTGGCCGGCTCGCTCCCGCCAGGGGCTCCGGACGAGTGGTACGCCGAGCTTGTCGCGCGCCTGCTCGCAGCCGGACGCGCCGTCGCCGTCGACACCAGCGAGGCTGCCCTGGTTGCCGTCGTCGACGCGCTGGCCCCCGGCCGTGCGCCGTCCCTCCTCAAGCCGAACGCCGAGGAGCTGGCAGCGGTCGTCGGAGTCGATCCTGTTGCACTCGAGGGCGACGTCATGCAGGTCGCGGCCGCTGCGCGGACGCTCGTGGACCGCGGGGTCGGTGCGGTCCTGGCCACCCTGGGCGGTGCCGGCGCAGTGCTCGTCGACGCGACCGGCGCCTGGCACGCCGTACCTCCGCCCACGCGGGTGGTGAGCACGGTCGGAGCGGGCGACGCCAGCCTCTTCGGCTACCTGCGCGCCGACCTGCAGGGCCGATCGGCTCCCGAGCGGCTCGCGGAGGCGGTCGCCTACGGCAGCGCCGCTGCGAGCCTCCCCGGCACCACCGTGCCGACCCCCACCGACGTCCGGACCGCCGAGGTCCGGATCCGATCGCTCGACGCCGCGTCGAGCGACACCACCACTGAAGGAATCCCGTCATGGCAGAACTGATGACAACCGACCTGGTCAGGCTCGATGCGGACCTCGGCGGCACCAAGAACGACGTGATCGCCGCGCTCGCCGCGGTGGTCGCCGACGCGGGGCGCGCGACCGACGTCGACCAACTGCGCGCCGACCTGCTCGAGCGCGAGGGCAAGTCCGCCACCGGCATGAAGGACGGCATCGCGATCCCGCACTGCCGGTCGGCCTCGGTCACCGAGCCGACGCTGGCCTTCGCGCGGCTGGCTCCTGCGGTCGGCTTCGGGGCCAAGGACGGCGACGCCGACCTGGTGTTCCTGATCGCGGCGCCCGAAGGCGGTGGTGACACCCACCTCCAGATCCTGGCCAAGCTCGCGCGCTCGCTGGTGAAGCCCGAGTTCACCGACGCGCTGCGCGCGGCGGCGACCCCGGCCGAGGTGCTCGCGATCGTCCAGCGTGTGGTCGCGCCGGAGCCGCCTGCCATGGCCGCGGCACCCGCCACAAGCGAGCACTCCGGCGCAGCCGCCTCCACGAGCCCGGCCGCACCCGCCGCTGGTGGGCAGGCCCGGCGCCGGATCGTCGCGGTGACGTCCTGCCCCACCGGGATCGCACACACCTACATGGCCGCCGAGTCGCTCGAGGCCGCAGCGGAGCGGGCCGGGGCCGAGATCGCCGTCGAGCCTCAGGGATCGGCCGGATCGCGGCCGCTGCCCCAGAGCACCATCGACGCGGCCGACGCCGTGATCTTCGCTGCCGACGTGGGTGTCCGGGACCGGGCACGCTTCGCCGGCAAGCCGCTCGTCTCCGCGGGTGTCAAGCGCGCGATCGACGAGCCGGACGTCATGGTCGCCGAAGCGCTCCGCTACGCCGACGCGCCGAACCCGCCGCGCGTCGAAGCTGCCGGCGGCGGTGCCGGAGGCACCGAGGCAGCACTCTCCGGTACGGCGGGCGCAGGGGAGTCGTGGGGGGGTCGCGTGCGGCGCGTGCTGATGACCGGCGTGTCCTACATGATCCCGTTCGTTGCGGCGGGCGGACTGCTGATCGCCCTCGGCTTCCTGCTCGGCGGCTACGACAGCGCCAACGTCGCCGGGGACATCCTCGTCAACCACAGCCTGCTGAACCCGCCGTCCGTGGCCAGCTACGGCCTCGAGCACGCCGCCTTCGACTCGGGCGTGCTGCTGTATCTCGGCGTGCTCCTGTTCGTGATCGGCAAGGCGGCGTTCGCCCTGTTCGTCCCCGCGCTCGCCGGCTACATCGCCTACGCGATCGCCGACCGCCCCGGCATCGCCCCCGGCTTCATCATGGGCGCGCTGGCGACCAACCTGGCCGGCTTCGCCTCGGCGGGAGAAGCGGCCACCCCCGCTCCTCAGACCGGGTTCATCGGCGCGATCGTGGGCGGCGTCCTCGCCGGCCTGCTCGCGCTGTGGGTGTCGCGCTGGCAGGTGCCCAAGTGGGCGCGTGGCCTGATGCCGGTGCTCGTGATCCCACTCGTCAGCAGCGTCATCGCGGGTCTGGTCATGCTCATCCTGCTCGGCCGCCCGATCACCTGGCTGATGGAGCAGCTCAACGACGGGCTCAACAACCTCGACGGCTCCAACGCCGTGATCCTGGGGGCCGTGCTCGGCCTGATGATGGCCTTCGACATGGGTGGACCGCTCAACAAGGTGGCCTACAGCTTCGCGGTCGTGGGCATCGGCGCGGCCGACCTGGCGACCAACGCGCCCGAGCTGCGGATCATGGCCGCGGTGATGCTCGCCGGCATGGTGCCGCCCCTGGCGCTCGCCCTGGCGACCATCGTCCGGCCCGGCCTGTTCAACCCGGCCGAGCGCGAGAACGGCAAGGCCGCCTGGCTGCTGGGCGCGTCGTTCATCACCGAGGGCGCCATCCCGTTCGCTGCGGCAGACCCGCTGCGCGTGATCCCCTCGATCATGCTCGGGAGCGCGGTCACCGGTGGCCTGGCCCAGGCGCTCGACGTGGGCCTGCGGGCCCCGCACGGCGGCATCTTCGTGCTGTTCGCCGTCGACGGGGTGCTCGGGTTCGTGATCGCGCTGGTCGCCGGGGTGCTGGTGGCGGCGGCTTCGGTCGTCGCCCTCAAGTCGCTCGGGCGCCAGCCGGTGGAGGCCGCCGACCTCACCCTCGAGCCCGTCGGCCGCTGACGGGCATCATCAACCCTGACCAGCACTCCCAACGAGAGGTACGCCTGATGCACACCAGGACCGTCGTCGTCGGCTCGGCCGTCGGACTCCACGCGCGGCCCGCCGCGATCATCTCCGAGGTCGCCGGCGACCTCGACTCCGAGGTGCTGATCGGCGTCCCCGGCGACGAGGCCGTGGATGCGAGCTCGGCGCTGCTCATCATGACGCTGGGCGCCGGCAACGGCGACCAGGTCGAGGTCTCGGGCGAGAACGAGGCGGACGTCGAGAAGATCGCGACGCTCGTCGAGCAGGACCTCGACGCCGAGTGAGCCTGCCGGCCGGACGCCTGGGGGCGTCCGGCCGGCTACTCGAAGTGCAGCCGGAACCCGGCCATGCGGAACGAGCCGAGCTGGCGTGCATCCCGCATGAACCCGAGTGGGCCGTCTGCGGCGAACGTCCAGCGGGCCCGGCAGGGCAGGGCCTTGGCGCTGCCGCGCATCACCACGTCGGCGGTCTCCGGATGCTCGGGAATTCCGGGCTGCTCCACCAGGCCCTTGAAGGGCATGCGCGGCGCAGCCCGGGACAGGTCGGTGAAGTGGGCCTCGACGATGGGCCGGCGTTCGACCGTCGCGGTCCAGTCGGTCGAGGTGACCGGTCCCTTGAAGGTGCTCTCCCGGTCGAAGTCGCACAGCTGCTTGGGAATGGCCCACAGCTCGCGGCCGCCTGCCATGGAGGCGGGGGAGTCCACCCAGATGTCGGTGATGGTGACGGCACCCTTCCCCGCGGCGTTCTTCGTCGTGCGCGCCAGCAGCAGCTCGCCGTACGTCAGCGGGCTGGGCTCCTCGTAGCTGACCAGGGCGAGCCCGTACCGGCCGGCGGGGTGGCGCTCGTCGATGTCTCGCCTGAGGCTGAACACCGACAGCCATAGCGAGCCGTGCATCCGCCACGGGGCCGGGGGATAGGGGGTCACGTCTTCTCCGTTCTCCTCGGACGCGAGGTCCTCGGTCACGCGGGTCACACTAGTGCTCCAGCCGTAGATCGTGATCTCGATGGTGAAGGGCGCCGAGGACAGAGGTGGCCTGTGTCGATCATCCGGACGAGATTGACCACGCCATTGGGGCGTCTGTTCGTTCTCTGCCTACCCGAGCCCACCGAGACGGAGGCTGTCCCTTACCTCGCTGAGCTTCGCGGTCGTCGCCGCGGTCGGCTCCTTCGCCTGTCCACCAAGACGGAGGGCATCTTCGATCTCGCTGAGTTTCGCGGAGGACAGGGCGCCTGCTCGCTCGATCAGGTCGTCCCGGGACACGGTGGTCAGCCACGTGCAAGGGATAAAGCCCGGGCGCGGGAACGCGAACCGAAGCACGCCTTCAACGGGCAGTCCTTCCATGGCGCCTACTGCCACTTCGACGCCCAGACCGGTGATGTCAACACCCGCCGGAGCGACGACCTGCATCACCTGGATCCCGGACGCGTCGTCTCCCGACAGCAGCACGACCAGCCGCCGCTCGTCGAACTCCACCCACCAGACCTCGCCACGTTGCACCTGTCCTCCTGACACAGGACGGCAGGCCGACGCCTGCGCGACCCCGACGCACTGTTGGGAGGGGTGCGCCACCGTTGACATCGGTGTGTGAAGACAAACTTCATGCGCTGGCCGCAGTTCACAGCGTAGATCCCGTCCGCTGGCAGGAGGCGTTCGAGGGTCTGATGGGCCGGATAGCGGGACGGCTCCCGCGGGTCGAACCCCGGCGTCGGGTCCGGAAGTTGGTGCTCGGGCTGCTGTCGGACCGGCCGCGACGACAAGCCACTCATGCATGTAGACCACGAACTACGGCTGGAGTACTAGGGCACGCCGCGCGCTACCGATCGCGCCGACGCTCCGCCTCGGGCCCGGTGGCGAGACCCCGCACGGTCATGGCCAGGGTGCGGTCGACCGCCGCCTCCTGCTCGGCTCGTGTGATCCCGCGCAACGGCCCGTCGATCAGGAGCATCGCGAGGCCGTGGACGGCCGCCCAGGGTCCGGCCTCCGCGCCCGGGCGATCCTCCGGTGCCAGGTAGCCCACCTCGACCAGCTGGTCGAGCATCTCGCCGAGCAGCGCGTACGGCGCCCGGCCGGGCAGGTCGGGATCGGACCCCTCCGGGCGGTCCAGGTACCCGGTGAAGCAGGTGCGGAAGATGCCGGGCTCCTCGACGGCGAACTGGATGTAGCCGCGGCCGGTTGAGAGCAGTCGGGCGACGGCGAGGTCGACCGGGTCGCCCTCGCTCGGGACCTGGGAGAGATGGCCTGCCATCGCAGCGGCCATGCCGGTTATCGCGAGGTCCTGGGCCGCGAGGAGCAGGTCGGCCTGGTTGGCGAAGTGGCGGTAGGCGGCGGTGGGGGTTACGCCGACCTCGCGCGCGGCGCCGCGAATGGTGACCGCGTCCGGCCCGCCGCTGGCCGCGAGGCCAGCTGCCGCCCGGGCGAGGGCGTTGCGCAGGTCGCCGTGGTGGTAGCTGCGCCTGGCCGAGGAGTTCGTCACGACATCATGTTGACACCCGTCCACATCCTGTGCCAAGTTAACACCTGCAAAGTTTACGGCGTTCACATTGGAGTGGGACATGTTCGGTTGGATCGGCGTGCTGGTGACGCGGCGGGCACGGTGGGTGCTCGGCTTCGGGATGGTCGCCGTCGTGTTCGCGGCCTACCTCGGGCTGAGCGCCTTCGGGAAGCTGCAGAGCGAGGGGTTCGACGACCCCGAGTCCGAGAGCAGCCGCGCCGCGGTCGTGCTCGCCGAGCACTTCGACGGCTCGGCGGACTACCTCTTCGTCGTCTCCGCCGAGGGCGGCGACGTCGACCGTCCGTCGGCCGTCGCCGCCGGCTGGGCGCTGACGGAGCGGCTTCGCGCCGACGCCCGACTCAGTGAGGTGAGGTCGTACTTCGACTCCCAGGCGCCGCCGATGCGGTCCGCGGACGGCGCCCACGCGCTGATCACGGCGTCCATCGCCCAGGGTGAGGAGGCTGACCCCGCTGCCGTGCTCGACGAGTACGTCGGGGACGACGGGGCGATCACCGTCCAGGTGGGCGGCCGCGAGGCCGTCGGCGAGGAGATCGGCGGCCAGATCGGATCCGACCTCGCCCTCGCGGAGAGCATCGCGATCCCGCTGATCCTGGTGCTGCTGGTCCTCGCGTTCGGCAACGTCGTCGGCGCCCTGGTCACGCTCGGCGTCGGGATGCTGGCGATCCTCGGCACCTTCGCCGAGCTCTCCGTGCTCGGCTCGATGACCGACGTCTCGATCTACGCCGTCAACCTGACCACGGGCCTGGGGCTGGGGCTGGCTGTCGACTACGGACTGCTGATGGTCGCCCGGGTGCGCGAGGAGCGCGCCGCCGGGCGCTCGCACGATGCCGCGGTGCAGCGGGCGGTCGAGACCGCCGGACGGACCATCTTCTTCAGCGCGACGACGGTGGCCGTGGCCCTCGCCGCGCTGCTGGTGTTCCCGATGTACTTCCTGCGGTCCTTCGCCTACGCCGGCATCGGCGTCATGCTGATCACCGCGTTCAGCGCGATCGTGGTGCTTCCCGCCGGGCTCACGCTCCTCGGCGGCCGGATCGATGCGTGGCGGGTCCCGGGGGTCCGCGGCATCCGTGGGGACGAGGCGCCGGCCTGGGCGCGCCTCGCGCGGTTCGTGGCCCGCCGTCCGGTGGTGAGCGCGCTGCCGGTGCTCGCGGGTCTGCTGGTCATGGCGGTGCCGCTCGTCGGCATCGAGTTCGGGACTCCCGACGACCGCGTGCTGCCCACGAGCGCATCGAGCCGACAGGCCGGCGACCTGCTCCGCGAGGAGTTCGCCGGCGACGGAACCACGCCGATCGAGGTGGTGACCACGGATGCCGTCGCCGACGCCGACGTGGCGTCGTACGCCGGGGAGCTGTCGGAGCTGGCCGGCGTCGAGCGGGTCGACACCCGCGTCGGCAGCTTCGTCGACGGCACGCTGGCGGCCGGGCTCCCGGCGACCGTCGCCCCCGGAGACGGGGCCGAGCGGCTGGCGGTCGTGACCGATCTCGATACCCGCTCGATCGCGGCCCGTGACCTGGTGGCGCAGGTGCGGGCCATCCCCGGGCCCGCCGGCACCGAGGCGCTGGTCGGTGGCGCGACTGCGGAGCTGACGGACCAGATGACGGCGATCACCGACCGGCTCCCGCTGGTGCTGGGCTGGCTGGCGCTCAGCACGCTGGTGATCCTCTTCCTCTTCACCGGGAGCGTGGTGCAGCCGGTGCGTGCGCTGGCGCTCAACGCGGTGGGCCTGGCCGCGACCCTCGGCGCGATGGTCTGGGTGTTCCAGGACGGGCACCTGTCGAACGCCCTCGGATTCACCCCGCAGCCGATGGACAGCAGCATGATGGTGCTGCTCTTCTGCGTCGCGTTCGGCCTGTCCATGGACTACGAGGTGTTCGTGCTCGGCAGGATCAAGGAGATGCGTGACGCCGGGCTCGACAACGAGCAGGCGATGATCCGCGGCCTGGCCCACACCGGCCGGATCGTCAGCACGGCCGCAGCCCTGATCGCGATCAGCTTCTTCGCGTTCCTGGTGAGCTCGGTCAGCTTCATCCAGTTCTTCGGGCTCGGGACCGGGCTGGCCATCCTGATCGACGCCACGCTGGTGCGAGGCGTGCTGCTGCCTGCCGGCGTCCGCCTGCTCGGGGAACGGGCATGGTGGGCCCCCCGTCCGCTGCGTGCCCTGCACCGCAGGTTCGGGCTCGCCGAGGCGCCGGCGGCGACCGCAGCGGAGGTCGAGCCGGCGCCCGTGGGCTGAGCGCTCAGTCCTCGGGGTCGTCGAGCCGCGCCAGCCAGGTGGCGAGGCGCTCCACCGGCGTCTCGAACTCGGGATGGGTGTCGACGAACTCCTGGAGCCGGTCAGCGAGCCACGCCAGGGTGACCTCCTCGTCGCCCCGGCGCTGCTCGAGCTCCTCGATCCCGCGATCGGTGAAGTACATCTGGCTCCTCGACCCTCAGCTGAAGGCGCGGGCGATCAGATCCTTCTGCTCCTCCAGGTGCCGCTTGGCGACACCCACGGAGGGCGAGGACGACGCCGACCGGCTGATCCTCTCGACCGGGGTGCTGAGCTGGGGGAACACGGTGAGGCCGTAGTGCGGCCACGGGCCCATGTTCGCCGGCTCGTCCTGCACCCAGCGGACGTGCTTGAGGTTGGGGTACTTCGCGATCTCGGCGCGCAGCTCCTCGAGCGGCTCGGGGTAGAGCTGCTCGATCCGGGCGATTGCGTAGCGGTTGCCGTCCTCGCGCTTGGAGCGCTCCACCATCAGGTCCCAGGTGACCCGGCCCGAGCACAGCAGCAGGGTGTCGACCGTCGCCGGGTCGGCCGTGGTGTCGGGAACCAGCGGCTGGAACATGCCCTGCGTGAAGTCGCTCGGCTGTGAAGCGGCCTCCTTGCGCTTCAGCATCGACTTCGGCGTGAAGATGATCAGCGGCTTGTGGTCACCGCCCAGCGCGTGTCGACGCAGCAGGTGGAAGTGCGAAGCGGGGGTCGACGGCTGCGCCACCACCATGGCCTCGTCGGCGCAGAGCTGGAGGAACCGCTCGATCCGGGCGGAGGAGTGGTCCGGTCCCTGCCCCTCGTAGCCGTGGGGGAGCAGCAGCACGACGCCCGAGTCCTGGCCCCACTTGGTCTTGCCGGCCGAGATGTACTCGTCGATGACCGTCTGGGCGCCGTTGACGAAGTCGCCGAACTGCGCCTCCCAGAGCACCAGGGCCTCCGGTCGCGCCACCGAGTAGCCGTACTCGAAGCCGAGGGCGGCGTACTCCGACAGCAGGCTGTCGTAGATGAAGAACTTCGCCTGGTCGTCGGTCAGGTTCGCCAGCGGGGTCCACTCGTCGGCGTTGACCCGGTCGATGATCGTCGCGAACCGCTGCACGAACGTGCCGCGGCGGGAGTCCTGGCCGGCCAGCCGCACCGGCCGCCCCTCCATGAGCAGCGCACCGAAGGCGAGGACCTCGCCGGTGCCCCAGTCGATCGGACCCTCGGTGATCGCCGCGGCGCGCCGCTGGAGCTGCGGCATCACCTTCGGGTGGACCGTGAAGCCGTCGGGTGGCGTGACGTAGGCGTCGGCGATCCGCTTCAGGACCTCGAACGAGACCGCGGTCTGGGTCTCGCCGGCGGGCTTGTCCGGGTAGTCCGGCACCGTCGTCCACTCCGAGGGCGCGGCCGTAGCCTCCCGCACCTCGGTGAACACCCTCTCCAGCTGCTGCTGGTAGTCCTTGAGGACCTGCTCGGCCTCCTCGATCGTGATGTCGCCACGACCGATCAGGGACTCGGTGTAGAGCTTGCGCACCGAGCGCTTCTGCTCGATCAGGTCGTACATCAGCGGCTGCGTGTACGACGGGTCGTCGCCCTCGTTGTGTCCACGGCGGCGGTAGCAGACGAGGTCGATCACGACGTCGCTGTGGAACGTCTGGCGGTACTCGAACGCCAGGCGCGCGACCCGGATGCACGCCTCGGGGTCGTCGCCGTTGACGTGGAAGATCGGCGCCTGGACCATGCGCGCGACGTCCGTGCAGTACAGCGTGGAGCGGGAGGACCCGGGCGAGGTGGTGAACCCGACCTGGTTGTTGATGACGACGTGGATCGTGCCGCCGGTGCGGTAGCCGCGCAGCTGGGAGAGGTTGAGTGTCTCCGCCACCACGCCCTGGCCCGCGAACGCCGCGTCGCCGTGGAGCAGGAGCGGTAGGACCGGGAACTGCTCGCCCTTGTTGAGCACGTCCTGCTTGGCGCGCGCGATGCCTTCGAGGACCGGGTCGACGGTCTCCAGGTGCGACGGGTTCGCGGCGACGGAGACCTTGATGGTCTCGCCGGTGCCCGCGGAGAACTCGCCCTCGGCGCCGAGGTGGTACTTCACGTCGCCGGACCCCTGCACCGTGCGCGGATCGATGTTGCCCTCGAACTCGCGGAAGATCTGGTTGTAGGACTTGCCGACGATGTTCGCGAGCACGTTGAGCCGACCGCGGTGGGCCATCCCGATCGCGACCTCGTCGAGGCCGGACTGGGCGGCGGCCTCGGCGATCTCGTCGATCACCGGGACGGTGGTCTCGCCGCCCTCGAGGCTGAACCGCTTCTGGCCGACGAACTTGGTCTGCAGGAAGGTCTCGAAGGCCTCCGCCTGGTTGAGCTTGAGCAGGATCCGCAGCTGCTCCTCGCGGGGCGGCTTGGTGTGCGGCTGCTCGACCCGCTCCTGGATCCAGCGGCGCTGCTCGGGATCCATGATGTGCATGTACTCGATGCCGGTGGTGCGGCAGTAGGAGTCGCGCAGGATGCCGAGGATGTGGCGCAGCTTCATGAAGCGACGGTCGCCGCCGCCGAACGAGCCGGTCGGGAACTCGCGGTCCAGGTCCCACAGGGTGAGGCCGTGCGACTCGATCCGCAGGTCGGGATGGCTGCGCTGCTTGTACTCCAGCGGGTCGGTGTCGGCCATCAGGTGGCCACGCACGCGGTAGGCGTGGATCAGCTCGAGGATCCTGGCCTGCTTGTCGATCTCGTCGTCGTGGGACGTCGCGATGTCGTTGTTCCAGCGGATCGGCTCGTAGGGGATCCGCAGCGCGCTGAAGATCTCGTCGAAGAAGCCGTCCTCGCCGAGCAGGTAGCGGTGCACCTGCCGCAGGAACTCACCCGACTGCGCACCCTGGATCACGCGGTGGTCGTACGTCGAGGTCATCGTCATGATCCGGGAGATCGCGTTGCGGGCGATGGTCTCCTCGGACGCGCCCTGGAACTCCGGCGGGAAGTCCATCGAGCCGACGCCGATGATCGCCGCCTGGCCCTGCATCAGGCGGGGGACCGAGTTGTTGGTGCCGAGGCCGCCGACGTTCGTCAGGCTGACGGTCGTGCCGGAGTAGTCCTCCATCGTCAGCTTGTTGTTCTTCGCCTTGCGGACGATCTCCTCGTAGGCGGTCCAGAACTGTGCGAAGTCCATCGACTCGCACGCCTTGATCGAGGGCGCCACCAGCTGGCGGGTCCCGTCGGGCTTCTGCTGGTCGATCGCGAGGCCGAGGTTGATGTGCGCCGGGGTGACCATCGTCGGCTTGCCGTCGATCTCGGCGTAGGTGTTGTTCATCTCCGGCAGCGCCTTGATCGCCTTCACGATCGCGTAGCCGATGATGTGCGTGAAGGAGACCTTGCCGCCGCGGGCGCGCTTGAGGTGGCTGTTGATGACGATGCGGTTGTCCCACAGCAGCTTCACCGGGATGTTGCGCACGGACGTCGCCGTCGGCACCGACAGCGAGATGTCCATGTTCTTGGCCGTCGCTGCGGGAATGCCGCGAAGCACGGTGACGGTCGGCTCGTCCTTGGCCGCCACGGGCGCGGGCCGCGGCGCGTCCTTCGGCAGCGGCTTCGGGGTGTCCGGCTTCGGCGGGCTCGGCGTAATCGCCGAGGCAGGGCTGACCTGCGGGGCGGGGGTCGCGCGCGGGGTGGGCG
>NZ_SSXI01000013.1 GCF_004803405.1 Nocardioides sp. | reverse complement strand
ACCGGCGACCTCGGGGAGCCGCTCGACGTCGTCGAGCGAGGCGCCACGGAGCGAGGGAACGCCCAGGGCGGCGGCCGCTGCCTCGCACTCGGCTCGTCGCTGGGCGTAGCCCCCGTCGCCGTCGGCCAGCTCGTGCCGGACGCCCGTGTCGGTGATCAGGATCGCCAGCCCTGCCGTGCACAGGGGAAGCGGCACCCGCTCGGCGCGCGGCGCGGCAGGATCCTCGAAGTCCACGAGTACGGCGTGCTCCTCCGCCCCGAGCAGGGATGCGAGCTGGTCCAGCCCACCGGTGGGAGCGCGGACGTAGTCCGCCTCCGCTCGCCGGCACGCCTCGGCCAGGAAGCGGCGGAGCGGGTCGTCGAGCGGCCGGTCGAGCAGCGTGGCGATGGCGACTCCGACCGCGCACTCGAGCGCGGCCGAGCTGGACAGGCCGGCGCCCAGCGGGACCGTCGACTCGAGCGTGATGTCCAGCCCAGGCACGGCCCAGCCGGACTCCTGCAGCGACCAGATCACGCCGGCGACGTACGCGGGCCAACCGGTGACGGCACGGCTGGAGATCTCCTCGAGCGTGCCCTGCCAGCGACCGGCGCCGTCGCTGGTGACGACGACCAGGTCGTCGGGTCTGGTGCTGACGGCCGCCGTGGTCGCGAGCGGGATCGCGAACGGCAGGCAGAGGCCGCCGTTGTAGTCGGTGTGCTCGCCGATCAGGTTCACGCGGCCCGGCGCGCGGGTGGTAACCATGGTCACGGCACCATCCTTGCGGATCGCTAGATTGAGCGTCGTGCCGCGTCCACTCGTCGTCGCCGCGACCGCGGCCGAAGCCGCCCACGTCCCGCGCGAGATCGAGGTCCTCGTCACCGGCCTCGGCAAGACGGCGGCCG
The DNA here is from genome assembly GCF_004803405.1 of Nocardioides sp. Classification (GTDB taxonomy): domain Bacteria; phylum Actinomycetota; class Actinomycetes; order Propionibacteriales; family Nocardioidaceae; genus Nocardioides; species Nocardioides vastitatis. The sequence goes on along the minus strand of NZ_SSXI01000013.1, from coordinate 60,670 downwards.
CGGCGGTGCTCGCGCGCCACCTTGCGACCCGTCCCGACCTCGCGGAGGTCGTGGTGGTGAACCTCGGCACTGCTGGAGCGCTCCACGACCACGTCGAAGGACTCTTCGAGGTCGGCACCGTGATCAACCACGACATCAGTGCCGACGCGATCCGGGCGCTGGGCTACGACCCGCGGGAACGGCTGACGGTCGGGCCGGGGGAGACCGTGCTGGCGAGCGGAGACGTGTTCGTGACCGACCCGGTCGTGCGGGCGGGGCTGGCGGCACGGGCGCAGCTGGTCGACATGGAGGGGTATGCCGTGGCCTTCGTGGCGCAGGAGTTCGGCCTCCCGTGCCGGCTGGTCAAGCACGTCTCGGACAACGCCGACGAGGGCGCGATGGATTGGGTGTCGCTGGTGGACCGCAGCGCGCGCGCCCTGGGCGAGTGGGTGACGAACCAGGCCTGGTGACGGCGGTCAGCGGCTGCTGCTCGCGCGGCGGCCGCGCACCACGCCCACGAAGTCCTGGTGGACGGGGCTGTCCGCCTCACGAAGCCAGATCAGCCCGATCGTGGTCGGCTCCAGGTCGACCGGCCGGTGAACGACGTCCTTGCGGTGGTGCAGCCGGGCGACCGACATCGGCACGATCACGATTCCGGCGCCGGAGGCCGCGACCTCGATGGCGTCCTTCGCCGACATCGGCGGGAAGTCCCGCTGCGTCACCGTGGGCGCCCAACCGGAGGGATGGGGCAGCACGAGCTGCTCGTCCGCCAGCTCGTCCGGGGGCAGCGCCGTGTCCGGGTCGGCGGCCGCCACGAAGTGGTCGAGCCCTGCGACGACGACCGGCACCTCGTCGTAGAGCCGGACGCAGTGGAGCGGCGCGGGAGAGTCCAGGTCGACGGGAAGGCGGGCGAGGGCCAGGTCCGCATCGCCGTCGTCGAGCACGGCGCGCTGCACCGACTCCTCGATCGGGAGGAGCGTGAGCCGGATCTGTGGGTTCCGCTCGCGCCATGCGCGGGCCCACTTGTCGGGGGTGACCCCGGGGACGAAGGCCACGCGCAGCTGCTCCATCCCGCAAGGATCTCAGAAGGAGGGTGCGGAGGTGGGGCGGCGTCGCCCCACCTCCGCAAGGCGACTAGCCCTGGGCCATCAGGCCGAACTGCAGGCTGCCGGTCTCGTCGACGCCGGCGTCGAGCACCATCGCGTCGAGCTGCTCGGCTGCCGGCTGGTCGAGGTAGACGGTCGCGCCGTCCTGCTCGACGACCAGGTCGCCGGGCTCGGGCTGCGGCGTCGCGGCGACGGCGAAGCCGGTTTCAGGGGCACTGCTGATCCTCAGGCCGGCGGTCTCGGGAGCGTCGGGAGCGGTGGTCAGCTCCTTGACGATGGCGGTGGCGTTCTCGGTCAGGGTGAGCATGGGAAAGCCTTCCCATAGAGGACAGGACCCTTCCCACCGTTGCAGCCGGGGCCGCGTCGTTCAAGCGAGGGGAACGGACGGCGGGGCGAAGCCGGTCCCGATGCGGGATCCGGGCGAGTCCTTTGCTAACGTTTCCCCGCACTCGTCCGGGTGGCGGAATTGGCAGACGCGCTAGCTTGAGGTGCTAGTGCCCGTATTAGGGCGTGGGGGTTCAAGTCCCCCCTCGGACACCAGAAGATCCCCGAGTCTCTGCAGGTCAGAGGCTCGGGGATCGCTGATTTCAATCGCCGGCTCGAGGAGTAGGGCGGCCCCGATCGCGACGCGCCCGTGGGCGGATCCACCCACCGGCTTGGACGGTCCTTTCGCGGAGCCTTGGCCACCCGACAGACTGGCCGTATGGCGCGGACGGTCGGGGTCGAGGAAGAGCTCCTGGTCGTGGACAAGGAGAGCGGTCGCCCGCGCTCCGTCGCGGGGAGGGTGATCCGGCAGGCCGGGGTGCCCGCGCCGGTACGAGGCAGCGACGCTGAGGACGAGCCCGGCGGGCGGTTGGGCTCGGAGTTCAAGCAGGAGCAGGTGGAGACCGACACCTCGCCGCGGGCGAGCATGGCCGACCTGGAGACGGATCTGCGCCAGTGGCGAGACATCGCCGTGGTGGCGGCGCGCAAGGTCGGCGCGCGGGTCGTGGCCACCGGCACCTCTCCGGCCGCGGTCACCCCGCACCTGGTCCGGGACGAGCGCTACGAGCGGATGTCCGAGCGCTACGGCATCACCGCCACCGAGCACCTGACCTGCGGCTGCCACGTCCATGTCGCGGTCGAGTCGGACGACGAGGGCGTGATCGCCCTGAACCGGATGCGGGTCTGGCTTCCTGCGCTGCTCGCCCTCAGCGCGAACTCGCCGTACTGGAACGGCAAGGACACCGGGTATGCCAGCTTCCGGTCCCAGGCCATGGCGCGGTGGCCGTCGGCCGGGCCGACGGAGCTGTTCGCATCGGGTGAGCACTACTGGTCGAGCGTCGCGCGGATGGTCGCCACCGGTGTGATCCTGGACGAGGGGATGGTCTACTTCGACGCCCGGCTGTCGGCGCGGTACCCGACCGTCGAGATCCGGGTCGCGGACGTCTGTCTGGACGTGCGGGACGCCGTCCTGATCGCGTCCCTGTGTCGCGGTCTGGTCGATACGGCGGTGTCCGACGACGCTGCTGGCGTGCCGGTGCCCGAGGTCTCCACCGCGATGTTGCGGCTGGCCATGTGGCAGGCCTCGCGCGACGGGGTCGATGGCGAGCTGCTGGACCCGGCGACCTGCCGACCACGACCTGGACGCGAGGTGGTCGCCAGGCTCTACGAGCACGTCCGGCCGGCGCTGGAGGCGACCAGCGACGCTCACGCCGTGCAGATGCGTCTCGCCGAGGTTATGGCGACCGGAAACGGGGCGCGCCAGCAGCGGCAGGTCCTTCGGAGGACCCATCAGATCGGTGACGTCGTGGCTCACCTCGCGCGGGTCACCGCCGGCCAGCTGGAGTGACGGGACCCTCTCTCAGCTCCTAAGCCGCCCGGTCCGCGACCGTGTCGCGGGCGGCCAGGTAGCCGGCCAGCATCGCTCGGGCCACGTCCCCGACCGACTCGTCCGGCGGCAGGAAGTCGGGATGGTGCAGACCGGGGTCGTCCCCGTTCTCGGAACCCACGCCCACGAACACCATCAGCGACGGCACGAGAGTGCAGTAGTAGGAGAAGTCGTCGGCACCACAGGACCGCAGCGGTGGAGCCGGGCTCAGCCCAGCCCGCTGCAACCAGCCGGTGGCCGAGGCGGCGAGCGCCTTGTCGTTGACCAGGACCGGCGCGCCCAGGGTGACCTCGACCAGGGAGTCGCACCCGTGCACGTCGGTCACCGAGCGCGTCGTCTCCTCGATCGCGCGGTGCAGCCGAACCCGGTCATGCTCGTCGAAGGTGCGCAGGATTCCGCGCATCCGCACCGTGGCCGGTACGACGTTGGGCGAGTTCCCGCCGCTGATGGAGCCGACCGTCAACACCGTGGGATGGGTCGGGTCGACCTGCCGTGAGACCAGGTGCTGCAGGCTGCCGACGAGGTCGGCGGCGGCGACCACCGGGTCCGCGGTCAGGTGCGGGTAGGCCGCATGTCCGGGCCGGCCGCGAACCTCGATCGCGAACTGGTCGGCGGCCGCGTTGACCGGCCCTGGTGACGCCGAGAAGCAGCCCCTCGGCAGCGTCGGCTGCACGTGGGCCCCGAGGAAGGCTCGGATGTCGTGGTCGGCGAAGGTCGACGACAGCGCGATGTCCTGGGCGCCGGACGGCACCGTCTCCTCCCGGGGCTGCAGCACCACGACCAGCGGCAGCGGCGCGCCCACGTCCCGGAGCGCGCGCACCAGCGCCACGGTGGCAGCCATGTGCACGTCGTGCCCGCAGGCGTGCATCGCGCCGCTGTGCGAGCGCCACTCGACGTCCGTGGTCTCCCGGACGGGCAGCGCGTCCAGCTCGGCTCGGAGCCCGATCGAAGGACCGTCGGGATCGCCCACGCGGAGCACGGCCCCGCCCTTGGGGAACAGGCCGTCGGTGAACCCCATCGCGTCCATCAGGGTCGCGGTGGTGTCGCGCTCCTCGCCGCTCAGCCGCGGCTCGGCGTGCAGCCGTCGGCGCAGGTCCACGGCGGCACCGGTGTGCTCGTCGAGGGCCCGGAAGAGGTCTGCACAGCGTTCGGACGTCTGTGCGGTGCTGGTCGACGACACCATGCTCGGACGGTACCCACTGACCGCCAGCTGACCGGTCCTCTGGACCGGCCGCCACCGTTTTCTCGTGCCCCGGCGCACGCCGCGATGCCGGGCGCTCTCACCACCTGAGCGCTCAGCCCGCAGACCGACGGACCTCGTCTCCGTCCAGGTCGAAACTGATCAAGGCCACCTCGCCGCGATCGTTGTCGGCCTGTGCGGTGATCCATCCGACGGCCTGGTCCTCGTCACCGGCAGCGGGCTGCGGACGGCTGATCGACAGAGAGGAGTCGTCGGGATCCTCGACCAGGGCGCGGACGTCCGCACACATCCCGCCGAATCGGGACGGGTCCACCGAGGCCAGGTCGAACGGCTCGGCCCCGCGGTCGGTGATCCCCTCCTCGCCCATCGCGTGAAGCTCGCCGTCCCAGCGATAGCGCGTCAGCCGCTCCTCGTCCCCGTCCGGCGAGACGTCGTCGTACCCATCGGTCGTGAGGTAGACATCGGCACGGTCCTCGTGGAGCCGCAGGGTCCTCACCTCGGTGCTCCCCGTCTCCTCCTCGAGCTCCTCCAGGAGGAGCTCGAAGCCCTCGACCGTCTGCGGCTCAGCCGGCTCCCCTACGACGACCGCGACACCCCCTGCACCGGCCCCTCCGACGACCGCCAGGCCGACGAGCGCCCCTGCCAGGCGGCGGCGTCGGCGCGAGCCAGGCGCGACGGGAGCGGTGCCGTCCGGCTGCGAGTCCCCGCGACCGGAGTAGGTGCTCCATCCGGGGGAGTAGACGTGCCAGTCGGGGGGCGTCACAGCCAGCACGGTAGCGCCAGGGCGGCGGCCCTCGCCGCGATCGCCGTGCGACCATGGCCGCATGGACGGTCCGCAGCACCAGGGAGGCGCGCCCGGCGTGGCGGCCGAGGTCGTCGACATCTGCCGCGAGCTGATCAGGATCGACACCTCCAACTACGGCAGCGAGGAGGGCCCCGGGGAGAGGAAGGCGGCGGAGTACGTCGCCGGGCTGCTCGACGACGTCGGCATCGCCGCCGAGGTGGTGGAGACGGCCCCCGGCCGCGCGAACGTGCTCGCTCGCTGGGGCGGTGCCGGCGACCGCGACGACGCCCTGCTGCTGCACGGCCACCTCGACGTGGTGCCCGCGGCCGCCGAGGACTGGCAGGTCCATCCCTTCAGCGGTGAGGTCCAGGACGGCTACGTCTGGGGTCGTGGGGCGGTGGACATGAAGGACTTCGACGCGATGCTGCTGTCGGTCGTCCGCGCCCGCCAGCTCGCCGGCCGGGTCCCCGACCGGCCGGTGGTGCTCTGCTTCACCGCCGACGAGGAGGCCGGCGGTCACCAGGGTGCCGAGCTGCTGCTTCGCGACCACCGCGAGTGGTTCGAGGGATGCACGGAGGCCGTCGGCGAGGTCGGCGGCTTCAGCACCACGGTCCGCGGCCGGCGGCTGTACCTGATCGAGGCGGCCGAGAAGGGCATGGCGTGGATGAGGCTGACCGCCCGCGGCCGAGCCGGCCATGGCTCGATGATCAACGACGACAACGCCGTCACCCGGCTCGCGACGGCGGTCGCGCGGATCGGCGCGCACGAATGGCCGGTCCGGCTGACGCCCACGATGAAGACGCTGCTCGCGGCGGTCGCGGACCTCGCGGGCACCGAGGCCACGCCTGAGAACGCGGAGGAGCTGGTGCAGGAGTTCGGTGGCGCGGCCAGGATGCTCGGCGCCGTGCTCCGCAACTCCACGAACCCGACGATGCTCGGTGCCGGCTACAAGCTGAACGTGATCCCGACCGAGGCGACGGCGTACGTCGACGGGCGTTTCCTGCCGGGCTTCGAGGACGAGTTCTTCACGACCCTGGCCGAGCTGACCGGAGACGACGTGAGCGTCGACTTCGTCTCCAACCAGCCGCCCTGGGAGACGCCGTACGACGGCCCCCTCGTCGACGCGATGACCCGCAGCCTGCTGGCCGAGGACCCCGGCGCGGTCGTCGCGCCGTTCCTCATGAGCGGCGGCACCGACGCGAAGCACTTCAACAAGCTGGGGCTGCGTGCCTACGGGTTCGCGCCGCTTCGGCTTCCGGAGGATCTCGACTTCACCGCGCTCTTCCACGGCGTGGACGAGCGGGTCCCGGTCGACGCGCTGGAGTTCGGCGCGCGCGTGATGGACCGCTTCCTGGACCTCGCGTGAGCGCAGCGCACCGCCGGTGGTCGAGGAGGTTGCGCAGCGCTACCGTCTCGGGACCTACGCGGTCCGCACCGCCCGGATGATCTTGCGGCGGAGCACCACGCGCCGCTTGCCGTCGGGGCCGATCTGCACCCGGTCGAGCTCCCAGCCGCCGTGCTCGGCGCGCTCGACGAGCAGCCGCGTGACCATGTTGCGCGAGAACTCACGGTCGAACGTGATCTGCTCGAACTCCCACTCGACGCCGCGGCCGAGCCCGCGGACGAGGGAGGACCGCAGCGCAGAACTGGTCACTCGCCGCTCCCGGAGACGTCGTCCAGCGCCACCCGGATCTCCGGCGGCAGCTCCTTGGCCTCGGTCGCGAGCGCCGCGCGGAGGTGGGCGGCGGTCCGTGCGCCGACGATCGGCGCGGTGACACCGGGTCGGTCACGCACCCACACCAGAGCGACCTCGAGCGGGGTCCAGCCCAGGCCGTCGGCAGCGCGCACCACAGCCTCCACGATGCCGCGTCCGCGGTCGTCGAGGTACTCCTCGAGCATGCCTGCGTGCTCGGACGCGCCGCGCGACCCCGAGGGGGTCCCGGTCCGGTACTTGCCGGTCAGCACGCCCTTGCCGAGCGGGGAGTAGGGCAGCACGCCGAGTCCGGTGGCGCGTGCCGCGGGCAGCACCTCGTCCTCGACGGCTCGGTTGACGAGCGAGTACTCCACCTGGGTGGACGTGATCGGCGCGCGACCGGGCACTGCGCGCTGCCACGTGGCGGCCTGCGCGGTCTGCCAGCCGGAGTAGTTCGAGATGCCGATGTAGGCGACCCGGCCGCTGCTCACGGCGGTGTCCAAGGCTGCGAGCGTCTCGTCGAGCGGCGTGCGGTCGTCCCAGACGTGCATCTGCCACAGGTCGACATGGTCGACCCCCAGGCGTCGCAGCGACAGGTCGAGCGCCGCGAGAATGGTGCCGCGCGAGGCGTCGTACGTCGCATGCCCCCGACGGACGCCGAAGCCGGCCTTGGTAGCGATCACGACGTCGTCGCGGGTCACCACGTCGCCGACCAGCCGTCCGAGCAGCTCCTCGGACGCGCCGTCGCCGTAGATGTGCGCGGTGTCGACCAGGGTGCCGCCGGCCTCGACGAAGGCGATCAGCTGGTCGCGCGCCTCGTGCTCGTCGGTGTCCTTGCCCCAGGTCATCGCGCCGAGGGCGAGGCGCGACACCCGGAGTCCACTGGCGCCGACGTACCGCTGCTGCATGGGCCACAAGGTATCCGGCTCCGGGTAGGCCGCGTGCTTGGCCACGCCGCGTGCCTCCTAGGATCCAGCGTCGTGGCGGACTTCCTGAAGGCGGTTTTCCTCGGCACCCTTCAGGGGATGACCGAGTTCCTGCCGATCTCGAGCAGTGCCCATCTGCGGATCTTCCCCGAGCTGTTCGGCTGGGGCGACCCGGGCGCCGCCTTCACCGCCGTGATCCAGATCGGCACCGAGCTGGCCGTGCTCATCTACTTCCGCAAGGACATCTGGCGGATCGCGCGCACATGGGTGCTCTCCCTGGCCAGGCCGGAGTACCGGGGCTCCCTGGACGCGCGGATGGGCTGGTACATCATCGTCGGCTCACTGCCGATCGTGGTGCTGGGCGTGCTTCTGAAGGACATCATCGAGCGGGACTTCCGCAACCTCTGGATCATCGGCACCACGCTGATCGTGCTCGGCGTCCTGCTCGGGCTGGCCGACCGGATCGGCCGGACCGACCGCCAGATCAAGCAGATGACCCTTCGGCATGCGGCCATGATGGGCGGGGCGCAGGCGCTGGCCCTGATCCCCGGGGTGTCCCGCTCGGGAGCGACGCTCTCGATGGGCCGCCTCCTCGGCTACGAGCGCGAGGCCGCGACCCGGTTCGCGTTCCTGCTCGCGATCCCGGCGGTCGTCGGAGCCGGGCTGTTCGAGCTCAAGGAGATCCCACACGGGCACAACGACTTCGGCTGGGGTCCGACCATCACCGCGACGGTGGTGTCGTTCGTGGTCGGCTATGCCGCGATCGCGTGGCTGCTGCGGTACGTGTCGCGGCACTCCTACACACCGTTCGTGCTCTACCGGGTGCTGCTCGGCTCGGCCGTGCTGGTGCTGCTCGCCGTCGACGTGTTGCACGCCCAGCCGGTCTGACAGATCTCAGAGCCAGCCGGAGCGCTTGAAGAACCAGAACAGCCCGGCACAGCTCGCCACCATCAACAGGACCGAGAACGGGTAGCCCAGCGTCCAGTGGAGCTCGGGCATGTTGTCGGAGTTCATCCCGTAGACCCCGGCGATCAGCATCGGGACCGCGGCGAGTCCGATTCCTGCCGAGATCTTGCGCATGTCGTCGTTCTGCTGGACCGCCACCCGGGCCAGGTGGGCGTCGAACGCCGTCGAGAGCAGGCCATCGAGTGACTCGAGCTCGTCGGCGGCCAGCTGCAGGTGGTCGCTGACGTCGCGGAAGAACGGCCCCGCGTCCGCCGAGATCAGCTCGACGGCACCGCCGGCGAAGCGCCGCATCGGGTCGCGAAGGGGAAGCACCGATCGTCGAACCTCGGCCAGCTCCCGCTTGAGGGTGTAGATCCGGTTCGCGTCGTTGGTGCGGCGATCGGAGAACACCGACGTCTCCACCTCGTCGACGTCGGTCTGCAGGTCGGCGACGACCGCCGTGTAGCCGTCGACGACGGCATCGACCACGGCGTAGACGACCGCCGAGGGGCCGTGGTCCAGGACCGCCTGTTGTGCCTCCAGGGCGTGCCGGGCGTCGCTGAGCGGCGAGCCGCGACCGTGCCTGACGGTGATCACGAACCGCGGCCCGATGAACACGTTGATCTCGCCGGTCTCGACCGCGTCGTCCTGGTCGACGTACCAGAGCGTCTTGAGGACGAGGAACAGGCTGTTCTCGTACTGCTCGAGCTTCGGCCGCTGGTGCGCGACCACGGCGTCCTCCACCGCCAGCGGGTGCAGTGCGAACGCCTCGGCGATGTCGGAGAGCTCGGCCAGGCTGGGCTCGTAGAGGCCGACCCAGACGAAGTCGTGGTGCTCCGACGCGGCAGTCCGCAACGCGGCGTAGTCCTGGGGGTGACAGGCCACCGGAAGGCGACGGCCTCCGCGGTAGACCGCGCTGTCGACGATCACGACCGGCACGCTACTAGGACGGGATTGGGAGACACGCCCTACGCTCGCGCCATGGCCACCCTGCTCCTGCTGCGCCACGGCCGGACCACCGCGAACGCGTCCGGCATCCTGGCGGGACGCACGCCGGGCGTGCGCCTCGACGAGCGAGGAGCCGAGCAGGCCGCCCGGGCCGCCGCCCGGATCGCCGGGGTGCAGATCAGCGGGCTCCTGACCAGCCCGCAGGAGCGCTGCCGGCAGACCGCCTCGGCGGTCGGCGAGGCTCAGCGGCATGCCGGTCACCCGGTGACCAGGGCGGTGACCGAGAAGGGCCTCGCCGAGTGCGACTACGGCGACTGGCAGGGCCGGCCGATCCGCGAGCTCGCGAAGCACAAGCTCTGGCGGACGGTCCAGCAGCACCCGTCGGCCGCGACCTTTCCGGGCGGCGAGTCGATGGTCGCGATGCAGCAGCGCGCGGTGTCCGCCGTGCGACGCCTGGACGCGGCGATCGAGGCCGAGCACGGGCCTGGAGCGGTCTGGGTCGCGGTGAGCCACGGGGACATCATCAAGTCGGTCATCGCCGACGCCCTGGGCCTGCACCTCGACCTGTTCCAGCGGGTCCACGTCGACCCCGCCTCGGTCTCCGTGATCCGGTACACGCCGGACCGGCCGTACGTGCTCGCGAGCAACACCCACGACGGAGACCTCTCCTGGGTCGCCCCGCGCCCGGGCAAGCGACCGAGGCGCCGTTCGGCGGGCGCCGTCGTGGGCGGCGGCGACGGCCCCCCTGGCGACGACTCCTAGGCTGGGGCCATGCCGATCGTCCACGGATTCGACCCGCCCGAGCGCTTCGTCGCCGGCACCGTCGGCGAGCCGGGCAACCGAACCTTCTTCCTGCAGGCTCGCGCCGGGGCACGGGTCGTCTCGGTGTCCCTGGAGAAGCAGCAGGTGGCAGCGCTCGCGGAGCGGGTCGACGAGCTGCTCGACGAGGTGATGGCCGAGGGCACCACCCGCTCGGTGATCCCGGCCGTGGCGCCGCTCGACCTGGTCGACGACGCTCCTCTCGAGCAACCGATCGAGGAGGAGTTCCGGGCCGGCACGATGACCCTCTCCTGGGACCCCGACGACGAACGGGTCGTGATCGAGGTCTTCCCCGTGGGCGAGGAGCCGCTGGAGCTGGTCGAGGCTGTCGAGGACGTGGCGGCCGAGGAGCCCGTCGAGGTCCTGCTCGTCCGGCTCGAGCCCGGCCTCGCCCGCTCGTTCGTGAAGCGGGCGGAGTCCGTGATCGGCGCGGGGCGCCCGACCTGCCCGTTCTGTGGCCAGCCGATCGACCCGGACGGCCACCTGTGCGTCCGGGCCAACGGTTTCAAGCGCCGCGAGCCGTGAGCTCACTGACCCTGAAGGGCCGGATCATGCCGGCCTCCAATGCGACCTTCCTCGCCGAGATCGAAGGCCGTGAAGTCGTCTACAAGCCGGTCGCGGGGGAGCGTCCCCTCTGGGACTTCCCCGACGGCACCCTCGCGGACCGAGAGATCGCCGCCTACCTGGTTGCGGCTGCGACCGGATGGGACCTCGTGCCCCGGACGTGGTGGGGCGAGGGTCCCCACGGTCCCGGGATGGTCCAGGAGTGGCAGGAGGTCGACCCCGACGAGGACGCGGTCGCCCTGGTCCGACCGGGGGCTGTCCTGGATGGCTGGCTCCAGGTCCTGGAGGGCTTCGACGACCGTGACCACCCGGTCGCCCTCGTCCACGAGGACACTGTCGAGCTCCGCCGACTCGCCGTGTACGACGTACTCGTCAACAACGCCGACCGCAAGGGCGGCCACGTGCTCGCCATGCCTGGCGGCCACCGGTTCGGGGTCGACCACGGCGTCACCTTCCACCATGAGCCGAAGCTCCGCACGGTGCTCTGGGGCTGGGCGGGGTCGCCGCTCGCTCAGGCCGAGGTCGCCGTCGTTCGGAGCGTCCTCGCGGCCGTCCGCGGCGAGCTGGGCGCGGAGCTCGGCTTCCACCTGACTGAGCACGAGGTCCACGCGCTGGAGCGGCGCGCCGAGCGGCTGCTCGCGGCCGGCGAGCTGCCGGGTCCGTCCGGCGGCTGGCCGCCCATCCCGTGGCCCCCGTTCTGACCCGGCCTTCGGCTCGTTAGCATCGGTGCCATGCGCTCATGGTCTGCACCGGACGTCCCGGTGCTGCCGGTCACCGGCCCCCCTGTCGTCCTCCACGACACCGCCACCGGCGGCCGGGTCGAGACGCGCCCTGACGGGACCGCCCGCCTGTACGCCTGCGGCATCACGCCCTACGACGCCACGCACATCGGGCACGCCAACACCTACGTGGCGTTCGACCTGCTCTACCGGGCCTGGCGCGCGGCCGGCTACGACGTCCGCTACGTCCAGAACGTCACCGACGTCGACGACCCGCTGCTCGAGCGCGCCGCCAAGGTGGGCGTGGACTGGGTCGAGCTCGCCGAGCGGGAGACCGAGCTGTTCCGCAAGGACATGGAGGCGCTCAGGGTGCTGCCGCCTGCGGAGTACGTCGGCGCCGTCGAGTCGATCCCGCTCGTCATCGAGCTGCTCCAGCGGCTCGACGCCGCCGGCGCGCTCTACCGGGTCGACGACGACCTCTACTTCTCCGTGACCGCCGACCCGGCCTTCGGCCTGGAGTCGGGCTACGACCGCGAGACGATGCTCCGCCTCTTCGGGGAGCGCGGCGGCGACCCCGACCGCCCGGGCAAGAAGGACCCGCTCGACTGCGTCGTATGGCTCGGCGAGCGGGAGGGTGAGCCGTCGTGGGACAGCCCCTTCGGCAAGGGCCGTCCGGGGTGGCACGTCGAGTGCGCCGCGATCGCGGAGACCCATCTCGGCACCTCCTTCGACGTGCAGGCTGGCGGCAGCGACCTGGTGTTCCCGCACCACGAGATGTCAGCGGGACACGTCCAGGCGGCCACCGGCGAGCGGTTCGCCCAGGTGTACGCGCACGCCGGGATGGTCGGGTACGACGGCGAGAAGATGTCCAAGTCGCTCGGCAACCTGGTGTTCGTCTCGGCACTCCGCAACAGCGACATCGACCCCATGGCGATCCGGCTCGCCCTGCTGCGCCACCACTACCGGGCGGACTGGGAGTGGACCGACGACCAGCTCTGGGAGGCGGTGGACGAGGTGGCCGACTGGCGCAGGGCGCTCGCGCTGGGCGCCGGTGCGCCGGCCGCACCCGTGGTGGAGGAGATCCTCGTAGCGCTGGCCGACGACCTCGACGCGCCCCGGGCCGTGGCCGCGGTCGACGGCTGGGTGAGGGCGACTCTGGGCACCGACGGCCTCGCCGACACCAGCGACCCGGACGCCGCGACGACGCTGCTGCCGGTGCTCGACGCCGCCCTGGGCCTGGCCCTCTGAGCGACCGGCCGTCCCACGCAGCGGCGGACAGCCTGTCTAGCTAGTCACCTTCGTCGCGTCGCTTGAGGTACCGCTCGAACTCCCGCGCGATCGCCTCCCCGGACGCCTCCGGCAGGTCAGCGGTGTCGCGGGACTCCTCGAGCTCGCGGACGTACTCCGCGATGTCCTCGTCCTCCTCGGCGAGCTCGTCCACGCCGCGCTCCCACGCCCGAGCCTCCTCGGGCAGGTCACCGAGCGGCAGCGGCGTCTCGAGCAGCTCCTCCAGACGGCCGAGCAGGGCGAGCGTCGCCTTGGGGCACGGCGGCTGCGCGACGTAGTGCGGAACCGCCGCCCAGTACGAGACCGCGGGCATGTCGAGCTTCACGCAGGCGTCCTGGATCACGCCGACGATCCCGGTCGGGCCCTCGTAGGTCGACTGCTCCAGCGAGAGACGCTCCAGCAGATCCGGCTCGGTGGAGGAGCCGGAGACCGGGATCGGCCGGGTGTGCGGGCTGTCGGAGAGCAGGGCGCCGAGTGTGACGAACAGCTCGCCGCCGAGCTCGTCGACGGTGGCGAGCACCTCGGCAGTGAACTGTCGCCACCGCATGTTGGGCTCGATGCCTCGGATCAGGATGACGTCGCGGTCCAGGTCCGGGGGAGAGGCGACCGCCACGTGCGTGCTCGGCCAGGTGATCTTGCGGAAACCGTGCTCGTCCATCCCGACGTTGGGCCGGTTGACCTGGAAGTCGTAGAACTCCTCCGGGTCGATCGCGGCGACCACCTTCGCGCCCCAGGCCTTCATCAGGTGATCGACGACCGCCGTCGCCGACTCCGCGGCATCGTTCCACCCCTCGAAAGCAGCGATGACCACCGGCCGGACCAGCTCGGGGACCGTCTCGATCTCCATCACGTTGCTGAGCCTAGTCGGCAGGCCCGGTAGGATCGGCACCAGCCGAGAGGCGTTGCAACGGACCGTCCACCGAGGAGGTTCGCCACGCTCGGCCGGACCACCAAGGGCGCCTTCCATCACGGAAGGATGTGACATGGCTCAGGACACCCGTTGGCAGCCCGACGCGACCGACGAGCTCGCCTCGCTCCTGCGTGAACGCATCGTCATCCTGGACGGCGCGATGGGCACCGCCATCCAGCGGGACCGCCCCGACGAGGCGGGCTACCGAGGCGAGCGCTTCGCCGACTGGCCCTCGGAGCTGCAGGGCAACAACGACCTCCTCTCGATCACGCAACCGGACATCATCGCCGGCATCCACCGCGAGTACCTCGAGGCCGGCGCCGACATCATCGAGACGAACACGTTCAGCTCGAACTCGATCTCCCTGTCCGACTACGGCATGCAGGAGCTCGGCTACGAGCTCAACCTCGAGTCGGCGAAGCTCGCGCGGCGCATCGCCGACGAGGTCGGCGCGAGCACGGGGCGCAAGCGGTATGTCGCCGGCGCCCTGGGGCCGACCACGCGGACCGCCTCGATCAGCCCCGACGTCAACGACCCGGCAGCGCGCAACGTGTCCTACGACGAGCTGGTCCAGGCCTACCTGACCGCCGCACGTGGCCTGGTCGACGGCGGGTCCGACCTGCTGTTCATCGAGACGATCTTCGACACCCTCAACGCCAAGGCCGCGATCTTCGCGGTCCAGTCGCTGTTCGACGAGACCGGCCGGCGCTGGCCGGTCGTCATCTCCGGGACGATCACCGACGCGTCCGGCCGGACCCTGTCCGGCCAGGTCACCGAGGCGTTCTGGGACTCCGTGCGCCACGCCGAGCCGCTGGCCGTTGGGCTCAACTGCGCGCTCGGCGCGCGGGAGATGCGGCCCTACGTCGCGGAGCTCTCGCGGCTCGCCGACACCTTCGTGTCGGTCTACCCGAACGCCGGGCTTCCCAATGCCTTCGGGGAGTACGACGAGGCGCCGGCCGACACGGCCTCGGTGCTCGTCGAGTTCGCCGAGTCCGGGTACGTGAACCTGGTCGGGGGCTGCTGTGGCACCACCCCGGACCACATCGCCGAGATCGCCCGGGTGATGGAGGCCCGCGAGGCGCGCCGGCCCGCCGACGTACAGCCGGCGCTGCGACTCTCCGGACTCGAGCCGTTCGCCGTGACCGACGCCAGCCTGTTCGTGAACGTCGGCGAGCGGACCAACATCACCGGCTCGGCGAAGTTCCGCAACCTGATCAAGGACGGTGACTACGACACCGCCCTGTCGATCGCCGTGCAGCAGGTCGAGGCCGGTGCGCAGGTGATCGACGTCAACATGGACGAGGGCATGATCGACGGCGTCGCCGCGATGGACCGGTTCCTCAAGCTGATCGCCAGCGAGCCGGACATCAGCCGCGTCCCTCTGATGATCGACTCCTCCAAGTGGGAGGTCATCGAGGCGGGCCTGAAGAACGTGCAGGGCAAGCCGATCGTCAACTCGATCTCGATGAAGGAGGGCGAGGAGAAGTTCATCGAGCACGCCCGGCTGTGCAAGAAGTACGGCGCGGCAGCGGTCGTGATGGCCTTCGACGAGGACGGCCAGGCCGACAACCTCGAGCGCCGCAAGGCCATCTGCGAGCGGGCGTACCGGATCCTGGTCGACCAGGTCGGCTTCCCGCCCGACGACATCATCTTCGACCCCAACGTGTTCGCGGTCGCCACCGGGATCGAGGAGCACGCGACCTACGGCATGGACTTCATCGAGGCCACCCGGTGGATCAAGGAGAACCTTCCCGGCGCGAAGGTGTCGGGCGGGATCTCCAACGTGTCGTTCAGCTTCCGTGGCAACAACGCCGTGCGTGAGGCGATCCATGCGGTGTTCCTGTTCCACGCCATCGAGGCCGGACTCGACATGGGCATCGTCAACGCAGGTGCGCTGGTGCCCTACGACACCATCGACCCCGAGCTGCGGGATGCGATCGAGGACGTCGTCCTCAACCGCACCGACGACTCCCTGGCCGCGACCGAGCGGCTGCTCGAGATCGCCGAGCGGTACCGCGGTGCCGGGTCGAGCGACGGCGGAGACGTCGCCGAGCAGGAGTGGCGCTCGCTGCCGGTCGGCGAGCGGATCACCCACGCCCTGGTGAAGGGCCTCGACGCCCACGTCGAGGCCGACACCGAGGAGCTTCGCCAGGAGATCGCAGCCCGGGGCGGCCGCCCGATCGAGGTGATCGAGGGCCCGCTCATGGATGGCATGAACGTCGTCGGTGACCTCTTCGGCGCCGGCAAGATGTTCCTGCCACAGGTCGTGAAGTCCGCGCGCGTGATGAAGCGGGCCGTGGCGTACCTGATCCCGTACATCGAACAGGAGAAGCTCGACAACCCCGCGCTGGCGACCGCGAAGGACACCAACGGCACGATCGTGCTGGCCACGGTGAAGGGCGACGTCCACGACATCGGCAAGAACATCGTCGGCGTGGTGCTGTCCTGCAACAACTACGAGGTGATCGACCTCGGCGTGATGGTGCCGGCGCAGAAGATCCTCGACACCGCCAAGGAGGTCGGTGCCGACATCATCGGCCTCTCCGGGCTGATCACGCCGAGCCTGGACGAGATGGTCGGCTTCGCCACGGAGATGCAGCGGATCGGCATGGACATCCCGCTGCTGGTCGGGGGTGCCACCACCTCGCGCGCCCACACCGCGGTCAAGGTCGACCCGAAGTACGACGGCCCGGTCATCTGGGTCAAGGACGCATCCCGATCGGTGCCGACCGCGGCCGCCCTGCTCGACGACCGGCAGCGACCGGCCCTGCTCGAGGCGACCAGGGCCGACTACGACTCGCTCCGGACGCGCCACGCCGGCAAGTCCGAGCGCAAGCTGCTGTCCTTCGAGGCGGCCAAGGCCAACAGGAGCCCGATCGACTGGAGCCGCTACGACGCTCCGGTGCCGGCCAAGCCCGGGGTCCACGTCCTCACCGACTACGACCTGGCCGAGCTGCGGGAGTACATCGACTGGCAGCCGTTCTTCAACGCCTGGGAGATGAAGGGGCGGTTCCCCGACATCCTCAACAACCCCACCACGGGCGAGGTCGCCCGCAAGCTGTACGACGACGCGCAGGCCATGCTCGACCAGCTGATCGCGGAGAAGTGGATCAGCGCCAACGGCGTCTACGGCCTGTTCCCGGCAGCCAGCACGGGGGAGGACGTGCTCGTCTACGGCGACGACTCGCGCACCAGCGTGCGGGCCACGCTCCACCAGCTGCGCCAGCAGGGGGAGCACCGCGGGGGCATCCCCAACCGCTCCCTGGCCGACTACGTCGCGCCCGTGGACGCGGACGCGAGCGACTACGTCGGCGCCTTCGCGGTGACTGCCGGCGTCGGCCTCGACGAGCGGGTCAAGGCGTTCCGCGAGCAGCTCGACGACTACAACGCGATCCTGCTCGAGGCGCTCGCCGACCGGCTGGCCGAGGCGTTCGCGGAGCGGCTCCACCAGCGGGTCCGCACCGAGTTCTGGGCACACGTGCCCGAGGAGCAGCTGAGCAACGAGGACTTGATCGCGGAGAAGTACACCGGGATCCGCCCCGCGCCCGGGTACCCGGCCTGCCCCGACCACACCGAGAAGCAGACGATCTGGTCGCTGCTCGACGTCGAGGCCACCACCGGCATCCAGCTGACCGAGTCGATGGCGATGTGGCCCGGCGCCGCGGTCTCCGGCATCTACTACAGCCACCCCGAGGCGCAGTACTTCGTGGTCGGCCGCCTGGGCCGCGACCAGATCGAGGACTATGCGGCCCGCAAGGGCTGGAGCGTCACCGAGACGGAGAAGTGGCTGTCCCCGAACCTCGGATACGACCCGGATGACTGAGCCGACGGAGCCGGCTCGGCAGACCCCGCGCCGCCTGGCGCCACCCGCAGCACCGGCAGCAGTCCTGTGGGACATGGACGGCACCCTCGTGGACACCGAGCCGTACTGGATGGCCACGGAGTCGGCGATCGCGGAGGCCTACGGCGGAACCTGGACCCACGAGGACGCGATGAGCCTGGTGGGCAACGACCTGCTCGTGTCCGGGCGCTACATGAAGGCGAAGCTGGGCCTGCCGCAGTCACCCGAGGAGGTCGTCGAGATGCTGCTCGACGGCGTCGTCGAACAGGTCCGGCACGCCGTCCCGTGGTGCCCCGGCGCCCGCGAGCTGCTGCTGCAGCTTCGGGAGGCGGAGGTGCCCTGCGGCCTGGTGACGATGTCCTACGAACGGTTCGTCGCGCCGATCCTGGAGCACCTGCCGCCGGAGACCTTCCGGGTGATCGTGACCGGCGACCAGGTCACCACCGGCAAGCCGCATCCGGAGGCGTACCTGACCGCGGCCGCCGCGCTCGGTGTCGACGCGGCTCACTGCGTCGCGATCGAGGACTCCCCGACCGGGGCGCAGTCGGCAGAGGCGGCCGGCTGCCGCGTGCTCGTCGTACCGAACCACGTGCCGGTTCCGCCGGGACCTGCCCGAAGCTTCCGCGAGTCCCTCGTCGGCACGACCCTCGCGGAGCTCAGTCTGCTGGTGTGACCTGCTCGGGCAGCGGCGGCGGGGTGCCGCCGAACTCCGGGCAGACCGCCTGGTGGGCGCACCAAGCGCACAGGGCGCTGCGCCGCGGACGCCAGTCACCCGAGTCGCGGGCCGTGGCGATCGCCCGCCAGACCGCCTCGACCTTGCGCTCGGTGGCGAGGAGGTCGTCCTCGTCCGGGTCGTAGGAGAGGATCTCGCCGCTGCCGAGGTACATCAGCTGGAGCCGGGTCGGGATCACGCCCCGCATCCGCCAGATCACCAAGCCGTAGAACTTGAGCTGGAAGAGCGCCTTGCCCTCCCAGCCCTCGCCGGGAGCGCGGCCGCTCTTGTAGTCCACCACCCTGATCGACCCGTCCGCCGCGATGTCGAGCCGGTCCACGAACCCGCGGAGCAGCAGCCCGGTGTCGGTCAGCGTCTCGACGTAGAGCTCCCGCTCGGCGGGCTCGAGGTAGCGCGGGTCCTCGAGCCGGAAGTACTGGTCGAGCGCGGCGCGGCAGGAGGCGAGCCAGGAGGTGATCTCGCCTCCACCCTCGCCGAACATCGCGGTGAGGTCGGGCTCGACCTCCTGCAGCGCCGCCCAGGCCGGCTCGAGCATCGACGCGGCCTGGTCGGGCGTGCGCTCGGCGGCCGGGAGGTCGAAGAGGTCCTCGAGCACCTTGTGGACGACCGTGCCCCGGACCGCATCGGGGGACGGGGGCTCGGGCAGGTGGTCGATGGTGCGGAACCGGTAGAGCAGCGGGCAGGCCAGGAAGTCTCCGACCCGCGAGGGCGACAGCGCTCCGACCACGTCGACGCCGTCCACCGGCGTCGACAGCCCGTCGGTGGGTGACGGGTCCCCGGCCGGGGACGGCAGCGTCACGTGGGTCGTCATGAGACGACACTAGGTGAGGCCTCCGACACAGTCCCGGATAGCCTCGGGGTGTGTCCGGACCCGATCTGCCGCCTGCCCGACCGGCGCCCGCACCGCGCGGCATGATCCGGATCGGCCGGATCGCCGGGACCGAGGTGCACGTGTCGACCTCCTGGTTCCTGATCGCCGCGCTGATCGCCTACCTGATGGGGCCCCGGGTCGACCAGGTCCAACCGGGCCTCGGCGGCTGGAAGTACGTCGTCGGGCTGGCCTTCGCGATCGCCCTGTACCTTGCGGTGCTGCTTCACGAGGCCTCGCACGCGGTCGCGGCCCGCCGGTACGGGTTCCACGTGCACTCCATCACGCTGCACTTCCTCGGCGGTGCCACCGCCATCGAGGGCGAGGCCAAGCGGCCCCGCCAGGAGTTCTGGATCGCCGTCGTGGGACCGATCACCTCCCTGCTCGTCGGCGCGGCCGCGCTGGGCCTCTGGTTCGTCACCCCACCGGGGCTGCTGCGACTCGTGGTCGAGGGACTCGCCGGCGCCAACCTGATCATCGGCGTCCTCAACCTGGTGCCAGGCCTGCCGCTCGACGGCGGCCGCGTGCTCAAGGCGGGGGTCTGGGCCGCCACCGGCCGGGTGCACACCGGTACCGTCGTCGCGGCGTGGGGCGGGCGGGTGACCGCCGTGCTGGTCGTCCTCTGGGCGGTCTGGAGCGCCGGTGCCGGCAGCGTGGTCAACCCAGTGCTGCTGTGCGTCGTCGCGGTCTTCCTCTGGACCGGGGCCACCCAGTCGCTGCACTCCGCGAAGGTGGTCGGGCGGCTGTCCGCGGTGGTGGCGAGCGACCTGGCTCGCCGCACGCTCGCCGTCCCCGACGACCTGCCGCTTGCCGAAGCCGTGCGCCGCGCCCAGGAGGCCCGGGCGGGGAGCATCGTCACCATCACCTCCGACGGACGGCCGATCGGTGTCGTGGACGAGCAGGCGGTCAAGGCGATGCCGGAGGACCGCAGGCCGTGGGTGCCCGTCTCCATGGTGGCCCGCGGTCTCGATGACGGCGTCACCCTGCCCGCCTCCATCACCGGCAGCCAGCTGGTCGAGGCGATCCGCCGCACCCCCGCCTCGGAGTACGTCCTGGTGGCCGACGACGGCAGCGTGTTCGGTGTGCTGGCGACCGCGGACGTCGCGCGGGCGATCCGCCAGGCCGGCTGATCGGCGCCCCCGATAGATTGCGCCGGTGACCGACGCCAGTTCAGATGTGCCACCGGAGGCCTGGTCGGGTGTCCACCGCGGACCGCTGCGGGCCGGGGAGTGGGTGCGCCTCGTCGACGGCAAGGGCCGTCGGCACAACTTCCCGCTCGAGCCGGGCAAGCGGTTCTTCTCCAACCGCGGTCACCTCGAGCACGACGAGCTGATCGGGCGCGAGGAGGGTTTCACCGTCACCTCGTCGGCCGGCGGTGAGTACCTGGTCTTCCGGCCGCTGCTGTCCGAGTACGTCGTCTCGATGCCGCGCGGCGCCGCTGTCGTGTACCCCAAGGACTCCGCGCAGATCGTGGCGATGGCCGACATCTTCCCCGGCGCCCACGTCGTGGAGGCGGGCGTCGGCTCCGGTGCGCTGACCTGCTCACTGCTGCGAGCGGTCGGGCCGCACGGCCGCGTGTCGTCGTACGAGCGACGCGAGGAGTTCGCCGAGGTCGCGCGCGGCAACGTCACGCAGTTCTTCGGGGGAGACCACCCGGCGTGGTCCCTGACCATCGGCGATCTCGCGGAGATGCTCCCCGCGTCGGGTCGCCGGTGCGACCGGATCATCCTGGACATGCTCGCACCGTGGGACTGCCTGGACGCGGCGGCCGACGCGCTCCTGCCCGGCGGGATCCTCTGCGCCTACGTCGCCACGACCACCCAGCTCTCCCGGTTCGTCGAGGGGGTGCGGGTCCACGGCGGCTTCACCGAGCCGGGCGCCTGGGAGTCGCTCGTCCGCGACTGGCACGTGGAGGGCCTCGCGGTGCGGCCCGGTCACAAGATGATCGGACACACCGCCTTCCTGGTGACCGCCCGGCGGATGGCGCCCGGGCAGCGCGCGCCGCTGAAGAAGCGCCGCCCTGCACCGGGTGCCTACGGCCCCGACTACGCCGGTCCGCGGCCCCCCGGTGTTCCGGAGACTCCCGCCGAGGACTGACGCCGAGCACCAACGCCGAGATGAGGTCGCAACGGAAACGTTGCAGGCGCGCGGCCGGAACGACTTCCATGTAACACCCCGCCGAGTAGTGTCAGATCCCAAGGAGGTGTGCTGAATGACGAGCATGGGTGAAGGCACTCCCGGAAGCCACCAGTCCCCGAGCCGTGAGGAGCTGGAGGAGCAGGTCCGGTTCCTCGAGAGCGAGGTCCACGACCTGCGCCGCCGCCTGGTCGAGGTCCCCGGGGGAGGATCGCGTGCCCTGGAGATGCGGCTTGCCGACGCGCAGCGGTCGCTGGCGGCCGTGACCGCGCAGAACGAGCGGCTCGCCGGCACGCTCCGCGAGGCCCGCGACCAGATCATGAAGCTCAAGGAGGAGGTCGACCGGCTCGCCCAGCCGCCAGCCGGCTTCGGCACCTTCCTGCAGCGCAACGAGGACGACTCCGTCGACGTTTTCACCGGTGGGCGCAAGCTTCGCGTCAGCGTGAGCCCCGCCGTCGACATCGACGCACTCCGGCGGGGCCAGGAGGTCATGCTCAACGAGGCGCTCAACGTGGTCGCCGCGTTCGACTACGAGACGGTCGGCGAGGTCGTGATGTTCAAGGAGCTCCTCGCCGACGGCGAGCGGGTCCTGGTGATCGCGAACGCCGACGAGGAGAAGGTGGTCCGGCTCGCCGAGCCGCTGCTGGGCCATACGCTCCGCGCCGGAGACTCGCTCCTGCTCGACTCGCGCGCCGGCTACGTCTACGAGCGGGTCCCGAAGTCCGAGGTCGAGGAGCTCGTCCTCGAGGAGGTTCCGGACATCACCTACGAGACGATCGGCGGTCTCGGCAACCAGATCGAGATGATCCAGGACGCCGTCGAGCTGCCGTACCTGTACCCCGAGCTGTTCGCCGAGCACGAGCTCAAGCCGCCGAAGGGCATCCTGCTGTACGGCCCGCCGGGCTGCGGCAAGACGCTGATCGCCAAGGCCGTCGCGAACTCGCTGGCGAAGAAGGTCGCCGCAAAGACCGGAGCTGAGGGGAAGTCCTACTTCCTCAACATCAAGGGCCCCGAGCTGCTCAACAAGTACGTCGGCGAGACCGAGCGCCACATCCGGCTGGTCTTCCAACGCGCGCGGGAGAAGGCCAGCACCGGCACCCCCGTGATCGTGTTCTTCGACGAGATGGACTCGCTGTTCCGGACCCGGGGCTCCGGCGTCTCCTCCGACGTGGAGAACACCATCGTCCCGCAGCTGCTCAGCGAGATCGACGGCGTGGAGCTGCTGGAGAACGTCCTGGTGATCGGTGCCTCCAACCGCGAGGACATGATCGACCCGGCGATCCTGCGTCCCGGACGGCTCGACGTGAAGATCAAGATCGAGCGTCCGGACGCCGAGTCGGCGCGCGACATCTTCAGCAAGTACCTCACCACCAGCCTGCCGCTGCACCCCGACGACGTCGCCGAGTTCGGTGGCGACCGCGACTCCGCCGTGCACGGCATGATCCGCGCCGCCGTCGAGCGGATGTACGCCGAGACCGAGGAGAACCGCTTCCTGGAGGTCACCTACGCCAACGGGGACAAGGAGGTCCTGTACTTCAAGGACTTCAACTCCGGAGCGATGATCCAGAACATCGTGGACCGCGCGAAGAAGATGGCCATCAAGGACTTCCTCCAGCACGACCAGAAGGGCCTGCGGGTCTCCCACCTGCTGCAGGCCTGTGTGGACGAGTTCAAGGAGAACGAGGACCTTCCCAACACGACCAACCCCGACGACTGGGCGCGGATCTCCGGCAAGAAGGGCGAGCGGATCGTGTTCATCCGCACGCTCATCACCGGCAAGCAGGGCACCGAGCCCGGCAGGTCGATCGACACCGTCTCGGACACCGGCCAGTACCTGTAGCCGGCCCCAGGACGCCTGTGGACGGGCGCGGGGATGGCTGCCCGATCGGCTGCCCGTTCCGGCACCGGCCGAGAGCGAAACGATGGAACGCTCGGAACATGCTCGAGCGGGAGTCCCGCCCACAACGAGCCGCGCCGAAACCCAGAGCCGCTGCGACCCGTCCCGCAGCCGACCCCACGGGCACCGTCGACCTGCAGCGACGTGCCGGCAACCGCGCGGTGGCGAACGCCGTCACCGCGCTGGTGGCGAAAACCGGTGCCTCCGCCGGTGCGCCGGCAGTGCAGCGGGTGCCGGTCGAGCTCGACCGGCCGCGGGAGACGCTCTACAACGATGAGACCGCCGGCACCGGCAAGGCCACCGCCTCGAAGTACGGGAGCCCGAAGAAGTTCCAGATGGACCGCCACGGTGACACCGGCGTGACCGTCACGGTCCGGATCAGGTTCGTCAACTCACCGCGCAAGCCCGACGGCACCCCGGTGGGGGAGCCGACGGCGATTCCCGCCAACGACCCGGACGACCGGCGATCCTGGTGCCAGGGCATCGTCACCGAGCAGGTCAAGCCGTGGAACGGCAAGCTCACCCTGCACGGGGAGACCCGGACCCTGCCCTTCAGCGACGATCCGCCGCGGAAGATCCTCCTCCCGGTCACCTTCAAGGCGGTCGCGGTCTTCGACCTGAACGCCGACCACGACAAGACGATCGCGGTCCATCCCAAGGCGACCCGAGCGAGCAGGGCGACCGGGAACCCCATCGACGCCGGGAACTACTACCTCAACAAGGGCAGCTACTCCGCGGACGACAAGGTCATCGCAGCGCACGAGTTCGGTCACCTGATCGGGGTCGACGACGAGTACAGCCAGAGCAACGAGATGCTCAACGCATTGCTGCACCAGGCCGCGCCGAAGGACGCGCCGAGCGCCAAGGCCCCGCTGGACAAGGCGACGATCGAGAGGATGGCCCTGGTCTCCCTCAGGGCGCCGCTGCTCGCCCGCCTGACCGCCGTCATGCCGGCGGTGACCGCAGCGTTCGAGTCGAAGCGGGCGGCGGTCCGGGCGCGTCTCGCGGCGGTCGCCCGGTCCGGCGTGCGCGAGGCCTCGGTGAAGGCGGCACTGGAGAAGCGGCTCGCGGCGGCGGCGTCCGCCAAGGTCAAGCCGTCGGTCCCTGGCGCCGTCGCGTTCGAGACCACGCGGAACTTCGGCAACCTCACCATCGCAGACTCGGCGGTCGCCTCCGGCTTCACAGCCGCCCGGATCGTGCCGAAGATCGACGGCGCCTACCGGAGGTCCTTCGACGCCGCCCAGGGCGCGCCGATCACGCTGCCGGCGCTCGGGGCGACCAGCATCAACGTCGCGACCTCGGTGTCGAACATGACGGCGGCCGGGGGAGCCCAGCAGGCGAACGCCGCCGGCGCGGCGGCAGCGGCCATCGGCGCCCCTGCCCAGCTGGTCAATCTGTTCGGCGCCCAGTTCACCGTCCCACCCACAGGCCTGGTCGCCGCGCTGACCGGTCTGCCCGCGACCTGGGGCACGGCGGGCTCGGCCCTTGAGAGCGCGATGACGCCGGCCGCGTTCGCCGAACGGATGACCAAGATCGTCGACGACGCGGCCGCCACCGAGGCGTCCCGAGCCGCCGTCGCGGCGCTGGGCGCCATCATCACCGGCGCCCCACCGCCTGCCGCCGCACTGCAGACGTCGCGCGCGCTCTACCGCAAGGCACTGGAGATCATGAACGCCGCGGCCGTCGGTGCCGGGGAGCAGCTGGTCGCCGACCTGCTCGACCAGGTCCTGACACCGGTGCTGGCGGACTCGGTCAAGGACCTGCAGGCGGCGATCGGCGCCGAGACCGACAAGGCGATGGGGACCAGTCCCGGGGCCATGGCGGCAGCGGCGGCCGGCAGCCCGCAGCTCACCGCCTTGGTCGGCCACATGAAAGCTCAGCTCGACGCCGACAAGACCGCCGCCGCCGGTGGCGGCAAGTCACCCCTCGGCAACGCCAAGGCGGCCCCGGACCAGCACGTCACCTACAGCGTGCAGAGCCTGATGGGATCGAGCAAGGACACGAGCTTCCGAGCAGACCAGGTCGAGCCCCTCGTCGGTCAGTTCAACGAGAAGCTGAAGTCCATCCTGGAGAAGCCGTTCGAGGCGAAGGTCAAGTAGATGCCCGACATCGCGCGGATCCGTTGGACCACTCCCGAACCGACCGCTGTGGACGAGCACCTGCTCGTGTTCCCGGACGGGACCGCGCTCCTGGTGGTGCGCACCTCGCGTCGCGGCGACCCGGTCGTGGGCACCTGGCGCGGCACCGCGTCCCCCGCGGACCTCGCCGTGCTGGACGGCCGGGACGTCGAGGTCGACCTGCTGCATCCGGTCGACGACGAGGTCATAGCTGCCGCCGACCGGCTCGCGGCCGAGGTCAAGGAGCCGGTGGCGGTCCTGGCCTTCGCCGTGAACCCCCTCCCGGACGGCCGCGTCGTGCTCCTCGCCGTCGGCGACGGCTCGGCTCCGGCCGGCGTCGAGCTCGATCCCGCGTCCCTGGTCGTGCACCTCGAGCGGGCTGACGGCAGCGAGCTCGCGTGGCACCCGGTGCCACCGCTGGTCACCGGGTTCACCTCCCCGGAAGCCCACAACTTGGGCGGTGTGCGGAGTCCGACCCTGATCCACGGCGGAGAGTACGGCGGGATCTCCCTGGACGCGCCGGCGGATCCTGGCGCGACGCAGGTTTCGATCGGCTTCGCCGGCTGGTTGCGGGACGCTGCCGGCGACGAGGCGGACGTCCGGCCGTTCCGGGTCCGCACTGCCGCGGCGCCCCTGGCGTGACCACCACAGCGACGGATCACGCGCCTCGCAGATACCAGGCCCGCGCGACGTGGAAGGCGCCGTAGCAGGCGAGACCGACAGCCACGACGACGAGGATCCACGGCCCGAAGGGCTCGTCGCGCAGCCGCACGATCGCCTGGTCGAGTCCGCCGGACTTGTCCGCGTCATGGGTCAGGCCGGCCCATCCGAAGAGGCCGCCGATGGCCAGGAAGGCAACACCCCGACTGGGGTACCCCAGGCGGGCCAGCACCTCGACCACCGTGCCCACGTTGCCAATGCGTCCCTCGACGTCGAGACCTTTGCGCCAGCGGTCGCCGAGCCCGCGGACGATGCTGAACACCCCGAGGGCGGCGAGGGCGATGCCGACCATGATCACGAGCGCTGGGCCGAAGGGAAGGCTCATCACGCGCTCGGTCATGGTCTGCTCGCCGCCGCCCGACGACGCCCCGGCCGCGGTACGCACGGCGAGGACCACGAGGACCGCGAAGACGCCACCGCGTCCGGCCGACGCGGCGCGGGCGCCCCATCGACGCAGTCCCTCCTCGGCGCGGTGGCCGCCGACCGCCTGGCACGCCTCCCACACGGTCAGCGCCGACAGGCCGGCGGCGGCGAGCCAGAGCGCCACCGAGCCCAGCGGCTTCTGCGCCAGCTCCTGGAGCGCGCCCTCGCTGGAGGCCGATCCAGCCGGCTCCCGGAGCGCGAGCTGCGCGGCGAGCCAGGCGACCAGCAGGTAGACGACGCCGTAGGCCAGCATTCCGGCGCGGGCGGACCAGTCGAGCGCCGGGTGGTCGCGCGCCTCCCGCGCCGCCTCCCCGGCGGAGTCCTTCGACGCCGGATCCTGCTGCGCGACCATGGCTCCTCCTGAGAGCCCAGTACCCGCCCGGGGTCGCGGCATCCCGAGCGCGGAAACGGCACGCCGTACGCTGGGGGGCATGAGCGTGCGCCGCGTGATGGGCACCGAGGTCGAGTACGGGATCTCGGTGCAGGGGCAGTCCACCGCGAACCCGATGGTGGCCTCCTCCCAGGTCGTGAACGCGTACGCCTCCGCGACGGTGCGGGCTCGGCGCGCCCGGTGGGACTTCGAGGAGGAGTCGCCGCTGCGCGACGCGCGCGGCTTCGACATGTCGCGACAGATCGCCGACCCCAGCCAGCTCACCGACGAGGACCTCGGGCTCGCCAACGTCATCCTCACCAACGGCGCTCGGCTCTACGTCGACCACGCGCACCCGGAGTACTCCACGCCGGAGGTGGTCTCGCCGCTGGACATCGTCCGCTGGGACAAGGCCGGGGAGCTGGTGATGCTCGACGCGGCACGGCTCGCGCACCAGCTCCCGGGCAGCCCGTCGATCGTGCTCTACAAGAACAACACCGACAACAAGGGCGCGTCCTACGGCGCGCACGAGAACTACCTGATGCGCCGGTCCACGCCGTTCGCGGACATCGTCAGGCACCTGACGCCCTTCTTCGTGAGCCGACAGGTGTTCTGCGGCGCCGGGCGGGTCGGCAAGGGGCAGGACGGCCGCGAGCAGGGTTTCCAGCTCAGCCAGCGTGCGGACTTCTTCGAGGTCGAGGTGGGCCTCGAGACGACGCTCAAGCGCCCGATCATCAACACCCGCGACGAGCCGCATGCCGATCCCGAGAGGTACCGCCGACTCCACGTCATCATCGGCGACGCGAACCTGGCCGAGATCTCCACCTACCTCAAGCTCGGGACGACGTCGCTGGTGCTGGCCATGATCGAGGAGCGGTTCATCGACCGCGAGCTGACCGTCGACACGCCCGTGGCCGCGCTCCGCTCGGTGTCCCACGACCCGACGCTCCGACAGACCGTGACCCTCGCGGACGGTCGCAAGCTCACCGGTATCCAGCTCCAGCTGGAGTACCTCGACCTCGCGAAGAAGTACGTCGAGGACCGGTACGGCGCCGACGCCGACCCGCAGACCAAGGACGTGCTCGCGCGCTGGGAGGACGTCCTCAACCGCCTGGAGTCGGACCCGATGTCACTGGCCGACCAGCTCGACTGGGTCGCCAAGCTCAAGCTGCTCGAGCAGTACCGCTCCCGGGACGGCCTCGCCTGGGACGACGCCAAGCTCCAGCTGATCGACTACCAGTACTCCGACATCCGTCCCGAGAAGGGCCTCTACCACCGGCTGGCTCGGGCGGGTCGGATCCAGCGCCTGCTCACCGACGCCGAGGTCGAGTCGGCGATGACCAACCCGCCGGACGAGACGCGGGCCTACTTCCGCGGGCGCTGCCTCGAGAAGTACGCACCCGACGTGGCCGCGGCCTCGTGGGACTCGGTGATCTTCGACCTGCCCGGCCGTGAGTCGCTCCAGCGGGTTCCGACCATCGATCCGCTGCGCGGGAGCAAGGCTCACGTGGGGCGGCTGATCGACAGCTGCGAGACCGCAGAGGCGTTGGTCCGCGCACTCAGCCGCTGAGTGGCTAGGCTCTAGGCATGGCCCAGGAGCAGAAGCAACCGCGCAAGTCGGGTGAGGCCGAGGAGTCGACCGAGGTCGCCCCCGAGTCCGACGTCGCCGAGCGCAAGGAGGCGATGGACGACGACGTCGACGCGATCCTCGACGAGATCGACGACGTCCTCGAGTCCAACGCCGAGGACTTCGTGAAGTCGTTCATCCAGAAGGGCGGGGAGTAGCCCCTGTGAACGACGCACGCATCCCGGGCGCATTCCTGCGCCCGGGCACCTCGTCCTTCAGCGACTTCATCGCCGAGAACGCCCCCGACCTGCTTCCCGCGCGCCGTTCGCTGCCCGCCGGCAGCGCCGCCGAGCTCGCGCCGCACGGCACGACGATCGTGGCGGCGACCTTCCCCGGTGGCCTCGTCATGGCCGGCGACCGCCGCGCCACGATGGGCAACGTGATCGCCCAGCGCGACATCGAGAAGGTCTTCCCGGCCGATGAGTACTCCGTGGTCGGCATCGCCGGCACCGCCGGCCTCGCCGTCGAGATGGTGCGGCTCTTCCAGGTCGAGCTCGAGCACTACGAGAAGATCGAGGGCAGCATCCTGTCCCTCGACGGCAAGGCCAACCGCCTCTCCGCGCTGATCCGCGCGAACCTCGGCATGGCGATGCAGGGTCTCGCAGTGGTCCCGATGTTCGCGGGTTACGACCTCGAGCGCGGGATCGGTCGGATCTTCGGGTACGACGTCACGGGCGGGCGGCACGAGGAGGCTGCCTTCTTCACCGTCGGCTCCGGCTCGCTGTTCGCCAGGGGCGCGCTGAAGAAGCTCTACCGCGAGGACCTCTCCCAGGACGACGCCGTCCGGGTGTGCCTCCAGGCCCTGTACGACGCCGCGGACGACGACTCGGCGACCGGCGGGCCGGACCTGACGCGCCGGATCTTCCCGGTGGTCTGGGTGGTGACCGACGACGGCGCGGTCCGGCTCGACGAGCTCCGGATCGGCGAGCTGGCCAACCAGGTCGTCGGCGCCCGGATGCTGCGACCCGACGGACCGGTGGCCGAGCTGCCCGGCGGCGAGAACACAGGAGAGGACCTCCGCGCATGAGCATGCCGTTCTACGTCTCGCCCGAGCAGCTGATGAAGGACCGGGCGGACTTCGCTCGCAAGGGCATCGCCCGTGGCCGCTCGCTCGCTGCGGTGCAGTTCGCCGACGGGGTACTACTCGTGACGGAGAACCCCTCCCAGGCGCTGCACAAGGTCTCCGAGCTCTACGACCGGCTCGCGTTCGCCGCGGTCGGCCGCTACAACGAGTTCGAGAACCTCCGGATCGCCGGCGTGCGGCTGGCCGACATGCGCGGCTACGCCTACGACCGGCGCGACGTCACCGGCCGGGGGCTGGCCAACGCCTACGCCCAGACCCTCGGCACGATCTTCTCCGCCGGAGGGGAGAAGCCCTACGAGGTCGAGATCTTCGTCGCCGAGGTCGGGGACCGCCCCGAGGAGGACCAGATCTACCGCCTCACCTACGAGGGCCGGGTCGCCGACGAGCACGGCTACGCCGTGATGGGCGGCGACGCCGACACGGTGGCGTCCTACCTCAAGGAGCACTACACCGCCGGCGCGCCCCTCGACGAGGCGCTCCGGGTCGCGGTGGCCGCCCTCGGACACTCGTCGAACGAACGCGGCCAGACCGAGGACCGGGTGATCCCCGTCGAGGACCTCGAGGTCGCGGTGCTCGACCGGACCAGGGTGCAGCCTCGGAAGTTCCGCCGGATCCTGCCGACCAGGCTCGAGCAGATGCTGGGCGACCGGGGTCCCGCGGAGCACGCTCCGGACGAGGCTCCCGCCGAGAGCTCGGCCTCACCCGACGCGCCGGGTCAGGCGCAGCCGGGCAGGCGCGAGCAGGTCACGCCGCCGGACTCCGGTGAGGACGAGGGCGAGCCGCCCGTCGCACCGCCGCTGTAGACGGGATCAGGACAGCCGCTTCGTCGCCGGACCCTCGAGGACCTCGCCGTCCGGCGCGAACCTCGACCCGTGCAGTGGGCAGTCCCAGGACTGTTCGGTGGGGTTCCACGACAGGACGCCACCGAGGTGGGTGCAGGTCGGTGCGTCGTCCTTGCGGAACGGCTTGCTCGCATAGCCGTACGCCAGGTGACAGCCGACCTCGGCGTTGAACAGCGCCGCCCGTCCTCCTGCGAGCGCCTCGCGCGGAGTCCAGCTCCGCATCGACCGCCCCCACGCCGGCGGCCTCCCGTCGAGGAGGTCCGCAGCGAGGAGCAGGGCAGCGGCGGGCGCGGTGCTGAATCCCCACTTGTCGAAGCCGGTGGCCACCTGGACCCGGTGGTCTCCGGGGAGCAGCGGGCCGACGTAGGGCAGCCCGGTGACGGGGGACTGGTCCTGGGCGGACCACACGTGACGCAGCTCGCCGCCGGGGAACGTCTCCTGCGCCCAGGTCAGCAGCTCGTCGAGCCGCTTCGACGGCGAGCTCCGCCCGGTCACGTGGCCGGACCCGCCGATCATCAGGAGCTCCTCGCCGTCGGTCGCGCGCACCGACCGGAGCGACCGGACCTGGCGGTCCGAGGACAGGTGCATCCCGCGCGGCAGCCAGGTCGAGCTGATCGCCGCCGCGTACGAGCGTTGCGGCTTGAGCCGCGCGAAGAAGGCGCCTCGGTCCATGATCGGCTGGTTGGTCGCGAGCACCACGGCATCGGCGTCGACGGTCGCGCGGTCGGTGCGCACCGTGACCCGGCTGGCACCCCGGTCCACGTCGACCACGCGGGACTCCTCGAACACGGTGCCGCCCTCCGCCTCGACATCGGCCAGCAGGGCGGCCAGCAGCTCCATCGCGTGCACCTGGAACTGGCCGTCCAGGCGCACCGCCCCGAGCACGTCGTACGGCAGCTCGGTGTGGTCGGTCCACGCCACGTCGAGCCCGGCCACCTTCCCGGCCGCGAGCTCCGCACGAGCGCGCACCATGCCCGGCCGCGTTGTTGCGTAGGTGGTCGCGTGGCGCTCCTCCGCGGTGACACCGCGGTGCTCGCAGTAGTGCCGGAGCCACGCCTGGCCCTCCCGGCCGGCCTCCACGTAGAGACGCGCGACCGACGGCGGATTCGACTGCAGCACGCGGCTGAGTTTGGTGCCCTGCAGCAGGCTCACCTTGCCGGTGGTGTGGCCCGACGTGCCGTCGCCGATCCTGCGGGCCTCGAGCACGGCGACCGACCGCCCGGCGCGCGCCACGAGCAGCGCGGTGAGCAGCCCGGTCAGGCCGCCACCGACCACCACGACGTCGTACGACGCCGGGCTGGTCAGCGGTGGTCTCGGGTCCGGTCGGGGTCGGGCGAACCACACCGGCTCGCTGTCGACGGGGCGGAGGGAAAATGATTCGGGTGCGGCCATGGCAGTCCGGTACCCCATGCGGCTCCGGACAGTAGTGTGCAGGCATGGACCGTCGGATCTTCGGCATCGAGAACGAGTACGGCGTCACGTGCACGTTCCGGGGCCAGCGGCGGCTCAGCCCGGACGAGGTGGCGCGCTACCTGTTCCGCAAGGTGGTCAGCTGGGGTCGGTCGAGCAACGTCTTCCTCCGCAACGGCGCCCGGCTCTACCTCGACGTGGGCAGCCACCCGGAGTACGCCACACCCGAGTGCGACGACGTCGTCGACCTGGTGACGCACGACAAGGCGGGGGAGCGGGTCCTCGAGGGACTCCTCCTCGACGCCGAGCAACGGCTGCACGACGAGGGCATCGCCGGCGAGATCTACCTGTTCAAGAACAACACCGACTCCGCCGGCAACTCCTACGGCTGTCACGAGAACTACCTGGTGAGCAGGGCCGGCGAGTTCAGCCGGCTCGCCGACGTGTTGATCCCGTTCCTGGTGACCCGCCAGATCGTGGTCGGCGCCGGCAAGATCACGCAGACACCTCGGGGCACGTCGTACTCCGTCAGCCAGCGCGCCGAGCACATCTGGGAGGGCGTCTCCAGCGCGACCACCCGTAGTCGCCCGATCATCAACACCCGGGACGAGCCGCACGCCGACGCCGAGAAGTACCGCCGGCTCCATGTGATCGTGGGCGACTCCAACATGAGCGAGACGACCACGATGCTGAAGGTCGCCTCGTGCGACCTGGTCCTCCGGATGATCGAGGAGGGCGTGGTGATGCGCGACCTCACGATGGAGAACCCGATCCGCGCGATCCGCGAGATCTCCCACGACGTCACCGGGCGCCGCAAGGTCCGGCTCGCGAACGGCCGCGAGGCCAGCGCCCTGGAGATCCAGGCCGAGTACCTCAGCAAGGCCCGCGACTTCGTGGACCGCCGCGGCATCAGCACGCCGACCATCGAGCGTGCGCTCGACCTGTGGGAGCGCGGCCTCAAGGCGGTCGAGTCCGACGACCTCGGCCTGGTCGACCGCGAGATCGACTGGGTGATCAAGTGGAAGCTGATCGACCGCTACCGCGCCAAGCACGGACTACCGCTGAGTCACCCGCGGATCGCGCAGCTCGACCTCGCCTACCACGACATCCACCGCGGCCGAGGCCTCTACTACCTGCTGGAGAAGCGGGGTGCGGTCGCCCGGGTGACCACCGACCTCCGCATCTTCGAGGCCAAGTCGGTCCCCCCGCAGAACACCCGAGCCCGCCTCCGCGGGGAGTTCATCCGCAAGGCCCAGGAGCGACGACGCGACTTCACCGTCGACTGGGTGCACCTGAAGCTGAACGACCAGGCGCAGCGCACCGTCCTGTGCAAGGACCCCTTCCGGGCGTACGACGAGCGCGTGCAGCGCCTCATCGACGGCATGTGACCCCGGGGCCCGCTGCGGTTCAGACCGGGCTCAGACCGGGCTCAGCCCCGACTCAGACGCGGCTCAGACGCGGTCGGTAAGGTTTGCGCGTGCTCGACCACCTGCGCCGCCCCGCCACCCTCCTGATCGCCACCCTGCTGCCGACAAGCCTCGCGTTGGCCGCGTGCGGAGGCGGTGACGACGACATGCTGGAGGGCCTGGACGCCGTCACCGTGTCCGGCGAGCCCGGCACGACGCCGAACCTGGACTGGAAGGGCCGCCTCAAGCCGGAGAAGGCCGAGTCCACCGTGGTCGAGAAGGGCGACGGCGCGGCACTGAAGGAGGGCGACGTCGTCCGCGTGGACTTCACCGTCGCCAACGGCTGGACCCACGAGGAGCACTTCAGCAGCTACGACGCCACCGGTCTGAGCGTCCTGGTCACGGTCGGCACCGAGAAGGAGCCGCAGAGCGTGACGGACCTGCTCGCGACCGGCTTCGCCGGCCAGATCAAGCCCGGTCAGACCCTGGGCAGCAGGATCGCGGTCACCGCCGGCAGCGACGTGGTGTTCGGGGACTACCTGGCGACCCAGGCAGCGACCCTGCTCGCAAGTCTCGACATCGGCAACGAGGACGGGTTGCTGTTCGTCGCCGACCTCACCGCGCTCGCCCAGCCTGCCGGCACCGCACAGAAGGCTCCGGGCTGGGCACCGGCCATCGTCGAGAAGGACGGCGTGCCGACCGGGCTCGACTTCGCCGGCGCCGCCACCCCTAGCGGCACTCTGCAGGTCGCGACCCTGGTCAAGGGCGACGGCCCGGTCGTCCGCTCCGGCCAGACCATCCTCGCCAGCTACCTGGGACAGGTGTGGAAGGGCAAGAAGCCCTTCGACGAGAGCTACAGCACCGGCCGCGGCCTCGAGGCCGTGGTGGGCGGGCAGGCGGCCTCCGTCGTCAAGGGCTGGTCGCAGGGCCTGGTCGGCCTGCCCGTCGGCAGCCGGGTGATCCTCCAGATCCCGCCGAAGCTCGGCTACGGCAACAAGGCGCAGGGGGACATTCCGGCGAAGTCGACGCTGTACTTCGTGGTGGACATCCTCGACGCGGCCGACCCGGAGCCGACTCCCGAGCCGACCCCCGCCGCGACCGAGACGCCGGCCGAGACGCCGAGCGACACCGCATCTCCTTCACCCTCCGACTAGCGCCCGTCGCGGGCAGGATCGATCCTCATGCCGGTACCGAAGAGCGAGCGGCTTCTCAACCTGCTCATCATGCTCCTGGTGCAGCGGCGCCCCATCGCCAAGGACCGTATCCGCCAGCTCCTTTACCCCGACTCGCGCCCCGACGCGTTCGAGAAGATGTTCGAGCGGGACAAGGACGAGCTGCGCAGCCTGGGTGTGCCGGTCGAGGTCGCCTCGGTGGACCCCTTCTTCGACGACGAGGTGGGCTACCGGGTGCCGGTCGACCAGTTCGCCCTGCCCGACATCGAGCTCACGCCCGAGGAGGCTGCCGTCGTCGGCCTCGCCTCGCGAGTCTGGCAGCACGCGACGATGGCGCAGGCGACCTCCGATGCCGTGCGAAAGCTGACGGCCGCGGGCATCGACGTCGATCTGGAGGCGCTGGAGATCGCGCAGCCGCTGCTCACTGCCGACGAGCCGGCCTTCGAGACCTGCTGGCTGGCGGTGTGTGAGCGCAACGCGATCCAGTTCGACTACCAGCGCGTCGGCTCCGTCCCCCGCACCCGCCACCTCCAGCCGTGGGGCGTCGTGCGCTACTCCGGTCGGTGGTACGTCGTCGGCTACGACACCGACCGTCAGGACGAGCGCGTCTTCCGGCTGTCGCGGGTCGTCGGGGAGGTGCACAGGATCGGCCCGTCCGGTGCCTACGACGTGCCGTCGGACGCCGACATCCGGGCGATCGCGCGCCGGCTGGCCCCGCCCACGTCCACGGAGAACGCCGTGCTGCTGATCCGCCAGGGCACCGGACACACGCTCCGCCGGGGTGCGACGCGCGTCGAGCCGGGAGTGCCGGGACCCGACACGCGCACGGGTTGGGACCGCGTCGAGCTGATCCGCCCATCGGTCGGCCTCGAGGACGAGGTGCTCGCACACGGGCCTGACGTCGTCCTCCTGGAGCCGGCGGCGCTGCGCAAGCGCATCGTGGACCGGCTCGAGCAGGTGCTGGCATGAGCACCGGGCCCGGCGCGCGCGACCAGGTCGCGCGGCTGTTGACCCTGGTGCCGTTCCTGCACCACCGCGACGGCGTGCGGCTGGAGGAGGCTGCCGAGCTGCTGGGCACCACTCCCGAGCAGGTGCTGCGCGACCTCAAGGTGCTCTTCATGTGCGGTCTGCCGGGTGGGCTGCCGGACGACCTGATCGACGTGGACCTCGACGCCATCGAGAGCGCGGAGGGGAGCCCGGTCGGCGACGGGGTGATCCGGGTGGAGAACGCCGACTACCTGGCCCGTCCGCTGCGGCTGAGCCCGACAGAGGCCTCCGCGATCATCGTCGCGCTCCGCACGCTGCGGGAGGCGTCGACCGGGGAGACGGTCGCGCTGGTCGACCGGGTGCTCGCGAAGCTCGAGGCGGCTGCGGCGACCGCGGGTGCCGGCCAGGTGGACGTGGCTCCCTCGCCGCGCGACGCCGAGCTGCTCCGGGTCGCCGGGCTGACCCGCGTGCTCAACGACGCCGCCGCCGCGCGCCGGCAGGTGCGACTGACCTACTTCGTCCCCTCCCGGGACGAGCTCTCCGAGCGCGTGGTGGACCCGCGTGGCGTCGTCGTCCACGGGGTCTTCACCTACCTCGACGCCTGGTGTCACCTCGCCGCGGCCGACCGCCTGTTCCGGCTGGACCGGATCACGCGTGCCGACGTGCTGGACAGCCCGATCGCGAGCCAGCCGCGGCCCCCGCGCGACCTCAGCGACGGCCTCTTCACGACCGCGGGCGACGACGGCAGCACGCTGGTGACCCTCCGGCTGGGCGCCCAGGCGCGCTGGGCGACGGAGTACTACCCGGTGCGCGCGGTGCGGCCCCTGGCGGACGGCGCTGCCGAGGTAGACCTGGTCGTGGCCGACCGGCGCTGGCTCACCCGGCTCCTCCTGCGGCTCTCACCCCACGCCTCGGTGGTCGGTCCCCGGGAGTTCACCGAATCTTTCACAGCCGCTGCACAGGAGACGCTGACGCTCTACCAGTGAGCGCGGCGTACGATGGAGCAGTCAGCACCCACCGAAGCGAGAGTTGGTTCCCCGATGTCCCTGCCCCTCATCGGAATGCCCCAGGGCGCCGAGTGGCTGATCATCCTGGCGATCGTGGTGCTGGTCTTCGGCGCCGCCAAGCTGCCCGAGCTGGCCCGCGGCACCGGTCAGGCGCTTCGCATCTTCAAGTCGGAGACCAAGGGTCTGCGCGACGACGACGACAAGCCGAAGAAGGCCACGCCGACCGCAGAGCTGCCTCCCGCTGCGGACGCCGGCACCGACGCGCCCGCTCGTGACGAGGTGGCCGAGGGCGAGATCGTCGACGAGCACCACGAGCGCAACGCCTGATCGCGGCACCGTCAAGGTCCTCGTCGGTGTCACTGTCCGGAGTCGTTCAGCTCTTCGTCGGCAAGCCGGTCCATCCCATCGGCACGGACGGCCGGATGGCGCTGTCCGACCACCTGCGCGAGCTGCGGGCGCGCCTGCTCAAGGCCGCCCTGGTCCTCGTCGTCGGGTTCGTGGTCGCGCTCTTCTTCTTCGACCCGATCTTCGCGATCGTCAACAGCCCCTACCAGCAGGCACGTGAGGCGCTCGCACGTGAGGCGCTCGGCGAGGAGCGGACGATCGCGACCACCAGCGGCGCCGCCGGCGGCTTCCTGCTGTACCTGAAGCTCTGCGGGCTCGCCGCACTGGTCGGCACCAGC
The DNA here is from genome assembly GCF_004803405.1 of Nocardioides sp. Taxonomy (GTDB): domain Bacteria; phylum Actinomycetota; class Actinomycetes; order Propionibacteriales; family Nocardioidaceae; genus Nocardioides; species Nocardioides vastitatis. The sequence goes on along the minus strand of NZ_SSXI01000013.1, from coordinate 23,596 downwards.
CCGTTCTGGCTCTACCAGATCTGGGCCTTCATCCTCCCGGGGTTGCACGCGAGTGAGAAGCGCTGGACCGGCATCTTCGCGGTCATCGCCGGCCCGCTGTTCCTCGCCGGCATCGCGCTCGGCTACCTGACCCTTCCGAAGGGTCTCGAGCTGCTCATCGGGTTCACGCCTAGCGACCTCACCAACCTGGTGGAGTTCAACGAGTACCTGACGTTCTTCACGCGGACTTTGCTGGTCTTCGGCATCGCGTTCGAGATCCCGGTCTTCGTCGTCCTGCTCAACCTGGCCGGGATCGTCAAGGGCAAGTCCCTCGGCGCTCACCGCCCGTGGATCATCGTCGGCTCCTTCATCTTCGCCGCGGTTGCGACCCCGTCGGGCGACCCGTTCACCATGACGTTCATGGCGGGGCCGATGGTCATCCTGTTCTTCATCTCCGAGGCGATCGCTCGGTTCAACGACCGCCGGCGCGAGCGCCGCTCGATCAACGCCGGCCTGTCGCCGGACGAGGCGAGCCCGTTGTAGGCCCGGCCTTGCCCTAGCCTTCACCTGTGCCTCGCCACGCCGTCGTCCTGACCAACCCCACCGCCGGCAAGGGGCGCGGCGCTCGGGTGCGGGATGCGGCGCTGCCCCGGCTCCATGGGGCCGGGTGGCGGACGACGTCGCTCAGCGGCCGGGACGCCGACGAGGCCGGAGACCTCGCCCGCACGGCGGTCGGGCAGGAGCCGGACCTGCTGGTCGTGTGCGGAGGGGACGGGATGGTCAACCTCGGCCTGCAGGCGGTGGCCGGCACGCCGGTGCCGCTCGGGATCCTTCCGGCAGGCACGGGCAACGACTTCGCCCGGGTCCTCGACATCCCGCTGCGCGACGCCGTAGCGGCCGCCGGCCGGCTCATTCGCGGCGCCCCACGAGCGGTCGACCTCGCCCGGATCGGCGACCGCTACTTCGGCAACGTGCTGGCCGCCGGATTCGACGCGGTGGTCAACGAGCGCGCCAACCGGATGTCCTGGCCCCGGGGGCGGATGCGCTACAACCTGGCCACCCTCGCAGAGCTCCGCGTCTTCGAGCCGCTCCACTATGTCCTCGAGCTCGACGGCGTCCAACGCCGTGTCGACGCGATGCTGGTCGCCGTCGGCAACGGTCCGTCGTTCGGCGGCGGACTCCGCATCACGCACGGCGCGGACCTGCACGACGGCCTCCTCGACGTGGTTCTCATCAAGCCGATGGGCAAGATGGAGCTGGTGAGGACCTTTCCGAAGCTGTACGACGGCAGCCACGTCACCCACCCGCAGTACGAGCGACACCGGGTGCGGACGGTGACGGTCGCGTGCGCGGGAATCGTCGGGTACGCCGACGGCGAGCGGTTCGGGCCGCTCCCGCTGACGGTCGAGTCCGTGCCCGGCGCCGCACAGGTGTGGGCATGACGACCGGCGCCGGCGAGCCGACGCCCGCGGAGCGGTACGCCGCGTACCAGCGAGACAAGGGGCATCCGGTGTTCCGGGACTTCGCTAGCGGATTCCCCTTCGACCTGGACGAGTTCCAGGTCGAAGGCTGCAGGGCGGTGGAGGAGGGGCACGGGGTGCTCGTCGCGGCACCGACCGGCGCCGGCAAGACGGTGGTGGGCGAGTTCGCCGTCCACCTGGCGCTCGAGACGGACCGGAAGTGCTTCTACACGACACCGATCAAGGCGCTCTCCAACCAGAAGTACCACGACCTCGTCGAGCGGTACGGTGCCGACAGGGTCGGCCTGCTGACCGGTGACACCTCGATCAACGGTGAGGCGCCGATCGTCGTGATGACGACCGAGGTGCTGCGCAACATGCTCTACGCCCGGTCTCGGACGCTCGTCGGGCTCGGCTTCGCGGTGATGGACGAGGTGCACTACCTCGCCGACCGCGCGCGTGGTGCGGTGTGGGAGGAGGTGATCATCCACCTGCCGGAGTCGGTGTCGGTGATCTCGCTCTCGGCAACGGTCTCCAACGCGGAGGAGTTCGGCGAGTGGCTCGAGACCGTCCGTGGGTCGATCCGGACGATCGTCGCGGAGCGGCGGCCGGTGCCGCTGTTCCAGCACGTCATGGTGGGGCGCCGGCTGCTCGACCTCTTCGCGTCCTCCGACGTGGACGCCGCTGCCGGCTTCGTCCGCGAGGGTGCGCCGGTCAACGACGAGCTGATGCGACTGGCGCGCGACGACTGGGCGTCGTCCCGGCTCAAGGACCGACGCACCCCCCGGGGCAGCCGCCAGGGGGGACCTGGCAGCCGCAACGTCGGCAGCGGGCGCCGAATCTGGATACCCGGGCGTCTCGACGTGATCGACCGCCTGGAGCGCGACAACCTGCTTCCAGCGCTCTTCTTCATCTTCAGCCGCGCCGGCTGTGACGCAGCGGTGCGCCAGTGCCTGGACGCCAACGTCCGCCTGACCACACCCGAGGAGCGCGACGAGGCGATCGCCATCGTCGAGCGCGCTCTGGGAGGGTTGCCCCCGGACGACCTCCACGTGCTGGGCTACCACGAGTTCCTCGACGCGACCTCGCGTGGCGTCGCCGCGCACCACGCCGGCATGCTGCCGGCGTTCAAGGAGTGCGTCGAGGAGCTGTATCTCCGTGGACTGGTGAAGGTGGTCTTCGCGACCGAGACGCTCGCCCTCGGCATCAACATGCCGGCTCGGACGGTCGTGCTGGAGAAGCTGAGCAAGTGGAACGGCGAGACGCACGCCGACATCACGCCGGGGGAGTACACCCAGCTGACCGGCCGAGCCGGCCGCCGCGGCCTCGACATCGAGGGCCACGCCGTCGTGCTGTGGCAGCCCGGCATGAACCCGCGGGAGCTGGCAGGGCTCGCCTCGACCCGCACGTACCCGCTGCGCTCGTCGTTCCGACCGTCGTACAACATGGCGGTCAACCTGGTGCACTCCTACGGCCGGCACACCGCCCGTGAGCTCCTGGAGCAGTCGTTCGCGCAGTTCCAGGCCGACCGCGCGGTGGTGGGCCTGGCCCGCCAGCTGCGCAAGGCCGAGGACGCCCTGCAGGGATACGCCGAGGCGGCCCAGTGCCACCTGGGCGACTTCATGGAGTACGCCGCGATGCGGCGCCAGGTCACCGACCTCGAGAAGGCCGCCAGCAAGGTACGACGGCACGACCGCCGCGGCGAGGCCGAGGCCTCGCTCGAGCGGCTGCGGCCGGGAGACGTCATCGTGGTGCCGGTCGGGAAGTTCGCTGGCCCGGCCGTCGTGGTCGACCCCGGTCTCTCCGACCAGGGCCACCGGCCGTTGGTGATCACCGCAGAGCGACAGGGCCGCCGGCTGGCCATGATGGACTTCCCAGTGCCGGTCGAGCCGGTCGCTCGGATCCGGCTCCCGAAGCGGGTCGACGCCCGCAACCCGCACCAGCGCAAGGACATCGCGCAGGCGGTCCGCGAGGCGGTCCGGACGTTGCCGCTCTCGGTCACCAAGCCGAGGGCAGAGCGCGGCACGATGGACGCCGACACGGCGCGACAGGTCGCCGATCTGCGGACCCGGATCCGGGAGCACCCCTGCCACGGCTGCGCGGACCGGGAGGACCATGCACGCTGGGCCGATCGCCATGCCAAGCTCGACAAGGATGCGAAGACCCTGGAGCAGCGGATCGAGCGGCGCACCAACACGGTCGCCCGGACGTTCGACCGGGTGTGCGAGGTGCTGGAGGCCCTCGAGTACCTCGACGGCGACAGGGTCACCGATCGCGGCCGCGGTCTGATGCGGATCTACTCCGACCTCGATCTCGTGGCCGCGGAGTCACTGCGCACCGGCCTCTGGGACGACCTGACGCCGCAGCAGCTCGGCGCGGTCCTGTCGGCGCTGGTCTACGAGGCGCGACGTCCCGAGGAGGGACCGGCCAACCTGCCCGGCGGGGCGATCTCGACCACCATCGACGCGATGATCCGGCTCTGGAGCGAGCTGGAGGCGCTGGAGAGGGCACACCGCCTCGACTTCCTCCGCAAGCCCGACCCGGGCTTCGCCTGGACCGCCTTCCGGTGGGCCGGCGGGGAGGACCTCGACGAGGTGCTCCTTCGCAACGACCAGACAGCCGGAGACTTCGTGCGGCAGATGAAGCAGCTGATCGACTTCGCCGGCCAGATCGCCGACGCAGCCTCGGGCACGCCGGTCCGCGACACCGCGCGCGCCCTGGTGAGGCTGCTCCGCCGCGGGATCGTCGCGAGCGACTAGACCGGGTCCACCTCCTCGGGCGCAGGCAGTCCCGCGAGCACGGCTGTGAGCCGGCTGACCGGCGTCGTGAGCCCCCAGCGCTCGGCCAGCTCCTCGAGGTCCGCGGCCGCGACGGCGACCCGCGGGACCGCCAGGCCGTCGCGGGGGAGATCCAGGTGACGGGCCACGGCGACGACCGTGGGCGCGACGTCGAGGTAGGCAGCGGCCTCGTTGATCCGCAGCCGGGGCGCCGGGCCCATGTCGCTGGTCGGGTCGAGCGCGGCGGCGCGGATACCGGACATGTCGCCGTACTTCTGAAGGAGCGCGGCGGCAGTCTTCTCCCCGATGCCCTTGACCCCGGGGAGCCCGTCCGACGGGTCGCCCCGCAGGGTCGCGAAGTCGGCGTACTGCCCGGGGCGCACGCCGTACTTCTCGACGACCCACGCCTCGTCGACGCGCTCGTGGCGGCCGACGCCACGGCCGACGTAGAGGATCCGGACCTCGGCCTCGTCGTCCACGAGCTGGAAGAGGTCACGGTCACCAGTGACGACGTCGACCGGCTGACCGGCGTCGGTGGCGAGGGTGCCGATCACGTCGTCGGCCTCGTAGCCGGGGGCACCGATGACCGCGATCCCGAATGCCCTCAGCACCTCACGGATGATCGGTACCTGCACCTCGAGCGGGTCGGGCACCTCCTCGATGTCGGGGGCGCCCGCCACCTCGGCGACGACCCGGTGCGCCTTGTAGGTCGGCAGCAGGTCCACCCGCCACTGGGGTCGCCAGTCGTCGTCCCAGCAGCACACCAGGTCGGTGGGCTGGTACTGCTCAACGAGCCGGGAGATGTAGTCGAGCAGGCCACGCACCGCGTTCACGTTGGTGCCGTCGGGGGCGAGGATCTCCGGCGCGCCGAAGTAGGCGCGGAAGTAGAGGCTCGCGGTGTCGAGGAGAAGCAGGCGTCCGGTCATCGCGAGACAGCCTACGGCTCCCGGGCCGTGCGTGCCCTAGTGTGACTGCGTGAGTCAGAGCAGTCAGGCGGTCGAGGTGATCGACCGGCAGATCCTGGAGCTCCTGGCCAAGGACGGGCGGATGTCCTACACCGATCTCGGCCGGGCCACGGGGCTCTCCACCTCTGCCGTGCACCAGCGGGTGAAGCGGCTCGAGCAGCGAGGCCTGATCCTCGGCTACGGCGCCACCGTCAACTACGCCGAGATCGGCATGCCGCTGACCGCGTTCATCGCGATCCGCCCGATCGACCCCTCACAGCCCGACGACTGCCCGGACCGGCTCGTCGACATGCCGGAGATCGAGTCCTGCTGGTCGGTGGCCGGTGAGGAGTCCTACGTCCTCAAGGTGCGGTCCACGACCCCGGCCGCGCTGGAAGCGCTGCTCGCACGGGTCCGCACCGTCGCGAACGTCTCCACGCGCACCACGATCGTGCTCTCGACGTACTACGAGAACCGACCCGTCAGCAGCTGACGAACACCCGATCCGGCGTGCCGCAGGCGACACGCCGGGCGCGCGCTGATTTTCTCGTCATTTTGCCGTTCCCGGTGCCCCATCCTGACCTGCGACAACACACGTCTGCGCAGGTCAGCGGGCGGTTGACAGCGGCGCCACGTCTGATCAGAGTACGGAGACGTTCGCTCGTGCAGGTCGTGGCAGGCGGACCGACGTCCGAGTGGCCGTCCGATGGGGGAGTAGCACCAGCTCCGCCCGACAACGGTTCGCGGAGGTCGGTTCGCTCCTCGAGAGCGAGCCGGAAGGGTTCGGGTCCCCCTAGACAACATCCCGGCGTCGGCACCCGGTCGAGAGTCGGGATGGTCCGAAGGCGGCTCGGACCCTTCCGCGCCTGATCGACCTCCACTCCCCGCCGAGGTGCACGACGCGACTACGCTCTGTCCGTGCTGATCCGCTCGCTCATCGCGGTCCTCGGGGGACTCCTGGTGACCGCCTCCTTCGAGCCGATCACCCTGCCCTGGCTGCTGCCGTTCGGTGTCGCCCTGTATGCGCTCGCCACCCGCGGTCTCAGCGTCTGGCGGTCCGGAGCGGTCGGGCTCGTCTTCGGGGTCAGCTTCTACTTCACGCACATCGAGTGGATGCGCGGCTCGGTCGGGCCGGACGCCTGGGTGGCACTGGCCGCCGTGGAGGCGGTCTTCTACGGGCTGCTCGGACTCGCCGTCCCGGTGATCCGAAGGCTCCCCGCCTGGCCGCTGTGGCTGGCCGCCGCGTGGACCACGATGGAGACCGTCCGGAGCGGCTGGCCCTTCAGCGGCATGCCGTGGGGGCGGCTCTCCTTCGCCGCGGTCGACACTCCCGTCGCACCGGCCGCGGCCTACGTCGGCCTGACCGGTCTCTCCTTCCTGCTCGCCCTCACCGGCTTCCTGGTCGCCCGACTCGTCGAGGCCCTCGCACCGGCCGTCCGGCCTCGGGGCGGCGATCGTCGGGTCGTCGACGCGAGGCCTGCGCGCACGACGGGCGCCGCGCTGGTCGGTCTGCTGGCGCTGCTCATGGTCCCGGCGGTGGCGCCCTACGACCCTCCACTGGACGGCACGGCGACAGTCGCGGCCGTGCAGGGCGACGTGCCCGGACCGGGCAACGACATCCTCTGGGACCACCGAGGCGTGACGCAGAACCACGTCGACGCGACCGTGCGCCTGGCCCTCGATGTCGCGACCGGGGAGCAGCCACGCCCTGACTTCGTCGTGTGGCCCGAGAACTCCACTGCGGTCGACCCGTTCACCGATGTCGCCGTCAACGACGGCATCCGCACCGCGGTCTCCGCGGTCGGGGTGCCGGTCATGGTCGGGGGAATCGTCGACGAGGGCCGCGATCACGTGCTCAACCAGGGGATCGTCTGGGACCCGGTGACCGGTCCCGGCGACCGCTACACCAAGCAGCACCCGGTGCCGTACGGCGAGTACATCCCGTACCGCCGCTACTGGGAGCCGAAGTTCGGCCAGCTCGCCCTCATCACGCGGGACATGAAGAGCGGCACCCGGACCGCGCCGCTCCGGGTGGCTGGGATCGAGGTGGCCGACGCGATCTGCTTCGACATCGCCTACGACGACGTGATGCGCGAGCAGGTGCGTGCCGGCGCCGACCTGCTGACCGTGCAGACCAGCAACGCGAGCTTCATCTTCACCCACCAGGTGGAACAGCAGTTCGCGATCACCCGGCTGCGGGCGATCGAGGCGGGCCGCTGGCTCGTCGTGGCCTCGACGAACGGACGCACGGGGGTGATCGCCCCGGACGGCACCGTCGTGGCGTCCGCGGACCCGCGGACCACCGCCGTCCTCGTGGAGCGGGTGGAGCTCAGCGCGGGTCTGACGCCGGCGATGCGGATGGGCGTGTGGCCGTCACGCCTGTTCACCGTCCTGACGCTTGCTGCTCTCGTCGCTGGCATCGTCGCGTACCGTCGAGAGCGAGAGTTTGCCGGGCCCGCGCGGGTCGAACCGGACGAGGAGACGCCCGCGCCGTCCCCGACCCCGAATGAGGCTCCTGTTGCCTGAGCAGATGCACGACCCCGATCGCACCGTGATGGTGCTCCCCACCTTCAACGAGGCGGGCAACATCGCCTTGATCATCGACCGGCTGCGACGCACGGAGCCCGACGTGGACGTGCTGGTCGTCGACGACGGCTCGCCCGACGGAACCGGTCGGATCGCCGACGAGCTGGCTTCCGCCGACGGGCAGGTCCACGTGCTGCACCGAACCGCCAAGGGCGGGCTCGGCGCCGCGTACCTGACCGGGTTCAGATGGTGCCTCGAACGGGGGTACGACGTGATCGGGGAGATGGACGCCGACGGCTCCCACCAGCCGGAGCAGCTTCGCCGGCTGCGGGTCGCGCTGCGCGAGGCCGACCTCGTGATCGGCTCCCGTTGGGTGCGGGGGGGATCGGTGGTCAACTGGCCGTGGCAGCGTGAGGTGCTCTCCCGCGGCGGGAACCTCTACGTGCGTCTGCTGCTCGGCATCGGTGTCCGGGACGCGACGGCGGGCTTCCGGCTGTACCGACGCGCGACACTCGAGAAGATCCAGCTCGACGAGGTGCGCTCCACCGGCTACGTCTTCCAGACCGATCTGGTGGCGCGCACGCTCCGCGCCGGGCTGACCGTGCGCGAGGTTCCGATCGAGTTCGTCGAGCGGGTCCGCGGCGAGTCGAAGATGAGCGGGCAGGTCGCCGTGGAGTCGCTCAAGCGGATCACCTACTGGGGCATACGCGAGCGGTGGCAGCAGCTGCTCCACAGGAACGTCCGCGCGGGCCAGCCATGAGCCGAGGCCGGGGTCGTCGGTGGGCGGTCGTCCTCTTCGTGGCGTTCGTGGTGATGCCGATCGTCGAGATCGTCGTCCTGATCCAGGTCGGCCAGGTGATCGGGCCCTGGTGGACCATCCTCCTGCTCGTCCTCGACAGCATCATCGGCGCCTGGCTCATCAAACGCGAGGGACGGCGCGCATGGGCAGCGCTGCGGGACCGGATCGAGACCGGGCGGATGCCGCACCGGGAGCTCGCGGACGGGGCCCTGATCGTGCTCGGCGGCGCGTTGATGCTCACCCCCGGCTTCGTCACCGACGGCCTCGGGATCCTGCTCATCCTTCCCGCGACCCGGCCGCTGTTCCGCAGGCTGCTGACGTCGTACGCCACGAACAGCGTGGTGAGAAAGACCAGCCCCGGACCGACGGGCGGGGGAGCCGTCGTCCGGGGCGAGGTCATCGACCCGCCTGAGTAGCCTCAGGAGGTCTTGCTGGCGGCCTTCCGCTTGCGGGCGTTGGCTCGGTGCAGGTGCGCCGGGCCGATCTCGCCGCCGCGGAGCAGCTCGAGCCGCTCGGTGAGAATCTCCTCGAGCTCCTTCTCCGAGCGGCGCTCCAGAAGCATGTCCCAGTGTGTGCGCTGAGGCTTCTCAGCCTTCACCTCGCGCTCGATCCCCGAGGTGCTCTCGGCCTCGAGACCGCACCGCGGGCACTCCCAGACCGCCGGCACCTCGGCCTCGATCGACATGGTGATCTCGAACTCGTGTCCCTGCGGACAGCGGTACCCGACCTGCTGACGGGCGGCGAACTCGATCCCCCGCTCGTCCTCGAACGACTGGCCACCCAGACGGGCGCCGCGCAACGTGCGTTCGGCCATGGCTACCTCTCCCTCACGTTCTCTGCCCCCGGATGATTGAGGGGACAGGCGGCAGGTCGCCGAGGGATCTCCCCGGACGTCGAGGACCGACGCCGCCTTACCCATCAACGCTACCCGCGGGTAAAAGGTTCCAACCGTAAATCGGCAGCCTCAGATGACCGGGGGCCGCTTGTTGCCCGCCTCGCGGATCCCGCGCTCGGTGTCGACCCGCAGCAGGAGGAGTGCACCCAGCGCGAAGAACGCGATCAGCGCGAAGACCGCCGGCCGATAGGAGCCGGAGAACTGGTAGACCAGGCCGAAGGTGAGGGTGCCCAGCCAGGATGTCCCGCGGTCCATCGCGTGGTAGAGGCTGAAGTACTCACCCTCCTTGCCACGTGGGATGAACAGCGAGAAGTAGGAGCGCGCCAGCGCCTGGGTCCCGCCGAGCACGATGCCGATGGCGACCGCGAGCAGCAGGAACGGGACCAGGCTCTCCTCGGGGATCCACAGCGCGACGGTCACGATGACCATCCAGATGGCCAGACCGGTCAAGATCACGCGCTTGGCGCCCAGCCGGCCGGCCAGCCTGCCGAAGCCGACCGCGCCGAACACGGCCACGAACTGGACCAGGAGGTAGGCCCCCAACACGGTGCCGGTGGCGAAGCCGAGCTCCTTCTCGCCGAAGATCGCCGCCGAGGCGATCACGGTCTGGATCCCGTCGTTGAAGAACAGATAGGCGACCAGGAACGTCAGCGCCATGGGGTAGTTGCGCAGGTCCTTCAGCGTCGCCCACAGCTGGCCGAAGGAGCGGGCCAGCAGTCCACCCGCGACCTGCTCGACAGCGGCGGGGTCCCGCGGCCGGATGCCGCGCCACGGGATGATCGTCCACGCCGCCCACCAGATCGCGCCCGACAGCATGCAGAGACGCACCGCCGTCGCCGTGCTCAGCCCGAGGGTGTCGTTGAACGTCACCACGGCGAAGTTCACCGCGAGCAGGAGCCCTCCGCCGGCGTAGCCGTAGGCCCAGCCAATCGACGAGACCCGGTCCCGCTCCGACTCCTCGGAGATCAGCGGCAGGATCGAGTCGTTGATGACGGTCGAGGCGCCGAACGAGAGGTTGGCGACGATGAAGACCAGGCTGCCGAACAGCCAGTTGTCGCCGACCAGGAAGAACAGCATCGCGGCCGCGAGCGCGCCGGTCCAGGCGAAGCCGGCGAGCATTCCCGGCTTGTTCGCGGTGCGGTCGGCGATCGCCCCGATCAAGGGGTAGAGCAGGGCGCCGAGCACCGTCGACAGGGTGATGACGTACGACGGGAGCGACCCCGGCGAGATGGCCAGCCCGAGCAGCTCGAGACTCTCGCGGCACCTCCGGTCGTCATCGCCGACGAAGCCGCACGCGGCCTGCTCGGCAACGGAGATCAGGTAGGGCGCGAACAGGACACCCGCGATCGTCGTCGCGAACGCCGAGTTGGCCCAGTCGTAGAAGAACCAGGCCCGCTGCTCCTTGGAGCGGTGCAGCGGCGCGAGGTCCGCGATGCCCGTCGGACCACCATCAGTCGGATTCATCAGGCGTTCCCTCCCGGCGCCGGCCACCATTGGCCTCGCGCCTGGAGGACATCCTTGAGCAGGTCGGTGCGGTCCGTGAAGAGGCCGTCGACCCCGCGGTCGAGCAGTTCGGCCATCTCGGCGGGGTCGTCCACGGTCCATACGTGCACCTGGTGGCCCGTGGCATGGGCCCGCCGGAGGAAGCCCGGGGTGACGACGACGAAGGGACCGCGGCGGTGCGGCACCTGGAACGCCGCGAAGGAACCGCCGGCCAGGAGGGTCGCGAGCCGGGCAGAGGGGGAGAATCGGAACATGATCGTCTCCCACGGGTCCGCCGCCGTGGGGACCCGGCCCTCGGTCAGTCGCCGGAAGCGGCGGATCCGGCTCCGTGAGAAGGACCCGACGAGCACACGGTCCCACAGCTGGCGCTCGCGCACGAGCGCGGCGAGCGGGGCCACCGCGGCCTCGGACTTGATGTCGATGTTGAACCGGGACTGCGGGAACGAGTCGATCAGGTCGACCAGGGTGGGCACCTGCTCCCGTCCTGCGATCCGTGCCCGTCGGATATCCGCGAGGGTGAGGTCCCGCACGGCGCCCACGCGGTCGGTGACCCGGTCGAGAACGGCGTCGTGGAAGGCCAGCAGCACGCCGTCCCTCGTCAGGTGGACGTCGGTCTCCAGGTAGTCGTAGCCGAGCTCGGCCGCGTGCCGAAACGCCGCGAGCGTGTTCTCCAGGCCCTCGATCTCGGGGTGGTAGGCACCGCCGCGATGAGCGAACGCGAGCACCTTGCCCTCCGGCAGGTACTTCCAGACGGGCAGCGCGACGGGAGGACTCGGCGTCGGCTTGCGGCGCCGTCCGGTCCGCAGGCGCGCCCGGACCATCTAGATGTCCCGGAACGTCTCGATGTCCGCGCCCAGGGAGCTGAGCCGCTCGGCGAGGTCCTCGTAGCCGCGGTGGATGACGTAGGTGCCGCGCAGCACCGACGTGCCCTTGCTCGCCAGCATCGCCAGGAGCACCACGACGGCCGGGCGCAGTGCCGGAGGACAGATCAGCTCGGCACCGGTCCACGAGGTCGGACCCTCGATCATCACCCGATGGGGGTCGAGCAGCGTGACCCGGCCACCCAGCTTGTTGAGCTCGGTGAGGTAGATCGCCCGGTTGTCGTAGACCCAGTCGTGCAGGTAGGTCTGGCCCTCGGCGACCGCGGCGATGACCGCGAAGAACGGCAGGTTGTCGATGTTGAGGCCCGGGAACGGCATCGGGTGGATCTTGTCGCGCGGCGCGACGAGCTCCGACGCGCGGGTGATGATGTCGACCAGGCGGGTCCGGCCGTTGGCGGCGACGTACTCCTCGGAGAGGTCGTAGCGGAATCCCATCTCCTCCAGCATCGCGAGCTCGATCTCGAGGAACTCGATCGGCGCCCGGCGGATGGTGATCTCGGAGCGGGTCACGATGGCGGCAGCCAACAGCGACATCGCCTCGATCGGGTCCTCGCTGGGGGAGTAGTCGACATCGACGTCGATGGTCTCGCGTCCGGTCACGGTCAGCGTCGTCGTACCGATCCCGTCGACCTCGACGCCCAGCGCCTGCAGGAAGAAGCAGAGGTCCTGGACCATGTAGTTCGACGACGCGTTCCGGATCACGGTGGTGCCGGGATGGAGAGCCGCCGCCATGAGTGCGTTCTCGGTGACCGTGTCGCCGCGCTCGGTCAGCACGATCGGGCGACCCGGCACGATGGCCCGGTTGACCTGGGCGTGGTACCAGCCGTCCGAGGCCTTCACGTCGAGGCCGAACGGCCGCAGCGCCGACATGTGCGGCTCGACGGTCCGGGTGCCGAGGTTGCAGCCGCCGGCGTAGGGCAGCTCGAAGGTCTCGGCACGGTGCAGCAGCGGGCCGAGGAACATGATCACCGAGCGCGTCCGGCGCGCCGCCTCCTCGTCGATCTTGGAGAAGTCGAGGTCCTTGGGCGGGACGATCTCGAGGTCGTTGTCGGCGTTGATCCACCGTGCCTGCACGCCGAGGCTGGCGAGCACCTCGAGCAGGCGGTTGACCTCCTCGATGCGGGCCACCTTGCGCAGCGTCGTCCGGCCGCGGTTCAGCAGGGACGCGCACAGCAGAGCGACACCGGCGTTCTTCGACGTCTTCACGTCGATGCTGCCGGTCAGCGTCGTCGGGCCCTTGACCCGGAGGTGAATCGGTCCGGCACCGAGCGCGACGATCTCGGAGTCCAAGGCACTGCCGATCCGCGCCAGCATCTCCAACGAGAGGTTCTGATGCCCCTTCTCGATCCGGTTGATCGCACTCTGGCTGGTGCCGAGGCGCTCGGCGAGCTGCGCCTGCGTCAGCCCGCGGTGCTTACGGGCGTCTCGGATCAGGTTGCCGATGCGGCCCTTGTAGTCGCCGGTGTCGTCGTCGAGCGTCATACCATCGACGGTAACTCATATATGAGATAACGCAAACCGGGCTAGCCGGTAGGAGCGTCGAGAGTTTCTGGCGGCCGTGGGCAGCGCCGTGAGGAGCTCTGGCAGGATCGCACACCGTGCGCGCCACGACAATTCACGCCCCCGGCGACATCCGCGTCGAGGAGGTCCCCGACCCGGCCATCGAGCAGCCCACGGACGCCATCGTCAAGGTCACGGCCGGGTGCATCTGTGGCTCGGACCTGTGGCCCTACCGTGGCGAGAACCCGATTCGGGGCGGTTCGACGATCGGCCACGAGTGCGTCGGTGTGGTCGAGGAGGTCGGCAGCGCAGTGACATCGGTCAAGCCAGGCGACTTCGTCATCGTGCCGTTCTGCCACTGTGACAACTCGTGCCCGAACTGCCGGTTCGGCGCGCACTCGGCCTGTGTGAACCTCGGCATCACGAGCAGTGGGCAGGCCGAGTACGCGCGGGTCACCCAGGCCGACGGAAGCCTGGTCGTTACCGATGGCGTTCCGTCCGCCGACGAGCTGCCGTCCGTGCTGGCTCTGACCGACGTGATGCCCACCGGCTGGCACGCGGCCGTCGCGGCCGGTGTGCGAGCCGGTGGGACGGTGATGGTCGTGGGCGACGGGGCGGTCGGCCTGTGCGGCGTCCTCGCCGCGTCGGTGATGGGTGCCGAGACGGTGATCGCCATGTCCCGGCACGAGCCCCGGCAGAGCCTCGCCCGGGCCTTCGGCGCCACCCATGTGGTCGCCGCGCGGGGGCGCGAAGGCGTCGCCGAGGTCCGCGAGATCACCGGCGGGATCGGTGTCGACGCCGCCCTCGAGTGCGTCGGCACCGACGACGCGATGCGTACGGCGATCAGCGCGACCCGCCCGGGCGGCGGGGTCGGCTTCGTCGGCGTCCCGCACGGCGTCGAGCTGCCGATTCGCAAGCTCTTCGAGAAGAACGTCGGCGTCCGTGGTGGCATGGCCCCGGTGCGTCGCTACCTGCCCGAGCTGCTCGAGCTCGTCGTCGCGGGCCGGATCGACCCCGGCCGGGTGTTCGACCTGACGCTCCCGCTGGAGGAGGCGCCCGAGGGCTACCGGGCCATGGACGAGCGCCGTGCCATCAAGGTGATGCTCCGCCCCTGACGCGCGGACGTCGGCCCAGAGCGGCCTGACTCGGCAGAACCCAGGCTTGTCCGGCCAGCCGTGCGGATCGCCCCCCACGCAGGCTGACTGGTGGCACTATCAGTCCATGCAGGCACCACTGCCCAGCCGCCCGACGGGCCGGTTCTCCTTCGACGCAGCCACCGGCAAATGGGACTGGGACGACGAGGTGTTCCGGATCCACGGCTATGCGCCCGGCGCCGTCGTGCCCACCACCGACCTGGTGATGGGTGCCAAGCACCCCGACGACCGCGAGCGGGTGCTGGCCGACCTGAAGCGGGCGTCCCACACCGGTGACCCGTTCGCGATCTCCTACCGGATCCTGGGCGCCGACGACACCGAGCGCCGGGTGGTGCTGGTGGGAGAGGGCGGCGTGTGCGCCCCGGGCGAGTCAACGCTCGTCCAGGGCTACTACATCGACCTCTCCGCGGACGTCGAGCAGATCGTCGGCCACGAGATCCACGACGCCGTCGAGGCCACCGTGGAGGCGCGGGGCACCATCGAGCAGGCCAAGGGCGCGATCATGCTGGCCTACGGGCTGGACGCCGACGCCGCGTTCGCCATGCTTCGCTGGTGGTCGCGCAACCGCAACGTGAAGGTCCGGGAGCTGGCCGCCCGGCTCGTCGGCGTCGTCCAGGAGGGCGGGATCGGGTTCGCCGACCTCCGCCTCCGCGTGGACGGATTGCTCCACGACCTGACCGAAGCCCCGCCGAATGGGTAATGCCCCGGGCATGACCGAGCACCAGGGCGAGAAGGCCGACGACGACCGCGTGGACTCCCGTGCCGAGCTGCTGCCCGAGGAGGACACTGCCGGGAGCGCGGATCCGCACGACCAGGCCGAGCAGATCCTGCGGGAGTCCGACGAGCGGGTCGATGACCCCGAGGGCACCGGCGCCCGGTCGGTGCAGACGTCCAGCCCGGACGAGCGTCCGAGCGAGGCCGACGATCTCGACTAGACCGAGCCGCCCGACCGCCTACTCGCTCGCCACCGGCACGCCGTAGCCTCCGGTCTGACCGGAGGAGGTGAGGCATGGCGAGCCGTCTCGCACCGTGGCTGCGCGTCGCGTCGGCGATGACCTGCGTGGGGTGGGGCGCGAACCAGTTCGCCGGTCTGCTGGAGGTCTACCGGGGGACCGGTCACCGCTCGGAGGCGTTCGTGTCGAGCGCGGTGGGGGTCTACGCGGCCGGACTCATCCCGGCGCTCCTGGTCGTCGCGGCGATCTCGAACCGGGTCGACCGGCGGACTCCGGTCCGGTGGTCGGTGCTCCTCTCAGCCGCCGGCTCGGTCCTGATCATGGCCGGGGCCGAGCACGACTGGCTCGTCCTCCTCGGTCGTTTCGTCGCGGGTGTCGCCACGGGGGCGGTGCTGGCGCCGGGCACGGCGTGGCTCATGGACCTGTCGCCCGCGGACAGCTCGGGCACCGGCGCACGACGCGCGACCGTCGCCCTGTCCCTCGGTTTCGGCGGCGGGCCGCTGGTGGCTGGCCTGGTCGCGCAGTGGTCGCCGAGTCCGGCTGTGCTGCCCTACACGGTGCATCTGCTGCTCGCCGCTGTCACCGGCACCCTGTTGTGGTCGACTCCTGTCGAACCCGCCCGGCGGGACGCTTGTCCGCGTGCTGTGGCGGGACCGGGCCGCTGGGCGGGCGCGCGTGCCGTGCTCCGGCAACGCGAGTTCCTGGGCGTGGTCCCGCTGACCGCGCCATGGGTGTTCGGGACTGCGACCACCGCGTTCGCGATCGCCCCGACGGCGGTGCACGTCGCGACGCTGCCGATCGCGACGAACGCCGTGGTGACCGGGACGACGCTCGTCGCAGGCGTCGGGATCCAGCCCCTCGGGAAGCGGATGGAGCACCATGCGCGGGGGCGGACGCTATGGGTGGGGATGGCGCTGGCGGCCGTCGGGTTGCTCCTGACCGCGGTGATGTTCGTGGCGCCGCACGTGTGGATGCTCTTCCTCGTGGCACCGCTGCTGGGCGGGGCCTATGGGCTGCTGATGGTCGGAGGGCTGAGCCGGGTCGAGGTGCTGACGAAGCCCGACGACCGCGCGACGGTCAATGCCGTGTTCTACGCCCTCACCTACCTGGGATTCGCGGCGCCGTACCTCTTCGTGCTGCTGACCCAGCAGGTCGTGGGGGCGACGACGCTGCTGGGGCTGGGAACGCTGGTCGCCGCCGCGTCGGCGCTGGCGGTCGTGGGGCAGCGTCGCACGCCGCGGACCGAGCCGACCGGGTGAGCCCCGCCGGGCGCACTTCCCGGAAAACCCCCGGGGACATCGGCGATCCGCTCCGCAGCGCGCCTCTGTGTGCGACTGTGGATCGACCGGCGCCGAGGTTTGCATCGGCGGGGAGCGAGCACCATCAGCTCCACCAGGATCGGAGGTCAGCCATGGGCGCAGTTCCCTCGCACGGCGCGGGTCGAGCCGCCGGTCACTCACGCGTCGGCGGTGAGGCCTGCACGTTCCCGAGCTGTGACCGGGACCCGGTCACCGAAGCCGGCATGTGCGACGTCCACCGGCTCGTGGTCATCTCCAGTACCGGGTCCTGGCTCGAGGCCAGCTGACCGGCGACCCGGTCGAGCTCCCCGCTCAGTCCAGCACGGCGATCGCTAGCGCGGCGACACCGATCAGCGGGGGAGTGAGCTGCGTCAGCGCGGCGCGCGCCTTGTCCGGCGACGAGACGAGCAGGACCAGACCGGCGGCGACCATCGAGCCGGCGCCGCAGAACACCATCGTCGCACCGACCGTGGTCTCGTCTGCCCAGTAGAGCGCGATGCCCGCGAAGGTGATCAGCGCGAGGAACAGGTTGTAGTAGCCCTGGTTGAAGGCGAGCTCGCGGGTCGCCTCGGCCTGCTGCGCGGTGGTGCCGAACGTGGCGCGGGTCCGCTCGGTGGTCCAGGTCAGCGACTCCATCACCCAGATGTACACATGGAGCGCCGCGGCGACCGCTGCCAGCACCAGTCCGACGACCGTCATCCCGCCTCCTCGGCTCTCGCCGGAGGCTAGCAGGGGCCGCGGCTAGTAGCCCATCTTGGCGTTGAGCGCGTCCAGCCAACCCGTGATCGTCGGCACCCAGGCGTCACCGAAGGCGGTGTCGACGCCGAGGAAACGCAGGCCGACCACCGCGATCGCGACAACGGCCAGGACCAGGCTGAGGGGGACCAGCGCCTTCCCGGCGACGTACTTCTTGCTCGTCATCACCATGCCGACCACGCCCAGTCCCAGCGCCGCGACGCCGGTGCCGACGGAGACCCCGGAGGTGATCGAGAACGGCGCCGAGAGCACCGCGACGAGGCCCATCAGAAAGGCCAGCTCGGCCGCAGCCGAAGTGTGGACGCCCGGTTCGGGCGAGCTGTCCAGCAACGCGTCGACCCCGACGTCATCCGGCATCGTCGCCATGCCTCAATGGTACGTCGCCGGCGGCGTTCCCGGGGCGCTTCGGCACCCGCGTCGGCACCCGATGGGCCGGATGAAGAGAAATCTCCCGGCGGTGTCCGATCGGCGCCGCGCCCGGACGTCTAGTAGGTGACAGCACGCCCACCTGCGAAAGGAGTCCAAGATGAGCCCGACGCTGAACAGCCTCGACATCATCGTCGCGGACCTGCCCAAGTCGATCGAGTTCTACCGCCACCTCGGCTTGGAGCTCAAGGTCGATCCCTCGATGCCCGACCACGCCAGCTGCGACCTGCCGAACGGCCTTCACCTGATGCTCGACGCGGAGACGCTGACCTCGGCGGCCCGGCCCGGATGGGTCCGCGGCGCCGGAAGCCCACCGGTCTTCCTGTGCTTCGGCATGGACACGGCCGCAGAGGTCGACACTCAGTACGCTCGGCTCGTGGAGGCCGGCTACCGGGGCGAGCGCCAGCCGTGGAATGCGTTCTGGGGCATGCGGTACGCCACCGTGCTGGACCCGGACGGCAACGGCGTCGACCTGTGGGCGCCGCTCAACACCGACGACCGAGGGGCCTGCCAGTGAAGTATGTGCTGATGTTCGTCGACACCGAGGAGTTCGCCTCCGAGCTCGCCGGCATGAGCGAGCTCGAGCGCGCACGCGCCTACGACCGGGTGAACCAGTGGTTCGCCGACCACTCAGACAAGATCACTCACCACACGCACCTGCTTCCGCCGAACACCGCCACGACGGTGCGGCTGGACCGAGGCGAACCCCTGGTCACCGATGGGCCGTTCGTGGAGGGCAAGGAGGTGATCAGCGGCTTCGCTGTGGTCGAGGTTGACGACCTGGACGAAGCGCTGGCCATCGCGAGGTCGTGGCCGGCGTGCCCGGTGGTGGAGATCCGCCCGGTCGGGTCGTGAGCGGACCGGTCGACGCCGAGCTTGCCCGCGTGGTACGCGACCACGCGGGCCGGCTCGCGGCATCGCTCGTGCACCTCGTCGGCGACTTCTCCGCCGCAGAGGACCTGGTGCAGGAGGCCATCGAGGCAGCGGTGCGCACGTGGCCCGTGGAGGGCATCCCGGAGCGACCGGACGCGTGGCTGTACACCGTCGCGCGGCGCCGTGGACTCGACGTGCTCCGCCGCGAGAAGCGGCACCGGGAGAAGCTGACTGGAGTCTCCTGGCCGACCGAGCCGGAGCCCGATGATCGCCTGCGCCTCATCTTCACGTGCTGTCACCCCGCTCTTCCGCGGGCAGCGCAGGTGGCTCTCACGCTGCGGGTGGTCTGCGGTCTGACGACGGCGCAGATTGCGAAAGCGCTCGTCGTCCGGGAGAGCGCGGTAGCGCGACGGATCACCCGCGCGAAGCAGAAGATCAGCGACGCCGCCATCCCGTATCGCATCCCCGGTCCCGACGAACTGCCGGCGCGGCTCGACGAGGTCCTCACGGTGATCTATCTGTTGTTCAACGAGGGCTATCTCTCCAGCGGGGGCGACCGGGCGCAGTCGCGCGACCTCACAGACGACGCCGAGTTCCTCGCCGCGCTGCTGCATCGCCTGATGCCGACTGAACCCGAGGTTGCCGGCCTCCTGTCACTCATCCGACTGCATCGAGCGCGAGCCGCGGCCCGCTTCGATGAGAACGACGAGATCGTGCAGCTGCAGCGGCAGGACCGGTCGCTCTGGGACCATGCGGCGATCGCCGAGGCGGGTCGGTCGATTGCACGCGCCGCGTCGTACCGGCGCCCCGGCCCATACCAGCTGCAGGCCGCCATCGCCGCCTGCCATGCCGAAGCGCCCAGCTGGGAGGACACGGACTGGACCCAGATCGCCGTGCTCTACGACATGCTCGTCCACCTGGCCGCCTCGCCCGTGACCGCGCTCCACCGTGCGATCGCGCTGCGCTACGTCCAGGGTCCGGCGGAAGCGCTCGCAGCGGTCGACGAGCTCGAGAGCTCACTCGCGGAGTACCACCTCTGGCACGCGACCCGCGCCGAGCTCCTGCGTGAGCTCGGTCGGCGGGACGACGCCCAGCAGGCTGACGCCCGCGCCCTCGCGCTGACCGCGAATCCCGCCGAGCGATCACTGCTGCGGGAGCGCCTCAACTGGACCTGATCACCGCGTTCGCACGTCCTGCGCCCCGGCCTCGAGCTCGAGGTCGACCCCTCGATGCGCTCAGCCCCCACCTGTCGGTGATCGTGAGATGATCAGAGACGTGGCCAGCAGTCCCCCCGCTGCACTCGACCTGCAGAACCTCGCCCGGCTGCGTCGGGTCCGCGACCGCATCGACCGGGAGTACGCCCAACCGCTCGACGTCGAGGCTCTCGCACGGGACGCACACATGTCCGCCGGGCACCTCAGCCGCCAGTTCAAGCAGGCGTACGGCGAGTCGCCGTACTCCTACCTGATGACTCGGCGCATCGAGCGTGCGATGGCTCTGCTGCGACGCGGCGACCTGAGCGTCACCGAGGTGTGCTTCGCGGTCGGCTGCTCCTCCCTGGGAACCTTCAGCACCCGCTTCACCGAGCTCGTCGGCGTGCCACCCAGCGTCTATCGACGTGAGGGGGCGCACTCGACCGAGGGCATGCCACCGTGCGTGGCGAAGCAGATCACCAGACCGATCAGGAATCGAGAAGCATCGGCGGCAGGACGGGAGCTAGCGTCACGGACATGAGCCTCACCATTCACACCACCGTCCTGCCACACGACGACCCGGACGCGTCCGTGGCGTTCTACCGCGATGCCCTCGGCTTCGAGGTCCGCACCGACTTCGGCGAAGGCAGGATGCGCTGGATCACCGTCGGGCCGGCCGACCAGCCCGATGTGTCGATCCTGCTGGCCCCGCCCGCCGCCGACCCCGGCGTGACGGAGGACGAGCGCCGCACCGTCGTGGAGATGATGGCCAAGGGCACCTACGGCTGGATCCTGCTGGCGACCAGGGACCTCGACGCGACCTTCGAGCGGGTCCAGGCTCGCGACGCCGAAGTCGTCCAGGAGCCGACCCAGCAGCCGTACGGCGTCCGCGACTGCGCCTTCCGCGACCCGGCCGGCAACCAGATCCGCATCCAGGAACTGGTCTGAGCCGCAGCGTCGGTAGGAACCCGAAGACGGAGACACGATGAGCACCCACCCCGCCGACAGCCACGACCTGATCCGGGTCCAGGGCGCCCGGGAGAACAACCTCAAGGACGTCAGCGTCGAGATCCCCAAGCGGCGCCTCACGGTGTTCACCGGGGTCTCCGGCTCGGGCAAGAGCTCGCTGGTGTTCGAGACGATCGCGGCCGAGTCTCAACGGCTGATCAACGAGACCTACAGCGCATTCGTGCAGGGGTTCATGCCGACGCTGGCCAGGCCGGAGGTCGACCGCCTGGAGGGTCTGACGACGGCCATCATCGTCGACCAGGAGCGAATGGGTGCGAACCCGCGGTCCACGGTCGGCACCGCGACCGACGCCCACGCCATGCTGCGGATCCTCTTCAGCCGGCTCGGCAGGCCGCACGTAGGGCCACCGACGGCGTTCTCGTTCAACGTCCCGACCCGCAGGGCCAGCGGCGTGATGAGCACCGAGAAGGCGGGCGGGCGCGTGGCGAAGGACGTCGTACGGGACGCCGTCTACCTCGGTGGGATGTGCCCCCGCTGCGAGGGCACCGGCAGCGTCAGCGACATCGACCTGACCGCCCTGTACGACGAGAGCCTGTCGCTCAACGAGGGCGCGCTGACCATCCCGGGCTACAGCATGGACGGGTGGTACGGGCGGATCTTCCGCGGCTGCGGCTACTTCGACCCCGACAAGCCGATCGGCAAGTACACGAAGAAGGAGCGGGACGACCTCCTGTACCGCGAGGCCACGAAGATCAAGGTCGACGGCATCAACCTGACCTACCTCGGCCTGATCCCGCAGATCCAGAAGTCGTTCCTGTCCAAGGACGTCGAGGCGATGCAGCCCCACATCCGCGCGTTCGTGGAGCGGGCCGTGACGTTCCAGACCTGTCCCGACTGCGCCGGCACGCGTCTGACGAAGGAGGCGCTCGCCTCGAGGATCAAGGGCAAGAACATCGCGGACCTCTGCGCGATGCAGATCAGCGACCTGGCGGAGTGGGTTCGGGAGCTCGACGAGCCGTCGGTCGCGCCGCTCCTCACCGGCCTCCAGCACCTGTTCGAGGCGTTCACGGAGATCGGTCTGGGCTATCTCTCCCTCGACCGGCCGGCGGGCACGCTGTCCGGCGGCGAGGCGCAGCGGACGAGGATGATCCGTCACCTCGGGTCCTCGCTCACCGACGTCACCTACGTCTTCGACGAGCCCACGATCGGGCTGCACCCCCACGACATCGAGCGGATGAACAACCTGCTGCTCCAGCTGCGCGACAAGGGCAACACGGTGCTCGTCGTGGAGCACAAGCCGGAGACGATCTCGATCGCCGACCACGTGATCGACCTCGGCCCGGGCGCCGGGACCGGCGGCGGCGAGGTCGTCTTCGAGGGCACGGTCAGGGGGCTGCGGGGGAGCGACACCGTCACCGGCCGGCACCTGGATGACCGGGCCACGCTGAAGGGGTCGGTGCGGGACGCCACCGGCACGCTCGCGGTCCGGGGCGCCTCGACCAACAACCTCCACAACCTCGACGTCGACATCCCACTCGGCATGTTGTGCGTGCTCACCGGCGTCGCCGGATCCGGCAAGAGCTCCCTGGTCCAGGGCTCGGTCGCCGGCCGCGACGGCGTGGTCGTGATCGACCAGGGAGCGATCAAGGGCTCGCGACGCAGCAACCCGGCGACCTACACCGGGCTGCTGGATCCGATCCGCAAGGCCTTCGCCAAGGCGAACGGCGTCAAACCGGCACTGTTCAGCTCGAACTCGGAGGGCGCCTGTCCGACGTGCAACGGCGCCGGCGTCATCTACACCGAGCTTGGCGTGATGGCGACCGTCGAGTCCCCGTGCGAGGACTGCGAGGGCAGGCGGTTCCAGGCGTCCGTGCTGGAGTACACGCTCGGTGGTCGCAACATCGCCGAGGTCCTCGCGATGTCGGTGACCGAGGCTGAGGAGTTCTTAGCCGAGGGCGAGGCACGTACGCCGGCCGCCCACAGGGTCCTCGACCGGCTCGCCGACGTGGGGCTCGGCTACCTGTCCCTCGGCCAGCCACTGACCACCCTCTCCGGCGGCGAGCGCCAGCGGCTCAAGCTGGCGACCCAGATGGCCGACAAGGGCGAGGTCTACATCCTCGACGAGCCGACCACCGGCCTGCACCTGGCCGATGTCGAGAACCTCCTGGGTCTGCTCGACCGACTCGTCGACTCCGGCAAGTCGGTCATCGTGATCGAGCACCACCAAGCGGTCATGGCTCATGCCGACTGGATCATCGACCTCGGCCCGGGCGCCGGGCACGACGGGGGCCGCGTCGTCTTCGAAGGCACGCCGGCCGACCTGGTCGCGGCCCGATCCACGCTCACCGGCGAGCACCTGGCGGCGTACGTCAGCGGCTGAGGGTCACCCGACGGCCAGTGGTCCGCGACGGAGCGGTCGTCGGAGCGAGGACAGGGAGACTCTGCTGCCCGGAAACGCGACGAAATCCTGATGGGCTTGTAGGATTCGTCGGCCCGGCACTCTCCTGATTGATATCTCATGAGTCTTCGTGGCCTTCAGCCGCCATCACCTCTTGTCCTTGCTATCTCGGCGCTGGCTGTGTTCCTCATGCTGATCGCGCTGATCGGCCAGACCGCCGGCAGCACGACCGCGCCCGGGACCGCGCCGGATGCGGCGGCTGCGGGGGAGGCGCGGCCCAGGACCGAACCAGCACCTCCGCCGCCACCGCCT
>NZ_SSXI01000006.1 GCF_004803405.1 Nocardioides sp. | reverse complement strand
ACCGCGGCGACCAGCTCATCGGCGCTGCGCGCGGCCACGTAGCTGCGCGCGGGACCGCCGAGCCGGAGCGTGGTGAGATCCGCGAGGCGGGGAGCCGCCTCCACCGGTGCCGGGTCAGGCACGAACCGCCGCCCTCGGCGCCCCCAGCACCTTCGTGCCGTCGGCGGTGACCTCGAGCGAGAGAGGCAGCAGCCCCGCGTCGGTCCGCTCCCCCACGGTCCCCGCGACGGTCACCCGGGCGGACCCTTCGGCGGGTACGACGACGGGCTGGACGAACTTCGCGCCGATCTCGACGACCTCGGCGCCGCCGGTCCACTGCGCCACCGCGCGACCGACCAGCGCCAGGGTGTACATGCCGTGGGCGATCACGCCGGGAAGGCCGACCGCGATTGCGATCTCCTCGTCCTGGTGGATCGGGTTGTGGTCACCGCTGGCCACCGCATAGGCGGCGAGGTCGGCGCGGGTGATCTCGTAGGTGATCGGCTCGAGCGCGGCGCCGGGCGTGAGGGTCGCCATCATGCGGCCCCCCGGTGCACGAGGGTCGCGGTCGCCGTACACACCAGGGAGCCGGCGGCGTCGGTGATCTCGCTGGCGGTGCTGACGATGTCGTTGCCGCCGATGCTGCGGACCCCGGTCACGGTCAGGGTCGCGGTGAGCTCGTCGCCCACCTCCACCGGCCGCTCGTAGCGGAACCGCTGGTCGCCGTGGATGATCCGGGACAGCTCCACCTGCTGGGCGGCGAGGAAGTCCTGCAGGGCGGCGAAGGTGACCACGATGGGGAAGGTCGGCGGCACGCTCGCGACGGGTGCGCCGGCCCCGATGGCCGCGGCGAAGGCCGTCACGGCCTCGCTCGTGACCGGGTACGGCTGCGTCGGGGGGAACGCGCGGCCGACGAGGGACGCGTCGATGGGCATGCGCCCGAGCCTAACCACCCGAAAAATGCGTCGACCCGGCACCGGCCCTTGCGGGCGGGTCCGGGTCGTGCGAGGTGCGTCGGAGACGCAGCGCTCAGCGCGTCTCGCGGTGCGCCGTGTGCTTGCGGCAGCGCGGGCAGAACTTCGACAGCTCGATGCGGTCGGGGTCGTTGCGCCGGTTCTTCTTGGTGATGTAGTTGCGCTCCTTGCAGTCCACGCAGGCGAGCGTGATCTTGGGGCGAACGTCGGAGCTCTTGCTGGCCACGGGAAGTCCTTCTACTGCGGTCTGTGGGGTACTGCCGGGGTTCTACATCGTCGTCTGGCGTAGCGGGGGCGGGACTCGAACCCGCGACACCACGATTATGAGCCGTGTGCTCTAACCACCTGAGCTACCCCGCCAGGGGTCAGGGCACGCGCCACGCCGGCGGGCTTGGCGGACCCTTGCTCCCAGAGCCCCTTTACGGAATCGAACCGTAGACCTTCTCCTTACCATGGAGACGCTCTGCCGACTGAGCTAAAGGGGCAACGCCGCAGAACAATACAGCCCGCGGTGCGGATCGGAAAATCGAGGCCACACTCCCCGTTTCAGGCGTGGATTCGGGCAAACGGGCGCGCCTGCTCCAGCTCGTAGGCGAGCTCGATCAGCAGCGCTTCCTGGCCCGGCGCGGCCCCGAACATCATGCCCTGTGGGAGCCCGGACGCCGTGGTCGCGAGCGGCAGGGAGACGGCCGGCGCGCCCGTGACGTTCTGCCACGGCGTGAAGGCCACCCAGTCCTGCAGCCGGTCCATGATGACGTCGTAGTCCAGCGTCGGGTCGAGGTGGCCCACCCGCGGGGTGGCCATCGCGAGCGTCGGGGTCAGCGCGACGTCGTACTTCTCGTAGTAGAGCTCTGCCTGCGCGTTGGCGCGCCGGAGCCGGGCGACCGCGCCGGGGATCCGGTGCACGTTGCGGCGCGCGTGGCGAGCGAGGCCACGGGTGAGGTTGTCGAGGTTGCCGCGGTTCCAGCTGCGCCCGTGCAGGGGTCGGCCGGTGACCAGCATGGCGAGGGCGAGAGAGGCCCAGTAGAGGAGGAAGTCGTCGGCGAAGGACGGCGCGATCGGGGCGTCGGACTCGGTGACGGTGTGCCCGAGGTCCTCGAGGAGAGCCGCCGTCTGCTCGGTCAGGGCCGCGGTCTCCGCATCGGCGCCGCGACCGACGCCGGAGGTGTTGAGGGCGATGCGCAGGCGGCGCTTGATCGGCCGCGTGATGTCGCCGATCGGCGGCAGGTTCAGCGCCCGGTGCACCCGCTCGGCCTCGCGGTAGAACGCCGCGGTGTCGCGGACGGTGCGGGTCAGCACGCCGTCGGACACGATCCGGATCGGCATGTCGCGCAACGCCTTGTCCTGGGCGAGGCGACCGCGGGTGGGCTTGAGACCGACCAGGCCGTTGACGGAGGCCGGGATCCGGATCGAGCCGCCCCCGTCGTTGGCGTGCGCGATCGGTACGGCGCCGGCCGCGACCAGCGCGCCCGACCCGGAGCTGGACGCACCGGCGGTGTGCTCGGTGTCCCAGGGAGTCCGCACGGCGCCGAGCCGCGGGTGCTCCGCGGAGGCGCTGAAGCCGTACTCCGAGAGCTGGCTCTTGCCGATGGGGAGCAGGCCGGTTGCGAAGAACATGGCTGCGAAGTCGCCGTCCCTCCGCGCCGGACGAGGGTCCCAGGCGTCGGTGCCGGCCATGGTCGGCATGCCGGCGACGTCCACGTTGTCCTTGACCAGCGTCGGCACGCCGGAGAAGAACCCGGGGTGCGGGCTGCGCGCCTCGACCCGGGCGCGGTCGTAGGCCGTGAAGGCCATCGCGTTCAGCTCGCCCGCAACCTTCTCCACCCGGGAGATCGCCGCCTCCACCGCCTCGGGCACGGAGATCCGCCCGGCGCTGATCTGCTCGGCGACGCCGACCGCGTCGAGGTCGCCCAGGGCGTCGTCTGTGAAGGCGTGTACGCGCATGGGACGCACGCTAGCGGGTGGCGAGCACGCGCTCGACGCAGGCACGTCGTCAGAGCAGCCAGAGGGCCAACAACGGCACCAGGAGGCTGATCGCCAGCGCCGAGAGGCCCATCGACAGGCCCGCGAAGGCGCCCTCGGTCTCGTCCTCCCGGAGCATCCGGGAGGCGCCGATGCCGTGGGAGACCGCGCCCACGGCCAGCCCGCGCGCCCGCCGGTCGCGGATCCTGAGCAGGTTGAGGACCGCCGGCCCGGCGACGGCGCCGAGGATTCCGACGGCGATCGCGAACACGGCGGCGAGGGACGGGACGCCTCCGGCGGCGTCCGCCACGGCGATCGCGACGGGCGTGGTCGCCGCCTTGGGGGCGATGGTCCTCTCGAGCAGGTCGTCGGCACCGAGCGCGCGAGCGATCAGGACCGCGGAGACGATCGAGACCGCGGCGCCGACCAGGATCGCGGCGAGGAGCGGCACGACGAAGCCCTTCAGGCGGTCGGCCTGCCGGTGCAGCGGGACCGCCAGGGCGACCGTCGCCGGCCCCAGCCAGAACGCGATCAGCTCGGTGGCGTCGCGGTAGTCGGGGTAGTCGACGTCGAGGACGGTGATCGCGAGCCCCGCCACCACGATCGCGACGAGGACCGGCTGCGCGAGCGCGTGGCCGCGGCTGCGCCGCTGGAGCCAGCGGCCGAGCTGGTAGCCGACCAGGGTGATCGCCAGCATCGAGAGCGGCGAGCGGCCGAGGTCGAGCACGGTGTCGGTCATCGGGCTCCCGGGGCGGGAGCGGCCGGCAGGTCGTCGCTCGGTCGGCCGAGCAGCCGCTCCAGGCCCACCGCGCCCCAGCCCACGACGGCGAGGGCGAGCAGCCAGGAGCCGAGCAGGGACACGGCGATCGGCAGGGCGTCGCGGCCGATCACCGCGAGCATGGTGACGACGCCGACGCCGGCCGGCACGAAGAACAGCTGCAGGTGCCGCAGCAGTGCGGTGCCGGCGCGCACGATGGAGCCCTCGTCGTCGTACCTGCGGAGCCGGAGGACGACGAAGAGCAGGAGCATGCCGGCGACCGGCCCGGGAACGGGCAGCCCCGCGAGGCGCACGACCAGCTCGCCGAGCAGCTGGAACGCGACGAGCCAGGTGATCCCGAGGATCACCGGGCGGTCTGTTCGGTCTGTCCGCGGGTCATCGTCGCTCCCGCAGCCGCGCGTTGGGCAGCACCGGCGCCGGGATCGGCCCGAGCGGCTGGTCGGGTACGACGCCGAAGCGACCCTCCGCGACCTGCCGGCCGTCGGGGACCACCTCGCCGGTCCTCGGATCGGTGATCTGGGCCTGCCACTCCGCGCGGTAGCCGGCGACCTCCTCGTGGCTGCGGCCGACGAAGTTCCACCACATCACGATCGACTCGCCGAACGGCGGGCCGCCCAGCACGAGGATCCGACAGCCATCGTCGCCGGCCACCAGGGCGATCTGGGCGGTGCCGGGCGGGACGTAGGCGAGGTCGGCGACCTTCGCGTCGAGCCCGCCGACGGAGACCGACCCCAGGTCGACCAGGACGCCGTGCTCGAAGCTCGCGTCGACGGGCAGGTGCAGGGTCGCGCCCGGGTCGAGGACGAGCTCGGCACCCAGGAGAGGGGTGAACGTCGCGACCGGCGAGGTGTCGCCCAGGAGCGAGCCGAGGAAGACCCGGCCGCGCCAGCCCGCGCCGGTGACCTGCGCGGGCGCGTAGTGCTGGAAGCCGGGGTCGGTGTGCCGGGACTCGTCGGGCAGCGCCACCCAGAGCTGGGCACCGTGGAGGACGGTCGTCGAGTCGGTGGAGACCTCGGAGTGGCTGATGCCGCGGCCGGCGGTCATCAGGTTGACCTCGCCCGGCCGGACCATGGCCCGGCTGCCCACGCTGTCGCGGTGCTCGACCTCGCCCTCGAACAGCCAGCTCACCGTCTGCAGGCCGGTGTGGGGGTGCGGCGCGACCGTCATGCCGCCGGTCCGGTCGACGGGGTCCGGCCCGTAGTGGTCCAGGAAGCACCAGGCGCCGATCAGCGACCGGTGCCGCTGCGGGAGCGTGCGCCGCACCAGCATCGCCCGTGGCCCGCCGAGCGGGACCTCCCGCGGTGACATCAGCTCGACGCCGGCCGCGTCCCTGCCCTCACAGACGACCTCGTCGGGCCGCGCCTCCGGGTTGCTCATGGTGTCTCCGCGGGCACGAGTCGCACGACCACGGCCTTCGACGTGGGGGAGTTGCTGCCCTCGGCGGTCGAGTCCAGCGGCACGAGCGGGTTGGTCTCCGGGTAGTACGACGCCGCGCAGCCGCGTGGCTGGTCGTACCCGACGATCCGGAAGCCGCGGGCCACCCGGCGCTCGCCACGCCACTCGCCGACCAGGTCGACCCGGTCCCCGTCGACGAAACCGAGCTCGGCGATGTCGTCGGGGTGCACGAACACCACCCGCCGACCGCCCTTGACCCCGCGGTAGCGGTCGTCGAGCCCGTAGATCGTGGTGTTGTACTGGTCGTGCGACCGGAGCGTCTGCAGCAGCAGGTGGCCGTCGGGCACCTCGAGCACCTGGAGCGGCGAGGTCGTGAAGACGGCGCGGCCGGCGGCGGTGGGGAAGGTCCGGCTGTCGCGCGGCGGGTGCGGGAGCACGAAGCCGCCCGGCTCGGTGACCCGCCGGTCGAAGTCGTCGAAGCCCGGGACGACGCTGGCGATCCGTTGCCGGACGGTCGCGTAGTCGGAGCGGAACTCCGACCACGGGATCCGGGCGCCGGGGTGGTCGCCGGTGAACAGCGCCTGGGCCAGGGAGCAGACCACGTCGACCTCCGACCGCAGGTCGGGTGAGGCCGGGTCGAGCGGACCCTTCGAGGCGTGCACGGCCGACATCGAATCCTCGACCGTGACCCGTTGTGGCCGGCCGCCGGTGTGGTCGCGCTCGGTGCGGCCCAGGACCGGGAGGATCAGAGCGGTGCGGCCGTGCACGACGTGGGACCGGTTCAGCTTGGTCGAGGCGTGCACGGTGAGGTCCGCGTTGCGCAGCGCCGCCTCGGTCACCTCGGTGTCGGGGGCGGCGGAGACGAAGTTGCCGCCCATCCCGATGAACACCTTCGCCGTGCCGTCGCGCAGCGCACGGATCGCCTCGACGGTGTCAACGCCGTGGTGCCGGGGCGGCTCGAACCCGAACTCGTCGCGAAGCCGGTCGAGGAAGGCGTCGGGAGGCTTCTCCCAGATGCCCATCGTCCGGTCGCCCTGCACGTTGGAGTGGCCGCGCACCGGGCAGAGGCCGGCGCCGGGCTTGCCGATGTTGCCCTGCAGCAGTGCGACGTTGACCACCTCCTGGATCGTCGCCACCGCGTGACGGTGCTGGGTCAGGCCCATCGCCCAGCAGAAGACCGTGGCGGAGGAGTCGGCGAGCATCCGCGCCGACTCCTCGATCTGCGCACGGGTGAGCCCGGTCGACCGCTCCACGGCGTCCCAGTCCAGCGTGGCCAGCCCGTCGGCGTACTCCTGGAAGCCGGTGGTGTGGCGCTCGACGAACTCACGGTCGACGGCCTCCCACTCGAGCAGAAGGGCGCCCCAGGCCTGGAAGAGGGCGAAATCGCCGCCCACCCGGATCGGGAGGTGGAGGTCGGCGAGCTCGGTGCCGTGACCCACGATTCCGCTCGGCTTCTGGGGGTTCTTGAAGCGGACCAGGCCGGCCTCGCGAAGCGGGTTGACCGAGATGATCCGGGCCCCGTTGTGCTTCGCCGCCTCGAGCGCACTGAGCATCCGCGGGTGGTTCGTGCCGGGGTTCTGGCCGGCGACGACGATCAGCTCGGAGGTCTCGATGTCGTGCAGGGAGACCGAGCCCTTGCCGATGCCGATGGTCTGCTCCAGCGCGAACGATGTGGACTCGTGGCACATGTTGGAGCAGTCCGGCAGGTTGTTGGTGCCGTAGGCGCGCACCAGCAGCTGGTAGAGGAAGGCAGCCTCGTTGGACGTGCGGCCGGACGTGTAGAACACCGCCTGGTCGGGGCTGTCGAGCTCCCGGAGGTGGTCGGCGACCAGCCGGAACGCGTCGTCCCAGCCGATCGGCCGGTAGTGACTGTCCCCCGGGCGCAGCACCATCGGCTCGGTGATCCGGCCCTGCTGGCCCAGCCAGTAGTCGGAGCGGCTGGCCAGGCCCGCGGTGCCGTGGACCGGGTGCTCGGCGAAGAAGGCCGGGCCCACCCGGCGCAGCGTGGCCTCCTCGGTGACCGCCTTCGCGCCGTTCTCGCAGAACTCGAAGCGGTGCCGGTGGCCGGCGTCAGGATCGGGCCACGCACAGCCCTGGCAGTCGAAGCCGTCGGCCTGGTTCACCTTGAGCAGCGTGCGGGTGGCGCGCCGCACCCCCATCTGCTCCACGGCTCGCTTGAGAGCGACGCCGACGGCGACGGGACCCGCGGCCGCGTGCGCCGAACCCTCGACCTCGAGGTCGGTCTCGTCGATGTCCGCCTCGGGTGGCTTCCTGCCCATGCCTTCATCTTTCCCCGCCGGTCAACCGCCGGCCCCCGCGGGTTCACCGCCCTGCGCCATGGTCGCCGCGTGCGGATCGCCCAGCTGGCCAACTTCGTGGGAGCGACGTCGGGAGGGATGCGGACCGCCCTGGCCGAGCTCGGAGGGGGCTACGTCGACTCCGGGGCGTCGCGGCTCCTGGTGATCCCCGGTCCGGTCGACTCCGTGACGGAGACCGACCTCGGCGACGTCGTGCAGGTCCGCGCACCGCGGGTGGGTGGCGGCTACCGGCTGATCGTGGAGCCGTGGCGGGTGATCGAGGCCCTCGAGCGGTTCGCGCCCACCAGCATCGAGTGGAGCGACAAGCTGACGCTGCTCCCGGTCGCCTGGTGGGCGCGGCGCAACGACGTCCGCACCGTCCTGCTGTCCCACGAGCGGCTGGGCGACATGTTCGCGATGAGGACGGGCCTCGAGGCGACGTCGAAGGTCTCGATCGGGCTGCTCAACCGGGTGCTGGTGCGGACCTTCGACACGGTCGTGGTGACCTCCCGCTACGCCCAGGGGGAGTTCGCGGCGGTCGCCGAGGCCGCCGGCTGCCCGGTCGCCCGGGTGCCGCTGGGAGTGGACCTGCTGACCTTCCGCCCGTCCGGCCGACCGTCAGGCCGACCGTCTGGCCGACCGTCTGGGCAGGCGGACGCCGGCGCCGAGCTGCGACTGGTGCACTCCGGGCGGCTCTCGCGGGAGAAGTCTCCGCACCTGGCGGTGGCGACCGCTGTCGAGCTGCACCACCGCGGGGTGCCGGTCCGCCTCGACGTGTACGGCGACGGGCCCCACCGCGAGGAGCTGGAGGAGATGTCCCGCGGGACGCCCGTGCACTTCCACGGGTACGTCGACGGGCGGGCCGCGCTGCGCGACCGGCTGGCGGAGGCCGACATCGCCCTCTCCGTCTGCCCCGGCGAGACCTTCGGGCTCGCGGTGCTGGAGGCACTCGCCTGCGGCACCCCGGTGGTGACCGCCGATCGCGGCGGCGCCCGCGAGCTGGTGGACCCGGTCTGCGGCGCGTGGGCTGCTCCGGAGCCGACGGCGCTCGCGGACGCCGTACTCCGCCTGGCGGCGCGACCGGAGCAGGTACGACGCCGGGCCGCCCGCCGGCGGGCGGAGCTGTTCCCCTGGTCGGCCACGGTCGACCGGATGCTGGCTGTCCACGCCGGCGCCGGCGTCGATCAGCTGAGGGTCGGAGCGGGCTGCTAGGCCGGCTCTACGAGCGGACCCCCGGCGCCAGCGGAGCCATGATCCGCGCCAGCCGCTCCCGCGCGACCCGGGTCAGCAGCAGCACCGGCAGCAGCAGCGCGACCGTCATGCAGCCGAGGACGATCGCGTAGTAGGCGCCGTGCAGTGAGGAGTCCAGCGGCGCGACCAGGCCGGCCACGAGAGACACCGCCACCAGTCCGCCGGTGCCGTACCGAGGCAGACGGAGGGTCGCGACGAACGGCGGGAGCATGAGCAGGTACCAGAGGTGCACGACCGGGGCCAGCACCACGAACGCGGCGCCGACCGTCGCGACGGCGGCGATCGCCGTACTCCGCGACCCCGTGCGCCAGCCGAGGGCGACCCAGCCGCCCACCGCGAACGCCGCG
>NZ_SSXI01000222.1:15347-20186 GCF_004803405.1 Nocardioides sp. | reverse complement strand
GCACGCCGCTGGTGGTGGGCGGCCGGTCCGCCGGCGCCCGCTCGGCGGCCCGGTCGGCCAAGCAGCTCGGCGCCTCCGGGTGCCTCGCCCTGTCCTTCCCGCTGCACCCGCCCGGCAAGCCGGAGAAGTCCCGGCTCGATGAGCTGGCGAACGCCGGTGTCCCGACGCTGGTGCTGCAGGGGGAGCGGGACACCATGGGCCGCCCGGAGGAGTTTCCCGACCCGCTGCCCGACCAGACCGACCTGGCCGTCGTCCCGGGCGCCGACCACGGGCTCGCTGTGCCGAAGAGCGGGCCGGTCAGCCAGGACGACGCGATGAGCATCGTCGTCGAGTGCACCCTGGAGTGGATCGTGCGCGAGATCGCGGGGAATGCCGTGCGCCGCTGAGACGTTCCGGCTGTCATGATCGCGACGCTGGAACGCCTCCGGCCGGCAGGCACCGTAGGCTGGTACGCGATGACCGAGACCTCCGACCTGACCTCCCTCGATTCCGACACCGAGGCGCCGCCCGTCGACGTCGCGAACGAGACGCCGGAGGAGCGAGCCGCACGCTTCGAGCGTGACGCTCTGCCCTTCCTCGACCAGCTGTACGGCGCCGCGATGCGGATGACCCGCAACCCCACCGATGCCGAGGATCTTGTCCAGGAGACCTTCGCGAAGGCGTTCTCGGCGTTCCACCAGTTCAAGCCGGGCACCAACCTCAAGGCTTGGCTCTACCGGATCCTGACCAACACCTTCATCAACAACTACCGGAAGAAGCAGCGGCAGCCGCAGCAGGCACTCGCCGGTGACACCGGGGACGTTGAGGACTGGCAGCTCGCCCGCGCCGAGTCGCACACCTCCAGCGGGCTCAAGTCCGCCGAGATGGAGGCGCTCGAGCACCTCCCTGACAGCCAGGTGAAGAACGCCCTGCAGCGTCTGCCCGAGGAGTTCCGGCTCGCGGTGTACCTCGCCGACGTCGAGGGATTCGCCTACAAGGAGATCGCCGAGATCATGAACACGCCGATCGGGACGGTGATGTCCCGCCTGCACCGGGGCCGCCGCCAGCTTCGCGACATGCTCTCCGACTACGTCCGCACCGGCGGCGACGCCCCGCTCGAGGGAGACCGCTGATGTCGCACCAGCACGAGCATCTGCACGGCGACGAGCCCACCAACGCGGAGTGCGCCGACTTCCTCGAGCGCATCGTCCGGCTCATCGACAACGAGCTGGAGGAAGGCGACTGCGCGATCGTCCGCGCCCACATCGACTCCTGCAGTCCCTGTCTGGAGCGTTACGACCTCCAGCGCACGGTGAAGGCGGTCGTCGCCCGGTCCTGCGGAGAGAAGGCACCGGCCGAGCTTCGCGACAAGGTGCGGGTCCAGATCCAGCAGATCCAGATCCGCCTGAAGTAACCGGCCGGGCGCCGCCGGGCTCGAAGCCCGAGCCCGACGCTCGGCGGTCTGCCATGATCCGCGCATGGGGAACAAGACCGTCCTGATCACCGGTTGCTCCTCGGGGATCGGCGCCGCTACCGCCGCGCGCCTGGTCACCAAGGGTTGGGACGTGTGGGCCAGCGCGCGGCGACCGGAGGACCTCGACGGCCTCCAGGCAGCGGGTTGCCGCACCGTCGCCCTCGACGTCACCGACGAGGCCTCGATGGTCGCCGCCGTCGACCGCGTCCTCGCCGGCGCCGGCCGGGTCGACGCCCTCGTCAACAACGCCGGCTACTCGCAGTCGGGCGCCGTCGAGTCGCTGAGCATCGACGACGTGCGCCGGCAGTTCGAGACCAACGTCTTCGGTCTGCTGCGACTGACCCAGCTCGTCCTCCCGACGATGCGGCACCAGCACTCCGGCCGGATCGTGAACATCGGCTCCATGGGCGGCAGGCTCACCTTCCCCGGCGGCGGCGCCTACCACGCCAGCAAGTACGCCGTGGAGGCCCTCTCCGACGCGCTGCGCTTCGAGGTCGCGGGCTTCGGCGTGCAGGTCGTGCTCATCGAACCCGGCCTGATCACCACCGCGTTCGAGCAGACGGCCCGGGCGGGAATGGCCGGCTACCTCGGGGGCTCCGGCCCCTACGCCGAGTTCAACGCGAAGGTCCAGGCCGCCACCGCGGAGGCGTACGACGGCCCGCTGGCTCGCTTCGGCGGGCCACCGGAGGACGTGGCGAAGGTGATCGAGAAGGCGCTCACGAAGGCCCGCCCGAAGCCGCGCTACACCGTGACGGTGTCGGCACCGGCGGCCATCGCCGCTCGCCGCGTCCTGGGGGACCGGGGCTGGGACCTGGCTATGCGCGCCCAGTTCCCGCGGCCGGAGTAGCAGGTCGAGCGGCCGCGACCGCCGGCGTCGTAGGCACAAGACACCGGACCCCCGTGACCACGTCGTGGTCCGGGGGTCGGGTCAGCTTGGAGCGAGAGCTCAAGCGTTGGGGCGCTTGCCGTGGTTCGCGCCCTTCTTGCGGCGCGCGCGGCGCTTCCGGCCGGTCTTGCCCATGGTTCCTCCTGGAGTCGCTTTCCGGTGACCCCGCGGAAAGGCAAACGCGTCTCCGCGGGGTGGTCAGATCGGCCCAGTGTCTCAGGTGAGGCGGTTCAGTCCCCAATCCGGGCCAGGAACCGCCCGGCGTCCACGACCACGCGAGTCACCTCGCCCGAGCCGACCAGCTTGCCGGCGCGCCCGTCAGCACCGACGTTGCGGGCCGACACCGAGAAGCGTCGGAGGCGCCCGTCGGTGTGCACGACGCGCGCCGTCACCACGACGGACCCGCCGACCGGGGTCGGCGCGAGGTGCTCCAGCTCGATCCGGGTACCCACGCTGGTCTCGCCCGTTCCTAGAGCGGGGTCGATCGCGGCGCAGGTCGCTGCCTCGCACCACGCCAGCAACCGCGGGGTGCCGAGCAACGGCAGGCTGCCGGAGCCGACCGCGGCCGCCGTGTCGGCCTCGGTCACCGTGAACGTCAGGGTCGCGTCGTTCACCGGCGCGACCTCAGATCCCGAAGGTGCTGCGCGGGTAAACGGCGTTCACGTCGGTGATCACGTTGACCAGGTAGGGCACGTTCGCGGCGAACGCACGGTCCAGCGCCGGCCCGATCTGGCGGGGGTCGGTGATCGTCTCGCCGGCCCCGCCCAGCGCCGAGACCACGTGGTCGTAGGCGGTGCGCGGGGCGAGGTCGGCCGCGACGTCGTAGCCGTAGAGCATCTGCATCGGGCCCTTCTCCAAGCCCCAGGCGGAGTTGTTGCCCATCACCATCACGACTGGCAGGTCGTGACGGACCAGGGTGTCGACGTCCATCAAGGAGAACCCCGCAGCGCCGTCGCCCAGCAGCAGCACGACCTGCGACGACGGCCGGGCGATCCGGGCGGCGATCGCGGCGCCGAGACCCGCGCCGAGGCAGCCGTACGGGCCGGGGTCGAGCCAGCAGCCGGGCCGCTTCGGCTCGACGTACTTGCCGGCGAACGACACGAAGTCGCCGCCGTCACCGATCACGACCGCGTCCTCGGCGAGGCGGGGCACCAGCTCTCCGTAGATCCGGGCGGGATGGATCGGGTCGGCCTCGGCGCCGAGCAGCTCCGCATCCCTGGCGCCTGCCTTCGCGACGGTCTCCTGCAGGGACGTGATCCAGGCCGCGCGGTCAGCCTGCCGCGACCGGTCGAGCTCGGCCAGGAGACCGTCGAACACCGACGTCAGGTCGCCGGCCACGGCGTCCGCCAGCGAGGCGTGCGCCGAGATCTGGTCCGCCGAGTCCGCGATGTGTACGACCGGAACGGCGGCGCCGCCCGAGTCGACACCGGCCCCGAACGCGCCGTAGCCGAGCCGGAAGTCCAGCGGTGTCCCGACGACGACGACCAGGTCGGCGCCACCGAGCGCAGCGCCCCGGGCCTTGGTCACCAGCAGTGGGTGTCCGCCGGGGATCACGCCGCGGCCCATGCCGTTGGTGATGGCGGGGATCATCATCTGTTCGACGAAGCGGAGCGCCGCCTCGTCGGCATGATCGGCCCAGACGTCGGTGCCGAGCACGAGCACCGGGCGCTCCGCGGCAGCGATCAGGCCGGCGATCCGGGCGATCGCGTCGCTGTCGGGTTCGGCGCCGCGGAAGGACCCGATCGTGGGCACCGAGCCGGTCCCGGCGTTGAAGAACTCGTCCATGGGCACGTCGACGTAGGACGGCCCGCGGTGCGACGACCGCGCGGCGGAGAAGGCCTCGTGGAAGCCGCCGGCGACGTCGGCGGCCGTCATCAGGGTGCGCGCGTGCTTGGTGACCGTCTCGACGATCGGCAGGTGGTCGATCTCCTGCAACGCCCCGGTGCCCCACCGGTTGTTGGGGGCGCGGCCGCCGACCACGACCATGGGCGATCCCGCGAACTTCGCCTGGGCGAGTGCGCTCACCCCGTTGGTGACGCCCGGCCCGGCAGTCAGCACCGCCAGGCCCGGGACTCGGGTGAGCTTGCCGGTCGCCTCGGCCGCGAAGGCCGCGGTCTGCTCGTGGCGGACGTCGAGCAGCCGTACCGGGGGACCGCTGGGACCATCCTGCTGCGCCGCCTGCTGCTGTGTCCGGACGGCGCCGTCGTACATCGGGAAGACATGGGCGCCGGACAGGGTGAACATCGTCTCGATGCCGTGCGCCTGCGCGACCGCGACCGCGAGCTCGCCGGCGTGGCCGCGGATCTCGCCGGTGCTCTCGGTGGCGGTGGGGGAGTCGGAGGTCATGCGTGCACGTTAGGACACCACGCCTGAACGCGAGCCAGCACCCGGCGGTGCTCCGGCACGCCTCGCTGGCGCTCGGCGTACCTCCGCGGGGGCTCCTCGGCTCAGCGGTGCCTGTTTGCGCTGAGCGCTGCGGTGCCTGTTTGCGCTGAGCGCT
>NZ_SSXI01000222.1:2591-15142 GCF_004803405.1 Nocardioides sp. | reverse complement strand
GGCGCTCGGCATACCTCCGCGGGGGCTCCTCGGCTCAGCGGGGCCGACCGAGCAGCTCCGGATGCAGCTCCCGCAGCATCGAGACCAGCGTCAGCACGAGGTCCGCGCGGGTCGCCGGCGGCTCGGGACCGAGCGCCAGCTGGAGGTAGAGCGCCCGCAGGAACGAGTCCGCGTTGACGGCCGAAGGATCGGGCTTGCGCCGCTGCTCGGTGGCGCCCAGCGCCCGCTTGCCGATGCCCATCGCCCAGTCCTCGACGTCGTCGAGAGGCACCAGGTTGCGGCGCAGCAGCTGGAGGGTGGCGGCCGCCAGCCGGTCCGCCTCGCCGGCCGACCAGACCTCGTCCACCTTCGCGGTGACCCGCTCACCCAGCACATCGAGGATCACCGCCAGCTCAGGGCGTCCGCAGTGCGGGGAAGAGGCGAACGCGCCGAGGGCGTCCGCGCCGTGCGCGATCGCCTTCGCCCAGCCCTTGCCGGGCACGTAGCCGCGGAGGTCACGCTCGGCCAGCAGCCAGGTCGCGATCCGGTCGGCCCAGTCCACCACCCGGGCCTTCGGCACGAGGGGCTGTCGGATGTCGCGCAGGATGCAGTTCGCCAGCACCACGGCAGAGCTGCTGCGGCGGAACACCGAGTCGGTGCCCTGCTCTCCGAGCCCCCGGACCAGCCCGGTGGCGATCCCGTCGCCGAGCCCCGGGAGGAGGTCGTCGTACACCCCGCGGGCGATCCACGTGCTGAGCACCGGCAGGGCGACCTCGCCGCGCAGGCGCGGATCGGGATGCCCGAGAAGCTCGGTCAGCTCTGCGGTGAGATCGGCGAGCGGAGCCACATCGGGGACGCGGAAGTCCCGCTGGGGGATCTCCGCCCAGTCCACCTTCGCCATCGACCACCCTCCGAGGTCCAGGAACCGACCGTGAAAGTCCCCATGGACCATCCTGCCAAACGGCCTGAAGCCCCATGACAGCGGTCGGGGGTCGGACAGGGCACTACGGTTTCCGCATGGCCTCCCTGTCCGCGATCGCCAAGCGACACACCGATCTCGATGACGCGGACATCGCGTGGCTCCAGCTCCTCCAGGCGGACTGGCAGGTGATCGCCGACCTCTCGTTCGCCGACCTCGTGCTGTGGCTCCCGGACCGCCAGGGCAAGGGCTTCTGGGCGGGTGGCCAGATGCGCCCGACCACCGGCCCGACCGCGTACGTCGACGACATCGTCGGCTCCTTCGTGGCCACCGGGCGGCGCCCACTGGTCGATGCCGCCTTCGAGCTGGGGCGGATCGCCCGCGAGGGCGACCCCGAGTGGCGCGACGAGGTGCCGGTGCGGGTGGAGGCGATCCCGGTACGACGCGACGGCCGGGTGATCGCGGTGATCAGCCGCAACACCAACCTGCTCGGGATCCGGACACCCAGTCGGCTGGAGATCAACTACCTCCAGACCGCCTCGGACCTCGCGAACATGATCGCCCTGGGACTCTTCCCCAATCCGGGCCAGCGCAGCGACCACGCGGACTCTCCTCGGGTCGGTGACGGGTTCCTGCGGGTGGACGCGGCTGGACGCGTCGTCTACGCCAGCCCGAACGCGCTGTCGGTCTACCGCAAGCTCGGTCTCGCCGGTGACCTCGCCGGCCAGCCGCTGACCGACCTCACCCGCGACCTCGTCCCTCCCAAGTGGCGCCCCGACGAGGAGACGCTGAGCGCCGTGCTCGGCGGACGGGCCCACCGCGACACCGAGCTCGGCTCCTCAGGCGGTCCCGGCGAGGGTGTGGCGCTGATCGTGCGGTCGATCCCGCTGCGACCCAAGGGCGATCACATCGGCGGCATGATCCTGCTCCGCGACGTGACCGACCTGCGCCGGCGCGACCGGGAGCTGGTCAGCAAGGACGCCACCATCCGGGAGATCCACCACCGCGTGAAGAACAACCTCCAGACCGTCGCCGCGCTGCTGCGGATGCAGGCGCGCCGGATCGACTCCGTCGAAGCCGCGGCCGCGCTGGAGGAGGCGGTCCGCCGGGTGGGCTCGATCGCGATCGTCCACGAGACGCTGAGCCAGGCGGTCGAGGAGAAGGTCGACTTCGACGACATCGCCGACCGCCTCGCCAGACTGGTCACCGACGTGGGATCGACGACCGCGCAGGTGAGCGTCCGCCGCGAGGGGACCTTCGGGGCGCTCGACTCGGAGATGGCGACGCCACTGGCCATGGTGGTCATGGAGCTGATGCAGAACGCTGCCGAGCACGGCTACCAGACCGGCGGGTCCGGTGAGATCGTGCTGCGCGCCGAGCGGCACGGTGCGGTGCTGGAGGTCGCGATCGAGGACGACGGTCAAGGGCTGCCGGAGGGGTTCGACCTCGACTCCTCCAGCAGCTTGGGCCTGTCCATCGTCCGCACGCTCGTGGAGTCCGAGCTCGGTGGCCACCTGGCGCTCGGCCACTCACCCACGGGCGGGACGAGGGCAGGCATCAGCATCGCCGTCGAGTGACGCGCTCGTGCGGCGAGCTCAGACCGGCGTGCGCACGCGGGCGCGGGCGTTGCGCCGCTTCAGCGCTCGCCGCTCGTCCTCGCTGAGACCACCCCACACCCCGTGGTCCTGTCCCGCCTCGAGCGCCCACGCGAGACACTGCTCGCGCACGTCGCAGCGTCGGCAGACCGCTTTGGCCTCCTCGATCTGGAGGATGGCCGGACCGGTGTTGCCGATCGGGAAGAACAGCTCCGGATCCTCGTCGAGGCATGCGGAACGGTGTCGCCAATCCATGGGTGGGGTTGCCCTCTTTCTAGGAATGCAGGGTGCCCGGCTGCGGGCACGCGTGAAGCCGCAAAAGTGAACGGTTTCACGATCGCTCGTTCTAGGTTTCCAAGGAATCCACTTCGAATCAAGCAATTGGGGTGGTCTGTTGGGTCACAAACGGCCGGCGCTCGTCGGCCCGAGCCCGATCTCCCGACCCTAGCCGGAGCCTGGTGAGACGCAAAGGGTCCCTACGCTGGGTTCGTGAGCGAGAGTCCCACGGCCTATCCGACGAAGAACCCGCCGCCCCTGACGGTGGCGGCCTCCCTGGTCGGCGTGCAGGGCGTCGTACTGCTGCTGCTGGCGATCCTGGAGTTCGCCAGCGTGACCTCGGGACGGCTGGCGATGGGGCTCTCCACCGCGGGGTTCTTCGCGGCGTACGGCGCCGTCCTGGTCGCGGCCGCCTGGGGACTGGCGTCGCGGCGGGGGTGGTCACGCGGACCGGTGCTGATCACCCAGCTGATCCTTCTCGGCCTGGCCTGGAGCCTGCGCGAGCACGTCGCCGTCGCGATCGGCCTCGTGACGTGCGCCGGGATCGTGCTCGCCGGTCTCCTGCATCCCGACACGATCGAGGCGCTGGAGGGTCAGCCTTCGTCGAGCGACTGACGCAGCTGGTCGAGGGTCCGGCTGAGGAGCCGGGAGACGTGCATCTGGGAGACGCCGATCTCCTCGGCGATCTGGGACTGGGTCATGTTCTTGAAGAACCGCAGCAGCAGGATCTTCTTCTCCCGGGGAGGGAGGTTCTCCAGGAGCGGCTTCACCGACTCCCGGATCTCGACGTGCTCGAGGGCATCGTCGTCGACGCCCATGGCCTCGAGCATGCTCTGGCCGCCTGTGTCTGAGCCGTCATCGGTCGCGTCGAGGGACAGTGTGGCGTAGGCGTTGCTCGACTCGAGGCCCTCGATGATCTCCTCGACCGAGCAGCCGATCGCGTCGGCGATCTCCCTCGGCAACGGCGACCGGCCCAGGCTCTGGGTCAGCTCGGCCGTCGTCGCACTGATCTGCATCCGCAGCTCCTGCAACCGCCGGGGCACACGGATGGCCCAGCCCTTGTCGCGGAAGTAGCGTTTGATCTCACCGATGATCGTCGGCGTCGCGTAGGTCGAGAACTCGACGCCGCGCTCGGTGTCGAACCGGTCGACGGACTTGATCAGACCGATCGTTCCCACCTGCACCAGGTCCTCGAAGGGCTCGCCGCGGTTGCGAAACCGGCGGGCGCAGTGCTCGACCAGCGGCAGATGGAGGTGGACCAGCGCATCGCGGGCGCCGTCGCGCTCCGTCGCCGTGGCCGTCTCGTCGCGGAACACCATGAACAGCTCCGCGCTGCGCTTCCTGGTCTGCTCGACGACCGTCAGTCGGCCGTCGTCCCGAGAGGTGTCGGCCGTCATGGCTCGAGTGAGGACCGCACTGTGAGGCGCACCGAGTAGCTTCCCGGCACCGCGTCGATCGCTGCCTCGGAGGCCAGCGTCGCCAGCACCTGCCAGCCGAAGCTCTCGTAGTCGGGGGCGACCGGGTCTTGTGCAGCGGTGCTGATCGTGAGGGTCAGCTCGCCGGGCGCGAGGAGATATCGGCAGTCGAGCTGGGCTCCCGCATCGGCCTCGTCGAGGACCATGGCGGAAGCCTCGGAGACCGCGATCCGCAGGTCCTCGATGTCGTCCATCGTGAAGTCGAGACGTGCAGCGAGGCCGGCGGTCAGGGTCCGCACCACGGAGACGTAGGCACCGTCGGCCGGCAGCCGCAGCTCCACCTCGGCCGGGTCGCCGGGGACGCCGGGGGCCGGTGCGTCTCCGGAAGCGAGGCTGCTCGTGTCGGACATGCCGATCCTCCGCGGGAAGGTGGGACGAACGAAGGGTGGGACAAACAAGGAGGAGCGTACGACAACGGCCGCGCCCCCAGCGGGGGACGCGGCCGTCGTAGCCGAGCGGATCAGCAGAGCAGCCCGCACAGGACGCCGCCCAGCCCGAGCTGGTTGAGCAGGTCCTCGAGCGCCGTCTGGCCGATGAGGCGGGTGAGCCCGATCTCGCCGAGCACATCGTCGAGCAGGTGCCCGAGCCCGATGCCGTCGAGGACCGAGTGCAGCTCGGTGACCAGGCCACGCAGCTCCGTCGAGCCCGGGACGGAGCCGGCGAGCACGTCACAGAGCGGCGCCAACGCCGGCTGGGCGGTGCAGAGCTCCCCGAAGGTGGTCTGCAGCGTGCCGCCTGCGAGGGCCGCCAGCTGCGTGCAGACCTGCAGCGGGATGCCGATGTCGCAGAGCTCCTCGATCGGGCTCGCGGCAGTCGGTGCCGGCTCCGAGCTGTTGCGGCAGCGCTCCAGGGCCGCCCGCTGGGTGGCGACATTCGCTCGAGCCCGGCGGAGCTTGGTGCGCTGGTTCGAGAGGCGCTTCTTGGCGCGGACGACGACCTTGTGCTTGGCGCGCTTGGCCTTGCGGGTCTTCGCGCGCTTCTCGGCCCGTTTGGCCTTCAGCACGGCGTTGCGCGCCCGCGTGAACACGCGACTGCGGTGGCCGTAGTTCTCGCGAGCCCTGGCCAGCGCGGCGGAGCGGGCCGAGCAGTCGGGTGCTGCGGCGGCTTCCTGGGCGCGCGGGGCCGGTGTGGCGGTGGCGGTAGTGGCGGACGTGAGCGTCAGGCCGAGGCCGACGGCAACGCCGACGAGGATCTTTATCAGGGCGCTATGCATCGCGGTGTCTCCCTCCGGTTGACCCGGGTGCCGCCGTAGTGTCCCTCCGGCATGCACCCTGGGGTGGGTGCCGGACTCATGGGGGTCCGGCCCGAATCACGCTAGGCCCTAGGTCCCGCCCTCTCCTCGAAATTTCAGAAGCCGCACGCCTGTGCAGGCGTGCGGCTCCTGAAAATCAGGACGAAGTCCCGGGGGAGTCCCAAGCTCAGCCCTGTGTCATCGGCGGGGATTCTCGCTGCGACCCAGGGGTTCGGCGCCGGGCGGACCCGGCGCCGAGATCACTTCTTGGTCTCCCAGAAGATCTCAGCGATCTCGTCGATCTTCGCGAGCAGCTGGTCGGCCGTCGCGGGGTCGAGCGTGCCCTTGGTGCCCGCGGCGCCGGCGAGCTTGGTGGCCTCGTTGACCAGCGTGTGGAGCTGCGGGTACTTCTCGAAGTGCGGGGGCTTGAAGTAGTCGGTCCACAGCACCCACAGGTGGTGCTTGACGAGCTCGGACCGCTGCTCCTTGATGAGGACCGCGCGGGTGCGGAAGTCGGGGTCGTCGCTGTCGAGTGCCTTGGTGATGATCGCCTTGACCGACTCGGCCTCAATCCGGGCCTGGGCGGGGTCGTAGACGCCGCAAGGGAGGTCGCAGTGGGCGGAGACCTCGACGGTCGGGGCGAAGAGACGCGAGAACATGTGGGTCCTCTCCTGTGTTCGAGGGGGATCGAGCTGTTGGCTGCGACACTACTCGGCGTGCGAACGCGGGCAACGCCAGGTCAGGGAGCGGGACGCCGCCGCCGGCAGGTCGGGATGGCGGTCGTCCGCGGCGACTCGATGCGCCCGACGCTGGCGCCTGGTGACCGCCTGCTCGTCGGGTACGGCGCGCGCGTCCGACCGGGCCACGTCGTGGTGGCCCGCTTCGGGGACGGCACCGTCGTGGTCAAGCGTGCGGTCGATCGGCGACAGGGCGGATGGTGGCTCCGGGGCGACAACCCTGCCGTGGGCGTCGACTCACGGCATCGCGGCGTG
This sequence comes from Nocardioides sp., assembly GCF_004803405.1. Classification (GTDB taxonomy): domain Bacteria; phylum Actinomycetota; class Actinomycetes; order Propionibacteriales; family Nocardioidaceae; genus Nocardioides; species Nocardioides vastitatis. Next base: position 8,675 of record NZ_SSXI01000222.1, on the reverse strand, counting down.
GTGCCGGACGACGATGTGTGGGCCGTGGTTCTCGGCCGGCTCTGGCCACGCCCGCTGCTCCTCCGCGGACGGCGCGCGCTGCTGGTCATGGCGCCGGCCCTCGCTGTGACCCTTGTCATCCGGACAGCACGGGGGCGTTGCCGGCACATGTGGGAGCATTGATCCTCGTGGCCGCTGACGTTCCTTCACCGCACCCGCGCGCGGGTGAGCCGGTCTTCGACCTGCACCGCGGCGGGAAGATGGCGACCGTGCCGACTGCCGACGTCAGCACGAAGGACCAGCTGTCACTGGCCTACACCCCCGGCGTCGCCGAGGTGTGCGAGGCGATCGCGGCCGATCCGACGCTGACACGTCATTACACCTGGGTGCCGAACACGGTCGCGATCGTGACGGACGGCACCGCCGTCCTCGGCCTCGGTGACATCGGCCCGGCCGCAGCGATGCCGGTGATGGAGGGCAAGGCGGTCCTCTTCAAGCAGTTCGGGGGCGTCGACGGCGTGCCGATCTGCCTCGCGACGACCGACGTCGAGGAGATCATCGAGACCGTCGTCCGGCTGGCGCCCAGCTTCGGCGGCATCAACCTCGAGGACATCTCCGCACCCCGCTGCTTCGAGATCGAGGACCGCCTCAAGGAGGCCCTCGACATCCCGGTCTTCCACGACGACCAGCACGGCACGGCCGTGGTCACGCTCGCGGCACTCGTCAACGCGCTCAAGCTGACCGGCCGCAACGCGGAGTCGACCCGCGTCGTGATCTCCGGAGCGGGCGCGGCGGGCGTGGCGATCGCGAAGATCCTGCTCGCCGCCGGCATCAAGGACCTGGTGGTCACCGACCGCAAGGGCGTCGTCAGCTCGGACCGTCACGACCTCACGACGTCGAAGAAGGCACTCGCGGAGCTGACCGCCGACCTCACCGGACGCAGCGGCACCCTCGCCGACGCGTTCGCGGGCGCCGACGTCTACATCGGCGTCTCGGGCGGCACGGTGCCCGAGGAGGTGGTCGCGACCATGGCCGACGACGCGATCATCTTCGCGATGGCGAACCCCATCCCCGAGGTGCACCCGGACGTGGCCCACAGGCACGCACGGGTCGTCGCCACCGGACGGTCGGACTTCCCCAACCAGATCAACAACGTGCTCGCCTTCCCCGGCATCTTCCGCGGTGCGTTCGACGTCCACGCCAGCAGCATCACCGAAGGTATGAAGGTGGCCGCAGCGGACGCGCTGGCCGCGCTGGTGGGCGACGAGCTGTCCGAGGACTTCGTGATCCCCTCGCCGTTCGACCCCCGGGTCGGGCCTGCCGTAGCCGCCGCCGTCGCGGCAGCGGCTCGCCGTGACGGCGTCGCACGCGCCTGACATCTCCTCGTCGGACCGACCGGATCACCGCGTCGGCGGCCTCGATAGGGTCGGCCGCATGTTCGCCGTCTACGCCGAGTCCTTCAGCTCCGACGACCCGCTGGCCGGCCTGGTGGTCGGAGAGCGTCCAGACCCGATCGCCCCGGATGGCTGGACCACCGTGACCGTCAAGGCTGCCGCCCTCAACCACCATGACCTGTGGTCGCTGCGCGGCGTCGGCCTCAAGTCCGACGCGCTGCCGATGATCCTCGGCTGCGATGCGGCCGGGTACGACGAGGACGGCAACGAGGTTGTCGTGCACGCCGTCGTCTCGGACCCGCACTGGCGGGGCGACGAGACCCTGGACCCGCGCCGGTCGCTGCTCTCCGAGCGGCACCAGGGAACGTTCGCGGACAAGGTGGTCGTGCCCAGGGCCAACGTCGTGCCGAAGCCGGCGTCCCTGTCCTTCGAGGAGGCCGCATGTCTGCCGACGGCGTGGCTGACGGCCTACCGGATGCTCTTCACCCAGGGGGGCCTCAAGGCGGGTGACACGGTGCTCGTGCAGGGGGCGGGCGGCGGCGTCGCCACGGCCCTGATCGCTCTCGCCCGGGCCGGCGGCCTGCGAGTGCTGGCCACCAGTCGCGACGAGGCCAAGCGTGCGAAGGCGGTGGAGCTCGGCGCGCACGAGGCGTTCGAGTCGGGGGCACGCCTGCCGGTCAAGGTCGACGCGGTGATGGAGACCGTCGGGCGGGCGACCTGGTCGCACTCCGTCCGCTCTTTGCGTCCCGGCGGAAAGATCGTCACCTCGGGCGCGACCTCGGGCCCGAACCTCGACGACGCCGAGCTGACCCGGATCTTCTTCCTCCAGCTCAGCGTGATCGGGTCGACCATGGGCACCAGCGCCGAGCTCGCGTCCCTGGTGAACCTGCTCGACAGCACCGGCCTTCGACCGGTGATCGACCGGGTGATTCCGATGACCGAGGCGCGCGAGGGGTTCGCAGCCATGGCGTCCGGCGACGTCTTCGGCAAGATCGTCTTCAACCGCTGACGGCGGTCCAATAACCGTTGGCGGGAGTCCCCGCCGCTGCGGCAGCATTCTCCGGACATGGTCTTGCCGGATCGCCGATGAATTCGTCTCGTGCTGGCTGTCGTATCGGTGACGGTCCGTTCGTGGAACTGGTGAAGACGGCGGACCACCCCCGAACCTGGTGGCCTGAGCCGGCACCTGCGATCCCTACCGATAGGACCCTTCCATGACTGCGCCCATCGAGACCGGCGACGTCGCCGAGTTCGAGGACGAGTTCGCCACCGCGGCGCCGGGGCGGACGCCGCTGGTGATCAAGCTGCTGGTCGCTGCGACCTTCGTCGTGTTCCTCAACGAGACGATCATGATCAACGCGATCCCGCGCCTGATGGTCGACTTCAACATCGCCGAGCGCTCAGCACAGTGGCTGTCCACCGCGTTCATGCTCACGATGGCGGCCGTCATCCCGATCACCGGCTGGTTCCTCCAGCGGGTCTCGACCCGCTCGGCGTACGCGACGGCGATGGCGACGTTCTGCACCGGAACGCTGCTGGCAGCCGTCGCGCCGACCTTCGAGGTGCTCCTTCTCGGCCGCGTGATCCAGGCCGGCGGCACCGCGGTGATGATGCCGCTGCTGATGACGACGCTGATGACCGTCGTGGCGGCCGAGGACCGCGGCCGCGTGATGGGCCAGGTGACGCTCGCGATGTCGTGCGCCCCGGCACTGGGGCCGGCGGTGGCCGGCGTGATCCTCGAGCTCGGCTCGTGGCGCCTGATCTTCGTCCTGGTGCTGCCGGTCGCCGCGCTCGTCGCGGTCTCCGGGATGCGGCTCCTGGTGAACGTGGGGGAGCCGCAGGTCAGCTCCGTCAGCTGGCTCAGCGTGGTGCTGGCGGCGTCGGGCTTCGGCAGCTTCGTCTACGGGCTGACCAAGGTCGGCACCGCCAGCTGGACCACACCCGCTCTCATCATCGGCGTCGGCGTGGCGCTGATCGTGCTCTTCGCGCTCTACCAGCTGCGCCTGCAGCGCTCCGAGGCTCCGCTGATGGATCTGCGGACGCTGAAGCATCGCACCTTCACCGTCTCGCTCGTGCTGATGTCGGCCGGCTTCATGGCCTTCCTCGGCTCGATGATCCTGCTGCCGCTCTACCTGCAGGACCTCCGTGGCCTCAGCGCCTTCCAGACCGGGCTGCTGGTCATGCCGGGCGGCCTCGCGATGGGTCTGCTCGGGCCTCAGGTCGGCAAGCTCTACGACCGCTTCGGCTCCCGGGTGCTGGTGATCCCGGGCTCGATCGGCATGGTCGCGGTGATGTTCCTGATCAGCCGGATCGGCACCGAGACGCCGTACGCCCTGATCCTCGCGATGCACATGGTGCTGATGGTGACCCTGGCGATGATCTTCACGCCGGTCTTCACCCTGGGCCTCGGCGACCTGCCACCGCACCTGTACTCGCACGGCAGCTCGCTGCTGGGCACCCTCCAGCAGGTCGCCGGTGCGATCGGCACCGCACTGCTGGTCGTCACCCTCGACAACCGTCAGGACCACCTGCGCGAGGCCGGCGCGACCACGGTGGACGCCTTCATGGGCGGACTGCAGTGGGCGTTCGCCGCCGGCGCGATCATCGGCATCGTGGTCATCGTGACCGCGCTGATGCTCCCGGCCAAGGTGGACGCGCCGGAGGGTGTGCCGGTGGGTCATTGAGGTGGTGGGGTGCAGGAATCGCCGGTGAACCGGTGATTCCTGCACTTCCCGGCCGTTGCAACGCCCGAGAAGTGCAGGGATCGGCCGGGTGCTGGGACTGGTGGGACGACTAGGAGTTCGAGCGCCAGCGCTGTACGCCGATCAGCATCATCCGCAGCTGGGTGCGTGCGGTGTCGGCGATCCTGAGCTCGACGGCGGACCCCGGCTCGACCGCGACCAGCCGCTCGGCGGTCGTGACCATCGCGCCGACGATGAGGGCCGAGAGCGTCCGCAGGTCCTGGTCGGACCAGCGGTCGGTCCCCGGGAGGTGCGAGAGGTCCACGGCGAGCTCGCGCTCGCACAGCTCGATACCGCGCTCGATCGCCTGCCGCACCGCGGTCGGGCCGGCGAACCGCTCTCGGGCGATGAAGCCGAAGTGGGCATGGTGAGCGCGCACCTGCTCGACGAGCACCGCCACCGATCCGTCGATGATGTCGCGGTAGTCGTGCCCCGCAGAGCGCCGGATCTCGCGGAGGAGTACGCGCAGGGTGTCCAGTGCCTCGTCGACCAGCGCCAGGCCGAGCTCTTCGATCGAAGCGAAGTGGCGGTAGAAGGCGGTCGGAACGATGCCGACCTCCTTGGCCACCTGGCGGAGCGAGAGGGCCACCAAGGTGCTCTCCCCGGACAGGGCGAGCGCGGCGTCGAGGATGGCGCGACGGGTGCGCTCCTTGCGCTCGACGCGGGTGTCAGTCACCGCGGCAGCCTACCGTGAGTGAACATGTGTGCACTCTCACATGGCGCGGTCGTTGACCGCGGAGTGGCGACCGGGGAGAGTTTCGGTGTACGGATGTACACCGAAGGTCAGTCCACCGAAGGAGGCGCGATGTCCGCGCTCATCTCCGATCCCACCGCGATCGGTCCCGTCGGACGGCTGCTGCGCTCTCGTCTCGCGGCTGCGCTGGCCACGCCGCACGGCGTCGACCGCTACCTCGAGCGGTTCAACCCGATGTGGGCCGCCCACGAGGTCCGGGCCCGCGTGGTGTCGGTGCACCGCGAGACTGCGGGAGCCAGCGGTGCGCCGGTCGCCACCTTGACCCTGCAGCCCACCAGCACCTGGCGCGGCCACCGCGCCGGCCAGCACGTCCTGGTCGGCGCCGAGCTTCCCGGCTCCGGCAGGCGCCACACCCGGGCGTTCTCGATCTCGTCGGCCGCCTCAGCGCCGGGGGAGCGGTTCACCCTGACCGTCCGAGCGCACGACGAGGGCCAGGTGTCCACGTTCCTCGTCCATCACGCCGAGCCGGGCGAGATCCTCCACCTGAGCCAGGCGCAGGGCGAGTTCACGCTCACCGAGAGCCCGGCGACGCCGACCGACAACCGACTGCTGTTCATCACCGGGGGTTCGGGGATCACGCCGGCGATGTCGATGGTCCGCACCCTCATGCGCGACGGGTACGACGGCCACGTCGGCCGGAAGGTCACCTTCCTGCACTTCGCGCGGGGCCCCGAGGACCAGATCTTCGCCGACGAGCTCACGGCGATCGCCGCGGCCGACAACGGTGTCGACGTGCACCTGAGGTACGGCGACCAGCTCTTCTCCGAGTTCGAGCTGCGCCGCCTGGTCCCGGACTACCGCGACACCGACACCTGGCTGTGTGGACCCGCTGGCCTCGTCGACCTGGTGCGGGCCGCCTATGTCGGCGCCGAGGGCGAGGTCTCGCCCCGTCTCCGCATGGAGTTCTTCAAGCCCGCGGTCGCCCGCACGGTTCGAGCCGGCGACGGCACGGCCGACGGCGAGGTCGCCTTCACCCGCTCGGGGAAGTCCGCGGCCAACACCGGGGCCAGCCTGCTCGAACAGGCCGAGGACCTCGGCCTGCGGCCCGAGTTCGGGTGCCGCATGGGGATCTGCTTCTCCTGCACACGCACCAAGACCGCGGGCACGGTCCGCAACATCCTGACGGGCGAGGAGTCCTCCCTTCCCGACGAGGAGATCCGGATCTGCGTCACCGCCCCTGCCGGTGACTGCCACATCGACCTTTGAGGAGCACCAT